>NZ_JALNTN010000006.1:69435-195421 GCF_023161905.1 Pseudoalteromonas sp. 2CM41L
TTTTAGCTTTTAGCTTTTAGCTTTTAGCTTTTAGCTTTTAGCTTTTAGCTTTTAGCTTTTAGCTTTTAGCTTTTAGCTTTTAGCAAAATAGTGTCGTTTTTATTTTCGGTGTGGGAATCGTTCTTTTGGAGGGAGTGATAGTAATATAGATACGTTTTACTGCTTAAAAAACGAAAACAAACTCCCTCTACATGTAAAACCAAATAGTTCGCGCTTTCGCCCAACGCGCTAGCAAGCTAAGCGCCTACAATAAATAACATTGTATTTATCTTTAGCTGTGGCTATTACATTGGCTATGCGTTGGGTTTCGCTTCGCTCAAACCAACCTACGGTTGTTGCATAGCCACAAGCTTGCGTATAATGCCCGCATTCTGGCTGTATGTATTAGCCGCTAATTTGGATTTTAATAATGAAAAAACTCTCTGCAGTGCAAGTAAAACAACAAGCACTTGTGCTTAACGTTGCCGATAAACTAGAAGCACAAGGGCGCGAAGAAATCCCTGGTATGTTGCAGTGCTGGTTTGATGTGGAATATCACTTATTTCCAAGTTCACTACTGCTTTGTTTTCAGTTTGAAAACGAACAAGCTTTAGCAGCCGCAGAGCCTGATTTATTAAAATGGCAAAAGCGCTTAAGCGCCGCAATGCTTAAAAAAGGCGTGATTTTAAAAGATATGCGTAAACACTTAGTGTTTACTTTAAAAGGGCCTGATGATTAAAGAAGGGTTTTAGTTAGCTAAGAGCTTAGCGTTGCCGCAAGCTTGTTAAAACATACGAAAAGCCAAAAATTCACAGCCTTTTATCATGCTATAAAAATACTTAACCCCTCGCAGGGCGCTGAGCTTACGGGTAGCGGGAGGGGTGTTGTTACGCGTAATTATAGAGCTTAAAAGTATAATTTCAAGATATTTATAGCTTGGCTGATATTGGCACAAAACGATGACTGAAATGCAAACCTAGGGCCTTAATTAATCATCAAAGATACTCAAATAAAACGCTTAAACTCATATGGCGCTCTTTATTCAAGCCACGGTGCATATTCACACCAATCGACGTCATTACTCGTTGTATAAGGTACAGTGCGTAGTCATATTTAAATTGAGTTTAAATAATAAGAACACTTGGTTTTTGAATAAAAGATCAAGGAGATAGAGCAGCCTGCTTGACGGGAGTTATCTAATGGGTGCCCCCTTTGCTTTTCAATCAAGTTTTTTCAAAAAGATCCTCGATTTCATTAAACTCAATTTCTGGCGAGGCTGTTGTAGCTTTCTCGTTATCAGCTTCATAGTAATAGTCATCTCTAAACTCTTGTCTTATAGAATCAAAATCTACATGTTTCATAAGGTCTATCGCTGAAAAATCCATTTCAATTTTATATTCTTCAATCATTTCATCGGCAAGCTTTACAGCATCACTATCTAAACTTTCAAAATCAGTAGCACGTTCAGATACATAGTCACTTATATTGTCCACACAATATTCCCATACACACTCCTGAACAACTGTTATTATTTCATCACAGTCAATATCATGCCTATCAGTAAACTCTTCAATCAACTCAGAAATTACTTTGAGAGTATCACTTGACGGAAGGTAATCTAAAACGCCTTGGATTAAACCTAACCAATCTAAACTTTCTATAGTTAAGTCATCATATTCAATTAAATATTTTAATAGCGAAATAGTTTCACTATCAACTTCTTCAAGGATACCTTCAGCCTTAATAATTTTAATTAACTCATTTATAGATGATGCTTTAACATCATCATTTATGTCATTTAAAGCGACATCTTCAAAAACTAGAACGAACAGATAGAAATGCGATGAAAAAGCTTGTTCCTCATTAATTTTCTCTAAAAGCTTTAATTTTACTCTGTTATCAGGTGTTGGTGAATTACTGAGAAATGAAAATACATAAGATGATTTATAACTTTTATATGCTTTCAAAGAGTTTAGTTGAAATAAAATATCTACTATTAAATCAACATCACTTTTACAAATAGAAATAACATAATCATTAATTGATGGATTAAATAGCTCAAAGACTATAGATTCCCCACCAATAACTCTCGTAATTAATGAGCCTGATAACGTTTGAATTGCTTTATCAAATTGAATGTTGGTAGTAAGTATGTTCTTACTTTTGAAGTATTTTTTTACTGTAGTTTTAAGCACTTCCTCTTCTATTTTATTACCAAAATAAACAATAATAAAGATGAGTACTCTTTCATACTCTTTTAATTGATTATGGAAGACATGTTCCCAGATATCTTTAGGGTTATTAATACTTTCTTCAACCTTATCCCAATATTCTGTCGAACTTATTAGATCAAAACGCTGCACATCAGTTATAAACTCGATTAATCTAGGGTTAAAGTTTTTGTGGTTAATAATTTCGAGGTATCTTTTATCAATGTAGAGTTGTTCGATATAACTTTCGTTGAGTTGCGAGAAATATATATGGTTATAGAGAATTCTTGCTTTATCAATGCCCTCAAGTTCTGTTACATCCAGAACATATTCGCGTTGTTCTAAATTTTTATTTTTAAATATTGCTGAAATATTTCTACCTTGATTAAGTATCGAAGATCTTGATGTTAGAATGAACCTTTTGTTATCATCACCTTTGATAGCTTCAATAAATTTCATGATCTTGGAATCTTCTTTATTCTCTATTCCTTCTAGGTAGTTACTACCTAAAAAATCATCAAAATAAAAAATTTGCTTACCCATTTTATTAAATACGTTTTTGGCATCTTTAATGTCATCTTCTATAATAACTAGCTCAAACCCACTAAGAACATATTCAAGGCATAATTGCTCTGCTAGAGTCGTTTTTCCTGCTCCTGGTTCACCTGAAATAATTATACTATGAACTTTTTCCAGTAAGTCCTTTGCCTCATCATGATTACTCGTTCTAGCATAGTATTTACTAAATTTTTTAATTTTTTCTAATCCCCATTCACTATCTAAATAAGTACTTTGGTTTAATAAAATTTGTAACGTATTTATACTTGTTAACCATAATTTATAATGATTTCGTTCAATATCAGGGAAGGCTTTTAAGTAATCATTTAAGTCTTCTTTGCCATAAACATTACTTTCTTTGAGGTATGGGAAAAATGCGCTTGCTAGCTCTTTCTTTTGCATGCGACTTAGTGATTCGGAGCACACAAAAATATAATCAGATGGGTTAAGTTTGTGTACCTTAGCTGCTTCAGTATTCTGACAATGACGTAATAACTTAGTATAACCAGATTTCAAATAATGCTTTGACTGAATAATAACCTCATTATCTGAACTTTGATAAAACCGCCCATCAACACCACCATCTTTACCTGGTTTAAATCGTTCAACTTTAATATTTTTTACTCTGGAAATTACATCATTTGCAAGTTCTTCAAACTCTTTATCATGAAGAGTTTCAAAATTATAATCTGGCATTTAATTTATGTTTTTTATATGAAAAATATACTATATATTACTCCCCTTAACATCAAAAGCACTAGTGAAAATCATTAGATTTAACACCTAAGACACTTTAATTGTACTTTTTTATTACAAAACAACACCGCATCGTTATCATACTTTTAGGCTAGATTAATTTAGCAATTGCCTTATACCTCATTTACTTTAAAAGTAACTAAAGAACAAAAATCTGGTTTTGAAAGAATCTTCCCAAGTCCAGAGAGGGGTCAGCGACAGGCCACCTTTGGCTGCTGTCGCCAGCGCGACAAAACCTTGAATAAGGTTTCTAATCTTTAAAAGTACGAAACGCATTTACATTATCGGTGATGATAACCTCAAACACCTATTCAAATACTTATTCGGGCTGCCGCCCGCGCGTCAGCAAGCTAAACGCCTACAACTAATAACACATACTCTTGGCTTTTGAGCGAGTAAGTATATTTGTGTTTCGTTGGGTTTCGCTTCACTCTACCCAACCTACGTTCATATAATTTATGGCGAATCACCACACACAAAAAAGCCGTTGCATTGCTGCAACGGCTTTTATAATTTTGATAAACTCCCAAACTATAATGGAACTTACTACCCATTAAAGTTCAAAAGTTAGTCTCAATTCTTAGTCGCGATATGTCTCAACCGCTGGGCATGAACATACCAAGTTACGGTCGCCGTATACGTCATCTATTCGTGTAACGGTTGGCCAGAACTTGTCTTTTGCTACTGAAGGCACTGGGAATGCAGCGTAAAAACGGTCGTACGCGCGGTCCCATTCGTTACCTAACACGTCAGCTTGTGTATGCGGTGCAAATACAAGTGGGTTGTTTTCAATTGACCATTCGCCAGAGATTACTTTGTCGATTTCGCCTTTAATTGACACCATTGCTTCGATAAAGCGGTCTATCTCGCCCTTTGACTCAGATTCAGTTGGCTCAATCATCAATGTGCCCGCTACTGGGAACGACATAGTGGGTGAATGGAAGCCGTAATCTTGCAAGCGCTTAGCTACGTCCATTTCAGTAATACCTGATTGCTCTTTAAGTGGGCGTAGGTCAACAATACATTCGTGCGCAACGCGGTTGTTACGGCCACGGTATAAAATTGGGAAGTGCTGGCTTAACTCGTGCGTTAAGTAGTTAGCATTCACAATCGCCATTTCAGTGGCTTGTTTTAAGCCCTCTGAGCCCATCATGGTAATGTAAGCCCATGAAATAGGTAAAATAGCGGCTGAGCCGTAAGGCGCTGCTGATACTGCACCGTTGTTAATGTTTGTACCCGGTACGTTAATTACGCTGTGGTTTGGCATAAATGGCGCAAGGTGCGATTTAACACCAATTGGGCCTACACCTGGGCCGCCGCCGCCGTGCGGAATACAAAACGTTTTGTGTAAGTTTAAGTGCGATACGTCTGAGCCTATAAAGCCTGGGCTTGTTACGCCTACTTGCGCGTTCATGTTTGCGCCATCCATGTAAACTTGCCCGCCGTGCTCGTGCACAATGTCACAAATTTCGCGAATGGTTTCTTCGTAAACGCCGTGTGTAGATGGGTATGTGATCATAATACACGATAAGTTTTCAGACACTTCTTCCGCTTTCGCTTTTAGGTCGGCCATGTCTACGTTACCGTTTTTATCGCAATCAACCACTACAATTTTCATGCTGGCCATTTGCGCAGATGCAGGGTTAGTACCGTGCGCTGAGCTTGGAATTAAACATACGTTACGGTGCGCATCGCCGCGCGACTCGTGGTATTTACGAATAGCAATTAAGCCTGCGTATTCACCTTGTGCGCCAGAGTTTGGCTGTAGTGAAACTGCATCGTACCCAGTAATGTTAACTAGCCAGTCGTGCAGCTCGTTAATCATTATTTGGTAACCTTCGGCCTGATCGAGCGGGCAGAATGGGTGCAAGTTTGCAAATTCAGGCCATGTAATTGGGATCATCTCAGCGGTCGCGTTTAGTTTCATGGTACATGAACCTAACGAGATCATTGAGTGGTTAAGCGCTAAATCTTTGTTTTCTAGGCGCTTAATGTAGCGAAGCATGTCTGTTTCGCTGTGGTAGCTATTAAAGTTTGGATGCGTTAATACTTCGTCATCACGTACTAAACTAGCTGGAATAGAGTCGCTACCGTTTGCTTCAATATCGGCTGCAATACTATCTACGCTTAGGCCATGGCCTTCACCTAATACAATATCAAATAGCTCAGCTACATCGGCGCGGGTGGTGGTTTCTGAAACCGAAATTGAGTATTCACCGTCGTGGTTGGTGGCAAAGTTAACGCCTTTGGCAAGTGCACGCGCTATTACATCATCTTTGCTGTCGCTCACTACTGTTAGCGTATCAAACCAGGTGCTGTGTTTAAGTGCTACACCTTTAGCTTTTAGGCCAGTTGCTAAAATATCAGCAAAGCGATGTATACGCTGCGCGATAGTTTTTAAGCCTTGTGGGCCGTGGTACACCGCGTAAAACGCGGCCATGTTGGCAAGTAGTACCTGCGCTGTACAAATGTTTGAGTTCGCTTTGTCGCGGCGAATGTGTTGTTCGCGCGTTTGCATGGCCATACGTAGTGCGTCGTTACCTAAACGGTCTTTAGATACACCAATAATACGCCCTGGTAATGAGCGTTTGTATGCGTCACGTGTTGCAAAAAATGCAGCGTGTGGTCCGCCGTAACCCATAGGTACACCAAAACGCTGAGCCGAACCAAGTACTACGTCGGCACCTAATTTACCCGGTGCTTTTAATAGTAATAAGCTCATAATGTCGGCAGCAACACAGGCAATGGCCTTTTTGCTTTGTACGCCAGCAATTAGGTCGGTTATATCGACTACTTCACCTGTTGTAGATGGGTATTGGAAAAGTGCGCCAAAAATGTCGTGGTTAACGGCATCTTCTGCTTTACCTACAATTATTTCAAAACCAAACTGCTCAGCACGGGTGCTTACTACGTCAATAGTTTGTGTGTGTACGTCGTCGGCAATAAAAAAGGCATTGGCTTTTTTAGCTTTAGATACGCGTTTTGCAAGGCCCATAGCCTCAGCAGCAGCGGTTGATTCGTCAAGTAACGAGGCACTTGCTAAATCTAGGCCTGTTAAATCTAGGGTCATAGTTTGAAAATTTAATAACGACTCTAAACGCCCTTGCGCAATTTCTGGCTGGTATGGCGTGTACGCAGTATACCAACCTGGGTTTTCTAGTACGTTACGTAAAATTACGTGCGGTACGTGCGTTGGGTGGTAGCCTTGGCCAATGTACGATTTGAAAACTTTATTTTTGCTTGCTACCGATTTTAAGTAGCTTAGTGTTTCAACTTCAGTACGGCTTTCGCCAACTGTTAATGGCTGCGCTAAGCGAATGCTTGCAGGTACAGTTTGGTCGATCAGCTCTTGCACACTTGATACTTCTAAAGCACTTAGCATATCGCTTACTTGTGCCGGGCTTGGCCCAATGTGGCGGCGAATAAAATCTTGCTTTTGCTCTAACTGTTCAAGAGATTTGGCGTTTGACATGCGTCTAGATTCCTATGATCCTAAATACTAACGGGTAATTAGTATTGATTAAAATATGTGATGATTTAATAACGTACTGTGTATGGGAAGTAGGCCGTTAAATCATAAAAGCCCCAAAAACAGTGAATGGGGCTTTTGTCATCTACTTAGAGTATTACTCTTCGTCGATTGTGTTAGCGTAGTCTTCTGCGCTAAGTAGGTTTTCAAGCTCTGACTCGTCAGTTGCTTTAATGCGGAATAACCAGCCGTCACCGTATGGGTCGTTGTTAACCGTTTCTGGTGCGTCTTCTAGCTCTTCGTTAATCGCTACAATTTCGCCGCCAACTGGTGCGTAAATGTCTGATGCAGCTTTAACCGACTCTGCTACTGCACAATCTTCGCCCGCATCTACTGCATCGCCTACTTCTGGTAGTTCTACAAATACCATGTCGCCAAGCAGCTCTTGCGCATGCTCAGAAATACCCACAGTAAATGTACCGTCACCTTCGTTGCGAACCCACTCGTGAGAAGAGGCGTATTTTAAATCGCTAGGGATATTGCTCATTATTTTGTTCCTTTGGTTTAGATTGGGAGGATACCAATCACAATAATTATTGTGATTGGTATAACCAAATTTTTAAATGATTGATTTGCCGTTACGTACAAAGCTAGGCTTTACTACTTTAACGTTAACTAATTTTTTGCGCATTTCTACTTGGGCTGTATCCCCTGTTGAACGCGGTACACGTGCAAGGGCTACACTAAAACCAAGTGTTGGTGAGAAAGTACCTGAGGTAATTACCCCTTCACCACCTTCAACAATTACTTTTGAGCCGCTACGCAATACGCCTTTTTCTTCAAGCACTAAACCAACAAGTTTATGGGTGCTTTTTTCGGCGCGTTGCTTAACAAGTACGTCACGACCAATAAAGTCACGATCTTCTGGTTCCCATGCAATGGTCCATGCCATGTTAGCTGCAAGTGGCGATACGCTTTCGTCCATATCTAGGCCGTAAAGGTTCATACCTGCTTCTAAGCGTAGCGTGTCGCGTGCACCTAAACCGGCTGGCGCTACACCTGCATCTAGCAGTTGTTGCCATAAATCGGCTGCTTGCTCGTTCGGTACTACTATTTCGTAACCGTCTTCGCCAGTATAACCCGTTGTGGCAATAAATAAATCACCTACTTGTACACCAAAAAATGGCTTCATGCCTTCAACGGCTGCTTGTTGCTCGGCATTTAAAAGAGTGGCTGTTTTTGCTTTTGCGTTAGGGCCTTGTACTGCAATCATTGCAAACTCTGGGCGCTCAGTTACGGTTACTGTAAAGTCGGCAGATACTTTAGCTAAGTGAGCTAAATCTTTTTCGCGGGTGGCAGAATTTACCACTAAGCGATAAAACGTTTCGCTAAAGTAGTAAATAATTAAATCGTCGATTACGCCGCCTTGCTCGTTAAGCATGCCCGTGTAAAGCGCTTTACCTGGTACGGTTAATTTTGCTACGTCGTTTGCTACTAACTTACGTAAAAATGCTTTTGCTTGTTCGCCTTCAATATCAACAATGGTCATGTGTGATACGTCAAACATACCTGCATCGGTACGCACTGCATTGTGTTCTTCTATTTGTGAGCCGTAGTTGATTGGCATTTCCCAGCCATGAAAATCAACCATTTTTGCGCCTGCTTCAAGGTGCTTAGCATGTAGTACAGTTTTAGAAGTCATAACATTCCTTCACTTTTAAATTAACCCTGTGCGGGCGTGGCTTAAATAGATTTAACTCAACAGGCAAACACGGTTATGTTTACCGGTTATTTTATGTATTAGGCAGCTTCGTTTTGCATTAGGGCAAAACCTTGTGCTTGTAAGTGCTGTTGCCACTTTTGTAGTTCTTGTTGCTTGGCTACTAGCACAAAGTGCTGTTCGTCGTTTTTATCTATGGCGGTAATAAATACTTCGCCGCTTTGCGCGCCATAGCATAGTTGCGGGTTTGATAAACGCAGCCCTGGCGTTAATTTAAACGCGCTAATTAAGGTATCAAATGCGTTTGCTCCACACAGCGCAAGAGTTGCAAGGTCGCTACGTAGTACATAATCAATATCAAAACGAAGTTGCTGCTCGTTTATCAGTGCTTGTAATTGCAAGCTTGCGCTGTGCGGTAATACAAATCTAAATGCGGTTTCGCTAAAGTAATAAACGGCAAAGCTGTAATCAGAATTTAAATCGCCATCAAGCGTGCCTTTTAGGCCTAAGCCGCTGGCTGTAAGCTTTGTGAGATCTAACCCTAAAATAGTGCTTAAAAATACACTGGTTTCACTGCCACTAAAATCCATTACAACGAGGTTGTTATTTGCTTGCACGGCATTGGTAACTGCACTTGCAGCATTGCTGTGGCGGGCAAACATTATTGGGTTAAAAGTCATAACAAACACCTGTGTATTTTTGATACCAAAAGTATATTGCGCCACTGTGACAACAACAAATTGTAATTATTTATCAATTGATAAATAATACTTATATATGTAGCTATATAAATTGTAATTTTAAATATGAAAAACATATCAACCGACAGTTTGCGTACCTTTGTAATGGTTGTTGAGGTAGGTGGATTTGCAAAAGCCGGCGACCTACTGGGGTTATCGCAACCTGCGGTAAGCTTGCAAATTAAACGCCTTGAAGATTTACTCGGTTATAAATTATTTAAAAAGCAGGGCCAGCGCCAGGTGCTTAATCAGTACGGTGAGCTACTTTTGCCTATGGCAAAACAAATGATGCAGTATAACGATGCTATTTTGCAGCAGTTCACCTCAGAAAGCATAACCGGTAAAGTGCGCTTGGGTATTCCTAGCGAATTTGCAGCACGTATTTTGCCCTCTATTATTGGTGATTTTGTCTCGCTTTATCCTGAGGTATCGCTGGAGGTTAAATCGCGCTTAAGTAAACATTTACTGTCAGCCTCAAGGCAAGATCAATTTGATCTTGTTTTAGCACTTAACGAGCGCCTTAATTCAGACAAGTTCCCTATTTTTATGCAAGACGAACTAGTATGGGTGGGCGATTTAGCACAAGCAAAAAATGAGGTAGTAACCTTAGTCACCGCGCCCGAAGGCTGTATTTATAGGCGCCGCGCTACAGATGCACTTAAAAGTGCCAATATCAAATACCGTATTGTTTACAGTAATGCCGATTTAACCGGATTAATAGCCGCCATAAAAGAAGGCTTAGGTATTACTGTACTGGCTAAAAGTACGGTGCCAAGCGATCTTAATTTTCAGGCGCAAAGTAAATATTTACCAGCTCTTGGTAGCATAGGTATTAGCTTAATAAAAAGCGGTGGGGAGTCGGAGCACGCAGTAGACAAACTCGCTGAGTTTATCGCATTACGTTTAGGCTATTAATGCGCGTTGGCGAGTTGCTTAATCTGTAAAATTACAAACTACGCTACATAAAAAACGCCGAGGTTAAAATAACCTCGGCGTTTTGTAAGCTAAACCTGGCGCTAACTAAAACCCTCATTTAAACGATTAAATAACGAGTTTTTGTCTATCGACACGCTTAGCTGCCTAAAAATAAATATATTAATTAAGCAACTGGATATTAGTTATTTACGTTACGTTGGCGTAGCACTTCAAATAAACAAATACCGGTGGCTACCGATACATTTAAGCTAGAAACACTTCCTGCCATCGGAATTTTAACTAACACGTCGCAATGCTCACGCGTTAAACGGCGCATGCCCTCGCCCTCTGCTCCCATTACTATTGCCATTGGCCCAGTAAGGTTTGCATCAAACACGTGGGTGTCTGTTTCACCTGCGGTGCCCACAACCCATACGCCTGCGTCTTTAATTTCGCGAAGCGTACGCGCCAGGTTTGTTACCTGAATAAGCGGTACAGTTTCGGCTGCGCCACAGGCTACTTTACGTGCTGTGCCGTTAAGCTTGGCCGACTTATCTTTAGGTACAATTATAGCGTGTACACCTGCTGCATCTGCGCTACGTAGGCAGGCACCTAAATTGTGTGGATCGGTTATGCCATCTAGTACTAATAAAAACGGCGTGTCTTCGCGAGCAATGATCTCATCTAAATCTTTTTCGTTGTAAACACGCGCAGCTTTTACATTGGCAATAATGCCTTGGTGCTGTTCATCGTTTGCTTTGTTATCTAGCGCTTTTCGCTGCATAAATTGTACAGAAATACCAAATTTACGTGCTTCATTAATAATCGGGGTTAAGCGCTTATCATCACGACCTTTAAGGGCATAAATTTCTAAAAAACGCTCTGGCTCTTTTGCTAAAATTGCTTCAACAGAGTGAAAGCCAAAAATTAATTCATTACTCACGTATTGTTTGCTCCTGGGCTATTACGTTTACGGGCATTTTTGCCTGGTCTTTTAGGCTTTTTAACTGCCTTTTTTTTCGGTTTTTTCTTAGCGGTGGTTTCAGCGGCTTTTTTACCGGCTGGCTTTGCGCCAGACTTACCCGCTGGTTTGCCTTTACTTTTACTGGCTGGTTTTTTACCAGCTTTGGGTTTTTCATCGCCTGATGTGTTTTTTCCAGGGATTTTACCCGCTTTAAGCTGCGATCTTACACTTGCTGGTGCATGGCTTGATTTACCGCGCCCTGCTCCTTTAGCTGAGCCACGGCGACGCGCGTATCTATCTTGAGCTACATCACCACTGAGCGTTAAATTTATACGGCGCTCATCTAAACTTACCGAAGCAACTTGTACCGTTACTTTATCGCCAAGGCGGTAAACGGTATGTGTATGCTCGCCAATTAGGGTGTGTTTTGCACCATCATGATGGAAGTATTCATCACCTAAATTAGTAACATGGATCAGGCCATCAATTTGTAAGTCGTCTAGGCGTATAAATAAGCCAAAGTTAGTAACGGATGAAATAACCCCGTTAAACTCATCACCCACGTGATCTTGCATAAACTCACATTTAAGCCAGTCGGCAACTTCACGCGTTGCGTCGTCTGCGCGGCGCTCGGTGGTTGAACACTGCTCGCCTAGTTGGTCTACTTCATCATCGGTGTACGCGTATGCGCCCGATGTTTGCTGACCTTGTGCTTTTATTACCGCTTTAATTGCACGGTGTACCACTAAATCAGGGTAACGGCGAATTGGTGAGGTAAAGTGTGCGTACGCAGGCAGCGCTAAGCCAAAGTGGCCTATGTTGTCTGGCTGATAAACCGCTTGCTTCATTGAGCGAAGTAGCATGGTTTGAATAAGCTCGGCCTCTGGGCGGTCGCCTAAACGGGCTAACACTTGGGTAATTTCTTTCGGTGTAGGCTCATCACTTAATGTACTTTGAATGCCAAGCTCACTTAAAAACTGAGTAAAGTTACCTAGTTTTTCTTGATCTGGCTCATCGTGCACACGGTAAAGCGCACTGGCTTCGTGTTTTTCTAATAATTTAGCCGCCGATACATTGGCTAAAATCATACATTCTTCAATCAATTTGTGCGCGTCGTTACGAACAACTGGCACAATTGATTCTATTTTACGGTGTGCGTTAAATACAAAACGCGTTTCGAGCGTTTCAAACTCAATAGCACCACGGGTTTGGCGCGCCGATTTAAGCGCCATATACATTTGCTGTAAGTCAGTTAAATGTGGCACTACGGGTGCGTATTCTTCGCGTAGTTTTTCATCGCCTTGTAAAATGGCATTTACTTTGGTGTAAGTTAAACGCGCATGTGAGTTCATCACCGCTTCGTAAAACTTATAACCCGAAAGCTTACCTGCGTCTGATACCGTCATTTCGGCCACCATACAAAGGCGGTCTACTTTAGGGTTAAGCGAACATAAACCGTTCGACAACACTTTTGGCAGCATTGGAATTACTTGCTCAGGAAAATACACTGAGTTACCGCGAGCAATCGCTTCTTTATTTAGCGGCGTGTTCATACCTACATAATGTGATACATCAGCAATGGCTACCCATAAGCGCCAGCCGCCAGATTTTTTACGCTCACAATATACGGCATCATCAAAGTCGCGGGCGTCTTCACCATCTATGGTGACCAGTGGCAGGTCGCGTAAATCTACACGGCCTTGTTTGTCGGCTTCATCAACAAACTCACCTAAATGAGCTACTTGTTCTTCTACTTCTTCTGGCCAAACATGAGGAATATCGTGATTGCGCAGTGCCACCTCTATTTCCATACCTGGCGCTAAATGCTCGCCCAGAACGTCAATAATTTTACCTACCGCGTTCATGTTGCGGCTAGGGTTTTGAGTGATTTGCACTTGCACCATTTGGTTATGGCGCGCGCCGTTTTCACTGCCTGGCAGAATAATAATATCTTGAGTAATACGTGGGTCTTCTGCTACAACAACTGCAATACCATGCTCAACAAAGTAACGCCCTACAATAGGTGCGCGCTCGTTGGTGAGTACTTTAATTATGCGGGCATCACATTTTGAGCCTGAGCCACGTTTTGTGCCTTTAGCAAGTACGATGTCGCCGTGCAGCACCATGTTCATTTGATGCTTGGCTATAAACCAATCTTTGCTCTCGCCTTCAACTTCTAAAAAGCCAAAACCGTCTCTGTGGCCAATTACTTTGCCTTTGGTTAAACCGGCTTCGTCAATTAGGGCGTAACATTTAAACTTATTAAAATACAATTGGCCATCGCGCTCCATGGCACGAAGGCGGCGCTTAAATGCAATTTGGCGTTCGGTATCGTTTACAGCTAATTCATCACAAAGTTGCGTGAAGTTAGCAGGTTTTGAACGCTCTTGAAGGTGAGTAAGTATAAACTCACGACTAGGGACTGGGTTTTCGTACTTTTCTTGTTCTCGGCTGAGATTTGGATCTTGGTTTGACATTCACTATCTTGTTAGTTGGTTATGTAGGTATTTTAACCCATATACGTAAAATGAGACAGGTAAAAGCGTATGAAACTTTTAATAAACCGCTTTAATAAGTAAAACATACGCTTAATGGCCTTAATCATCACTTAATATAAGCGCAATTATAACCAGCCTTTTTGCTTTGCAATACGCGCTGCATCTACGCGGTTAGTGGCATTGAGTTTTGCGATAGCATCGGATAAATAATTACGTGTTGTGCCTTCACTTATAAACAGCTGTTTGGCTATGTCGCTTGTTTTTAAGCCATCGCTTGCAAGCTTAAGTGCTTTGCGCTCTTTATCGGTGAGCGGGTCGGCATCATCAAGCGCGTTAATGGCAAGCTCTGGGTCTATAACCTTTTGCCCTTGCATTACTTTTTTAAGTGCATTGATAAGCTCATCACTTGGCGCTTCTTTTAAAATGAAACCTTTAACGCCTAGGGCGAGCGAGCGCCTAATATAACCAGCTCGCGAAAACGTGGTCATAATAACCATTTTAATGGTTGGGAACGTGGCCGCTATTTGCTCACTTAGCTCTATACCGCTCATGTGTGGCATTTCAATATCGGTTAAAATTATGTCTGGCAATGCCTCATCGGCCAGTGCTTTTATTGCATTAAGGGCATCTTGGCCGTTACTGGCTTGGCCTATCACTTCAATATTAAAATCAAGGCTTAACAATGCCCCTACTGCGTCGCGCACGAGTGCTTGATCTTCCACTAAATATACTTTGATCATTGTTAATCCTTAGCTGAAATTGGCAGCATTACGTTTAAAGTAAACTTCTCGCCACAGGTAAACGTGGCATGGCCATTAAGTTGCTCTGCGCGCTCTTTAATACCATTTAAACCGTTACCTGCGTTTAACGTGCTGCAAGGTGCGTTATCAACCACATTTATATGCAGCTGATGCTGTGTTTGCTCTATACTTATTTCGCCGTTTTTATTACTGCTATGGCGTAATAAATTAGTTACCGCTTCTTTAATTATAAGCCCTGCGATCCCTTCTACTTTAGGAGGCAAGGTATTTAATACAACATTAAAGTTAACGTTAAAGTCTTGCTCTATTAGCCTTTGTTTAAGCTGGGCTATTTGGCTTATTAAATTAAGTTGTTTTAAATCGCTTACGGCGTTTCTTACATCGCTAAGTAACTGCCTTGCTAGATCTGCTACTTGTGCTATTTCGTTATTGGCTTGTTCGTAGCGCTCTCCTTGATTTAGCTTATTAGCAAGCTCAGCTTTTAAAGCAATAGATGATAGTGAGTGGCCTAAAATATCGTGTAGGTCGCGCGCTATTCGTTCGCGCTCAGCAATGGCGGCCAATTGCTCTAGTTGGTTAGCGCTTTCTTGTTCGCGCTTTTTATGCAGGCGCTCTTTTTGAGTTGCTATGCCAAAGGCCAACAGCGCCCCTGAAATTAATAAAGTGCCGGCTAAAAAGTATTTTATGTTTGCTATATCTGCCAAGTAGGCGCTTAACGCCACCGTAAATATAAGGCTAAAAACGGCATATAATCTGCTTTTTTTAGCGTATGACTCACCAGCTATAAACGCGATAAAACCAAATAATGTAGAGGTACCTGTGGTATAAAATGTGGCGCTAAAACACACCACTAACATAATAACAAACAGCGTTGTTATACGCTTTGTTTCACAGTGCATGGCTTTTATGTAAAGCAAAATAAATACAATATAAAACGCCACGCTCATTACAATGGTATTGACTGGCAAGTTAGATAGATTAAAAAGAGTCGGAAGCAAATAAAACCCAGTAAAAATTAAAGGTGCGTATTCCCAAAACTTTTTATTACTGGGCTTTGAAAGCGTATTTGTTGTACTCATGCCAGAGCCCCTAGTTCATTGTTATTGCTTATAACATTATTTTTATTAATAAATATAAATAACACAAAAATACTAATGAGTATAAAGTAATCATTTATTGAAACACTAAAGCTAAGTGATTCTAAAAACTCGCTAATAGCGAGACTTATTAAAATTAACGTATTCATAGCCACCTCCCATTAAGATAAGTTAACTATGCCAAAGCCAAAAAATAATAAGAGTGTGAAATGTCATTAACTTTGCTGACATTTGTCATGTTTTTAAAATTTCATCCTGTGAGTTCGCACCCAGTGATAAGATAATAAAAAAAGGAGTTCTCATTTAAATGCAGCCACAACAGCAAAGCCTGATTTACTTACATATTGCCGTGTTACTTTTTGGGGGCACCGCCCTTTTTGCAAAGTTAATAGGGTTAAATGCAATTGATATTACGGTGTATCGTACCGCTATTGCTGGTATGGCAATATTGGCTATGCTGTACTTTCAAAAAAAACAAATTAAGTTAAATAAACCAAAAGATTACCTCATTGCGTTATTTTTAGGTGTGGCAGTAGGCATGCATTGGGTTACTTACTTTGCAGGCATGCAAATGGCGGGCGTAACTGTGGGTATGCTGGCTTTTTTTAGCTACCCAGTAATGACGGTATTTTTAGAGCCCTTGTTTAATAAAAGCAGGCCCCAAGCAAAAGATATTATAAGCGCAGCTGTGGTTGTATTAGGTATATATTTACTCGTACCCAGCGCAAATTTAGGCGACGATGTAACCTTAGGGGTTATTATGGGTGTGGTTTCGGCTTTGTTTTTTTCGATTAGAAATATTACCCATAAGCGTTTTTTTAGCCAGTATGGCGGCCCACAAACCATGTTTTATCAAACCTTAGTGGCAAGTGTTATGCTTTGCGCATTTATTAAGGTCCCTGTGTATGAGGTGAGTAACCACGACCTTATTTTAATTGCTGTGGCGGGTATTATTTTTACCGCTACACCGCACTCGCTGTTTGCAGCGAGTTTAAAGCACTTATCGGCAGCTACTGCGGGGTTAATTTCGTGCTTGCAGCCGCTTTACGGCACTTTGTTGGCTATTGTTATTATTCATGAGCGCCCAACGCTACTAACACTTATTGGCGGTGCACTTATAGTCAGTGCAGCCTGTTTTGAAACATGGTCTATTACTCAAAAGGCTAGAAAATGAAAATATTTGCGCACCGAGGGGCAAGCGGCAATTACCCAGAAAACACTAAAAGCGCTATTTTAGAAGCGTTAAATGTAGGGGTAGATGGCATTGAAGTTGATATTCAAAGTGCGCTTGATGACTATATGCTCATACACGACTCGTGGCTAGATAGAACCACCAGCGGGCACGGTAAAGTAAGCGACTTTACGGCGCAGCAACTTAGTCTGTTGGATGCCGGTAACGGCGAGCAAATCCCCACTCTACAGCAATTACTTGATTGGAATAACAATAAAACATTACTCAATATAGAGCTTAAACATACCTTTGAGCTGGAAAAGTTTGCCACTATTTTAAACAACAATATTGCTAAAGGCGTTATTACTAAAGGTAATATTTTAGTGTCGTCGTTTGATCACCATCAAATTCATTGGCTTAAAAATAGGTTACCGTGGTTACACATTGGCGCGTTAACCTCATCAATTCCATTAAATTATGCACAGTTTGCTCAACAGTTAAATGCGTATAGTGTTCATGTAGACAAAAGCTTTGTAAATAAAGCTTTTGTAGATGATGCCATAGCGCGAGGCCTGCAAGTTTATGCCTACACCGTAGATAGGCCAGAAGACATGGATTTTATGCTAAAAATTGGGGTGCATGGTATTTTTACTAATTACCCCGCTCGCTCTAAAAAATATTTAGCAAACATTATTACTTGAGTTAACGGTAACTTAGTCGATAATCTAGCTAGGGCGTGATGATCTTTGCGGATTGAAATTTGTTCAATCTAGGGGCGATTAAATCGCGGCGCGAGGCTTGTAACCTAGTGGGCTAAGTAAAAACCGAGTAAAGCTTCCGTGTCCTGCTCACGCCCCTTACCTACATCCATGTAGGCAACAAAGAGTTTATCGCCCTTAGGCAGAACCCAAAGGGCAGCGCATGTTTGGCATTTATGCAGCGTTATCGCCTATTTATGGGGAATAACCACACTTCATAGGCTCTGCCTTGCCTAAAAGCCAAACATACTGCTGCAAATTCAACCATCAAAGGTCAACACGCCCTAGATGGGTACGCAAAAAATGAGTGGTGTAATGCAATTTTATAATTATATTGAGCAAACATTTTTTTATACGCTTACGCGTAAAATAGTGGGCAACTTAAGCTTTGTTTTTTTGTTTCAGGCCATTACCTTATTTTGGTTATATCAAAGCTTAAGCGAGCAGCACAGTACTAGCGCATTTTGGTTGTTAACCTTGGTTATTGTAGCGGGCTTTGCCTTTACTATTTTTTATATGCGCTATTTAATAGTGCGCCCTGTAAAAGCTATGTGCGACACTTTAGTAAACATAAACCAGCAAGAGGCTAATTTAGCCGCCAACTTACCGCAATTTTCTTTTGACGAATTTAAAGAACTAAGTACGCAATATAACTTATTTACTAACCACTTAAGTGATTTACTAAGTACAACTCACGCCAGCGCTAAAGCCAGCGAGCAAAGTAATGTTGATGTAAATACCGCTATGCAAAATACGCAGCACTTAAGTGAGCAGCAAACTCAGCTAAGCCACAATATTATTAATGCGAGTAACCAAATAGTGCAAAGCTTAGAGGGCATAGTGAGCAATACCGACAGCGTGCATAGCGTTAACAGCGAGCACTTAGACTTTGTTAAGCTTTCGTCGCAAGAGCTTGCAAGCTTAGTCGATAAGGTGTCGCTTATTGGTACCTTGCTGCAAAGATTTTCTAAAACGGTGTCTGGCCTTAAAGAAAACAGCGAAAATATTCGCAGCATTTTAAAAATGGTTGAGGAGTTTTCGGATCAAACTAATTTACTGGCACTAAACGCTGCCATTGAAGCGGCACGCGCTGGTGAAGCTGGCAGAGGATTTGCTGTTGTTGCTGATGAAGTACGTACATTATCGGTAAAAGTAAGTGGTGCAACCCGACAAATAAGCGACTTTATTAACCAAATGAATGAGCTGGTTAACGAAACCAATCAAGAAAGTGAGCAGTTAATTAGCCACTCAAGTACCGCACAAAGCGCCATTAGTAATACCTCTGAAGGGTTTAAAACAATGCTAGGTGAGTTTGAACAAAACCAACAGCAGCTACAGCAAATAGCGGATGCGGTGCATACGCTAGAGCAAGCGCAGCAGCACACTCACCAATCGGTAGAGCAAATTGTTACCTTAGGCGAGCAAGCTAAAAGCGCTATTGATCATGCACTAAGTAATAGCCAGCAATCACATGCACTTAGCCAACAAACACAACAGCAATTAAAGCGTTTTGTGCAATAAGCAATTACAAAACAAAAGCCGAGCGGTATATTGCCTTAATATTTTAACTGGCAACATTCAACAGCGCTTTATAAATATGGTAAATTACGCAGCTAATTATTTAAGTGTGTAATGTGTGTGAGTAACTCAACCCCTAACTATCAACAGCTAGCCAAAAATATTAAAGCCTGGGGCCAAGAACTCGGCTTTAGTGAGGTAGGTATTACCGATATAGACCTATCTAAACACGAAGCACAATTACAGCGCTGGTTAGATGCGGGCTACCATGGCTCTATGGATTATATGGCAGCCCACGGCATGAAACGCGCACGCCCTGCTGAACTAGTCCCTGGCACCCAGCGGGTTATTTCGGTAAAAATGAACTACCTGCCCCCTGATGCTAGTTTTGCCAAAACACTAAAAAACACCGAAAAAGCCTATATTAGCCGCTACGCATTAGGGCGTGACTATCACAAATTAATGCGCAACCGACTAAAAAAGCTGGGCCAAAAAATAGAGCAAGAAATTGGCGATTACGGTTTTAGGCCATTTGTAGACTCTGCGCCTGTGCTTGAGCGCCAGCTTGCTGAAAAAGCGGGATTGGGCTGGCGAGGTAAACACTCTTTATTAATAAACCAAGAAGCTGGGTCGTGGTTTTTTTTAGGTGAGCTTTTTGTTGATTTACCCCTGCCAATAGATAATGAAAACACGTTTGAAGGCTGCGGAAAATGTGTAGCTTGCATTACGCTTTGCCCAACAGGCGCAATTGTAGAGCCGTATGTGGTAGATGCACGCAAATGTATTTCGTACTTAACCATTGAGCACCAAGGCCCTATACCTGAGCAATACCGTGCATTATTGGGGAACCGAGTTTATGGCTGCGACGATTGCCAATTGGTTTGCCCATGGAACCGTTATGGTCAAATTACCGATGAGCAAGACTTTCACCCCCGTACGCAATTAAAAAACAAAGACTTACTTGGGCTATTTACCTGGGACGAACCTACTTTTTTAAAAAATACCGAAGGCAGCCCAATTCGCCGTATTGGTCACGAACGTTGGCTGCGTAATTTAGCGGTGGGTTTAGGCAATGCCGATTTTAGCCCTAGCATTATTAACGCTTTAGAAAGCAAACATGAGTCTAGCTCGCAGCTAGTAAAAGAGCATATAGAGTGGGCGCTTGAGCAACAAAATAATAAACAACGAGAACAACTTCGTAAAACACAGCGCCTAATTAGAATTGTCGAAAAAGGCTTACCTCGTGATGCGTAAATCACTCAGGTGAGCCTTATTGTGAGAGGTTTATTTTTTAAGTAACAAAGATAAATCTTGTTCAATTTCAGCAAAGGCGGCTTTAACTTGTTTAACCGACTCTTCTCTGGCAATTGAATTTTGAATAGTTTCGTCCACTTTTTTATAAATAAATACCTCTTGGTCTTCATCTAACCCCATTGTGGGTATGCGTACTTCTAAGTCTTCTTGTAATTGCTTGAATACCTTTTCGTTACTTTCGCGGTTTTCGTTTAGTAACCCAATCAAGCCATGAAACTTACTATGCACTGTGCTGGCTACATCATTTAGCTTTTGCTGCTGCGACTCAAGCATTTGCTTGGTCATAATTGCACGTAACTGCTGTTCAGTCACACTGACAATAAAGCAAACGTGGTCACGAATACGCCCGTGTTTATCTGGGTCGTGATCTGGCATATTCAGAATTAATAAGCTTATCATCTCGTAGTTAACTAATATTCGGTGAGAAAACTCATGTAAGCGACCTTTGTTTTTAAGCATATCAAACAGCTCAATTACAATAGGCGAACACACTCCGCTAAGAGCAAAGTGCTCTATTGTATCGCCATGTCTAAATTCAACATTACTTTGTAGGTCAAACGTTTGTAAGCAGTCTATTAAGGCTTTACCTAAATCTTGCGGATTATTAATAAAACCAATGTTTTCAATGTAATTAACTATTTGCCCCATTTCGCTACTGTTTGCCATAGCGTTAAATGCCGTAGATGTTGCATCTTCTACTTGTTTTTCAAGGCTTTGTTTTTCTATTAATACTTGGTTTAAGTTTTTAAGTTTTGATTTAAGCTCATCATGCCCAAACGGTTTTACAATGTAATCCTCAGCACCGACTGAGTAACCTTCCATACGCTCTTCAACCGTTCCTCTGGCGGAAACAAACATAACAATTATATGCGCGGTATTCGGATTCGCCTTTAATGCTTTACACACTTCGTAGCCATTCATTTGCGGCATACTTACATCAAGTAAAATAACTTGGGGCATGTAGCCTTCAACCATGGCTAAACACTCAGGGCCGCTTGTGGCAACTTGTAATTCGAAATCAAGATCTTCTAAAATTTCTTCAATAATTTCAAGGTTGAAAGGTTCATCATCTACAGCAAGAATTTTAGTTAAGGCCATATTTTCATCATCCAATTAAATATCATTTAAACATTACTTACACATATAATTAGCTATCTTGCACTGCTAGCTTATCATCGGCTAAATGCTCATCTAAATCTATTTCTAGGGGTACCTGAATCCTAATTGTTGCACCACCATCGCTATTATTACTTGCCGTAATTTCGCCTTGATGAAGTGCTACAAACTCTCTACAAAGCGCAAGCCCTAAACCAGTACCACCAGCGCCACTGTTCGTTTTGCTGCTTTGTACAAATTTAGTAAACACGTGCTCTAATTCATCCTCAGGTATACCTATTCCATTGTCTATTACATCAATAATAGCGCTATCTTGATCAGCCATTAAGTTCACTTCAATACGACTTTTAGGTTCGCTAAATTTAAGTGCGTTACCTAACACATTGCGCAATAGCTGATTAATTTGCTCTTCATCACACTGCACAACCACTGGCCCGGGTTTTGAAAAAACAATTTCAATTTCTTTTTCCATAGCCGTACCAGAGACATCATCAATACTGGTTTTTATAATACTTTCTATATTGTATGGGCGTGGATTAAATGGAAATTTCCCCACATCCAATTTAGATAAATCAAGTAAGTTGTTTAATAACGACAGTAAACGCTCGCCGCTGCTTTCAATACGAGATAAATATTTTAAGAGTTTATCTTTAGCAAAATCGCCCGCTTCTAACTTACTCAAACCAAATCGAGAAAAGCTTAATATAGAGTGCATAGGGGTGCGTAACTCGTGCGACATGTTAGCCAAAAATTCCGATTTGCTTAAATTGGCAGCTTCAGCCACATTTTTAGCATGCTCTAGCTGTGAAGTACGAGCTCGCACTTGCTCCTCAAGTAGGTCTTTGGCTTCAAGGAGTAATTCTTCTTTTTGTTTTAAGTGAGTTACATTTTTAAATATAACCGCCAACGCAATTTCGCCATGGTGGTCTATTTCGTTAAACGAGCCAACCAGCGGAATATACCCGCCGTCTGTTTTTTGCAAACGTAGGTCGCTACTAAATTGGCGGTTACGATTAAGTGTGCTGATTTTATTTTTTATTTCAGCACTTGATTCCTCATCTAAAAATTCAAATACAGAAAAGCCCGCAAGTTTGTCAAAGGGTAGCTTAAACAGCCTTAAGCAGGCATCGTTTGCTTCTATTACTTTGCCGCTGCGTTCAAATAGCATAATGGCGTCAGGGGTATTTTTATAAATAACTTGTAGTAGGCTGTCTTTTTCGATTAATGCATCAACGGTATCTTGTAAACGCTCAACTAGCTCAGCGTTACGGCGTTTTAAAAGCTCTGTTTGCCACAATTTATGTACCGATTGCAGCAGTACGCTATCGGTTAGAGGCTTTATTAAAACATCTTCAACCCCTTTACGAATTGCCTCAATCATTGAAACTTGCTCAGGGCGTGCGGTAAACAATAAGCATCGGCAATCTGGCTGAGACATTTTAATAGCAGAAAAAATATTTAAACCGGTGCCATCTTCAAAGCTAAAATCGCTAATTAAAATATCTATACTGTTTTCATTAGCCACTGCCACCGCTTCGGTTGCGCTGGTTGCGGTTAGCGTTTTGATATGCGCCCCGACTAAATTACTTTTCATTTTTTCAAGGCGCTCAGGCATATGATCAACAAGTAAAATAGTGGGGAGTTTTAAAACGTGGCTAGAGCCAAGCTCTAAGAGATTTTCGAGTAATGAGGTAATTTCTTTATTTGAAAAAAACGGATAAATAACCGTTGCATCTGGGACTAACTTATTAAGCTCGCTAAAGGCGCTAAGTTGCTCACCGCTTTCGGCTTTAGGGGCAAGTAATACACAGCGGTCTTGTGAGATTTTTTGAGCTATCGACTTTACTACTTCACACGGCACTCCGTAAGCACCAATTACCAAGTCATACTGGCTGGTGTTAGAGTATAAATCAATCATAGAGTAATGAACGAGCTCAGCCTCACAACCTATTAATTCTAGTAAAACTTTCACTCTCATTGCGATAACACTGCTGCTATCTACAATTAAAATTTTTCGACTCATTAAGCCACACTATCGTAAACACTTTATATGTTAATAGCGTAGCCTATAATTTCTTAGTTGGTATAGGTTGTTAGACTTAATTTTGATTTTTTTACCGATAAGCTCCACAACTATTTTGGTAGATGCTTACCGAATATTGTTAAACTGTAGCGTGTGTTATCCATTACCGCGATATTAGGCAACTCACCCCATACGCTAAAACCAAAGTGCTTGAATAACTTAATACTTGGTAAGTTGTGGCTAAATATAAAACCAAGCAATACATCAATTCCTAGCTGTTTAGCCTCTATTTGGGCAAACTCCATCAGCTTTTTGCCAAGTCCTTTACCTTGCGCCGCTTTGGTAATATAAATGCTCATTTCGACGGTGCCATCGTATGCGGGGCGCCCGTAAAACGATTTATAACTTAGCCAGGCAAGTACTTGGTCATTTTCGCAATAAACATAAATAGGCCGTTTATCGGTGTGGCTATTAAACCACTCACGTTTGCTCTGTACCGATACTTCTTCGGTATCGGCGGTCACCATACGCGAGGCGATCGTTTCGTTGTATATTGCGACAATGGCAGGTAAATCTTCTATAGTGGCTAAACGTGTAGTCATAACAGCTTAATATTGTTGATCACTTTTGTGCATATTAGCGTAAGATAGACTAGTCAAACAATTATAAATTTAGGCGTTGAGTATGTTAAAAAAAACGATACTAGGGCTCAGTATTTTTATTACGAGCTTAGCTGCCCAAGCAAATGACACGTTACCCAGCAAACAACAGCAGCAACAATGTAAAGACTTTACAAATGTAGAGATACGTAAGCTGCGCTCAAAAGAATCCTTAAACTTATGCCAATTTAAAAACCGCCCTTTGCTCATTGTAAATACGGCTAGCAATTGTGGTTTTACATCTCAATTTGAGGGCCTTGAAAAAGTACACCAACAATACAAAGATAAAGGTTTAGTGGTATTAGGTTTTCCATCTGATGATTTTTTTCAAGAAGAAAACGATGAAAAAGACATAGCAAAAGTGTGTTTTATTAATTACGGCGTTACTTTTACTATGTTTACTACCAGCGAAGTTCGCGGCAGTGATGCAAATCCAATATTTAAACACTTAAACGCGCAAACCAGCTCACCTAACTGGAACTTTTATAAATATTTAGTTTCAGCTGATCGTAAAACAATTAAACGCTTTAACAGTAAAGTAGCTCCTAATTCAAAAGAATTAATTGATGCAATTGAAAATACGCTACTCATCAATTAAGTTTATACTGGTACTGCGAGTTAAAACTAACTAGACTGGCTTTAATGGTTAAATACACCAACTTTAAACAGGAGATTTTATGGCAGTGGCAAGTGCAAGGCACATTTTAGTAGACAGCGAAGCAGAGTGCTTAGATTTAAAAGCTAAGATTGAACAAGGCGAAGACTTTGCAGAGCTTGCAAAAACATATTCAAACTGTCCTTCTGGTCAAGACGGCGGAGCACTTGGCGAGTTTGGCCCAGGTATGATGGTACCTGAGTTTGATAAAGTTGTATTTTCAGCACCAATTAATCAAGTGCAAGGCCCTGTACAAACACAGTTTGGCTATCACTTACTAGAAGTGACAAGCCGCTCAGAATAACGTTGACTTATCGCAACACAAAAAGCCGCTTATGCGGCTTTTTTTAGGAGCAATTATGAAACTTATAGGATCTAACCCTTCTCCATTTGCGCGCAGAGTAAGAATGTGGGCAGCACAAAACAATGTTGACTTAGCGCTAGTAAACCTAGATATTTTTTCTGAGCAAGACCGCCCTACCTTAGCCAGTAACAACCCAGGAAGAAAAATACCGGTTTTAATTGATGGTGATTTAACGCTAAGCGATTCAACTATTATTTTACGTTACCTTATCGCCAAGGCTGGTAAAACACCACTAAGCTGGTCGCAAGAGCACCTACTTAATATTATTAACGCCTGTAACGACTCGTTAGTAGAATTAGCACTTAGCAGACGCTCAGGATTTGATACTAGCGACGATAAATTATTTTTTAATCTGCAAAACGAACGAATTGCACAAACATTAAGCTATTTAAATAGTCATTTAAACGATGATGAATTTAAAGGCTGTGAATGCCTTAACATCAGTTTATACTGCCTACTTGATTGGATTTGCTTTCGTGAATTAACAGACTTTAGCCAACACGCTGCTTTAGTCAGTTTTTATAAAGACTATGGCACGCGTCAAGCTGCAGTAAGCACCGATCCCAGACTCTAAACAAATAAGGTAAACACATGAGCGATATTGAAATTGAATCACAACTAGTTAGCTTTGTAGAAAAAGTACGTTTAAGCGAGCAAGTGTGGGCGTTAGGTGGCGACGACGGCGGCTTTGTAGTGTGCGAATCTAACCAGTTTGCCGAAACGGATGTACTGCTTTTATGGGAAAGCGAAGACGCAGCAAAAGCCCAGTGTAAAGAAGAGTGGCAAGAATTTACGCCTGTAGAAATTAATTTAGATGAATTTTTAGATGAGTGGGTAGAAGATTTAAACGAAGACAGCGCATTAGTTGGTTTAAATTGGAATGACGACCAAGTGTGTGTAGAAATAGAGCCTGTTGGCTTAGCACGCGCACTTAGCGAATAACTGCCACTATAAATTAAATAGTGAATACAACACCTGCTTTTTAAGTGGGTGTTTTTGTTTTGTAGCTAAAAACATAAATACTAAAATCGATACTCGCATGTTTATCTGTTTTAAGTATAAAATATAACATGTCATTAATTTCAAGGGATTACGTTGAAAACCCATCTTGGCCGCCGCCCTTTTTCAGCAATGGAACTGCATACGCTTTATAACGGCTATATTTATGGCGACTTTAAAGTAGCAAGAGAGCAAGCAAAGCATTGGCATTTTTGGTTGCCTTTAATTGCCTATTACAGTGGCGCATATAGCGATGAAATTGGCTGCTTAACGCTTGACGATCTTGAGCTTAAAAATGGCATTTTATGTTTTAATTTTCATACTAATGGAAAAATAAAAGCGCGCTTGGTTCCGGTGCATCAAGCCTTAGTTGATGCAGGGCTTAACGACTTTATTGCCTTTGTTAAAGCACATAATCACACACGTTTGTTGTTTGATTTACCGGCTAAGTCTGGCCGTTACAGCGAAAAAGTACGCATTTGGTTTACTGGTGAAGGTGAACGTGCGGGTTATTTGCAAAAATGTGCCATTCCCACTGTTGATCAACTCGGTATGAAAACCGCTATAAGCAGCCTACGGCTTAATTTTGAGCAACAAGTACGTATTTACGCATTACAGGCTAATTCAAAAGACGCCTTTAATTATTTAATGGGGTTTAACGAATACCCCAATGATAAATTTGACGATACCGCCTTACTAAACAACGTAATACAGCAAATTCGCACCATTAACCCACAGCTGCATTGGCAGCGCTTTAAGCAGCGCCAGAGCCACTGACACTATTTGTTACTATTTTAAATCCAAGCAGCCACTTTATTAAATTACTCTCATAAAAAAAACTGCTAGGATATCTAAATCTCAATTTTTAAGGGCATAGAAATGCCTGTTTGAGTCAGTTTCTAACAACAACAATCTAGGGATCACTATGTTTTTAAAAAGCCTATTAACAGTAAGTGTTGCTTTAGCAATGACTACTGCCAACGCTAACGAGTTCGTTATCGAAAAGCTTGCTAAACCAAGTTCACAAAAGGTGTCGTTAACACTCGACCCAAGCCAAGACACCTTTACAGGGATGACAGAAATAGCCCTAGAAGTGTTAAAACCCACTCATTACATTGAACTTAACGGCGTGGCTTACGCTGTTAAAATGGCGCAGTTACTAGGCGATGAAAACTGCGACTTAAATAACGAAATGCTAAAAACAGAAAAAGTAAAATTTAGCTGTGATGAGCAAATTCAGCCGGGTAAGTACACCCTAAAAATAGATTTTTCTGCGCCGTATAATCGCCAAAGTGTGGGCTTATACAAAACAATTGATCAGGGCACACCTTATTTATTTACTCAGTTTGAAATGAATGATGCACGCCGTGCATTTCCAGTATTTGATGAGCCAAGTTATAAAATACCGTTTCAGTTAACAATTACAGCGCCAACGTCTCAAAAGGTTTATGCCAATACGCCAGAGCTTAAAACCACAGTTAACGGCGAGATGACAACGCATTACTTTGATAAAACGCCACCTATTCCTTCTTATTTAGTGGCTATGGCCGTGGGCCCTTTTGAAGAGCTTGAAATAAAAGACATGCCAATTCCAGGGCGTGTTATTACCCCGCAGGGTAAAATTCATTTAGCTGATTACGCAAAAGAGAACATGCCAAAAGTACTTGCTGCACTTGAGGCGTATTTTGGTATTCCTTATATTTATAAAAAGCTCGACTCGGTAGCAGTACCCGAGTTTCCTTTTGGCGCAATGGAAAACTCAGGCCTAGTAACCTACCGCGAAGATATATTACTGGTTGATTTAGCAGCTGCTACACGCAGTAAAAAACAGCGTAATGTGTCGATTATTGCTCACGAGCTTGCCCATCAATGGTACGGTAACTTAGTTACCATGAAGTGGTGGAACGACTTATGGTTAAACGAAGCATTTGCCAGCTGGATGGCGGCAAAAATTACTAAACAGCTTAATCCAGAATTTGAATCTCACCTTGATTTACCACAAAACAACGTAATGGCATTAGATGCTCGCTTAAGCACTAAGCCGATTCGTAAACCGATTAAAACCGAAGCCGATATTATGGATGGTTTAGGGCTTGCCTACAGTAAAGGCAGCGCTGTACTGGCTATGGTTGAAAACTGGATTGGTGAAGACGCATTCCAAAAAGGGATTCAAAGTTACTTAAAAAAATTCTCGTATAAAAACGCCGAAGCAGCCGATTTATGGGAAGCACTAGGTAAAGCTTCTAATAAAGATGTTGCGAGTGTTTTAAAATCATTTATTGAACAGTCTTCTTTTCCGCTTGTAGATGTAAAACAAGACGGTAAAAAAATTACTATATCGCAAAGTCGCTTTGCTAATGCCGGTGTAGATGCACCCGCACAGCTTTGGAATGTCCCTGTTGGGATAAAATATGGCGCTGGCGATAAAGTAAAAACAGCCAGTATTTTACTCAATAAGCAAAGCCAAACCCTAACACTTGATTTTGAGCCACAGTGGATTTATCCCGATGAAGGGGCGCTAGGTTATTACCGCTGGGTAATGGACGATGCGCAGTTTGATTCACTTATAAAACATGCTCCGCAAGCACTTAATGATCGTGAGCGTTTAGCGCTGCTCTCTGCCACTGATGCACTACTTGATGCGGGTGTAATATCGGCGGCTAAGTTAATGCAAACCTTAGAAGTATTTGTGAGCGATGATCATCCTCGTGTTGCAAATACAGCACTGGGCTATTTGGTATCGCAAAAAAATACCTTTAAAGATGAAAGCAACGAAGCGTTATGGCCTGAGTTTATTCGCAGCGCAGTAATGCCTGCAGCTAAAAAATATTCACTTGAAGCACAAGCTGGCGAAGACGGTGCAGTATCGCAACTACGTGCAGGTGTTGTGTCCTTGCTAGGTTTTGATGGCGAAGATCAACGTGTGATCAGCAAAGCAAAAGAGCAAACACAAGTATACTTAAACGATCCGCAAAAAGTGGATCCGTATTTAGCAGCTACCTACTTAAAACTTGCCGCCTATAATGGGGATAAAGCCTTACTTGATCAATTTATGGCAACCTTTAAAACCACTAAAGATCCACAAGTACGCACAAACATGCTGGCAGCAATGGGCTTTATGGGTAAAGCGCAGTTACAAAAGCAGGTATTAGCGTACACCTTAACCGACGAAGTCACCGCATCTGATATGCGCACTATTTTAGCAGGTCAAAGTTATAGCGAGCCACGCCAAGCATTATTTATTGAGTGGATATACAACAATTACGACAAGGTAACACAAAGCTTACCGCCGTTTTTTGTGCCTAACTTACCGTACTTTACAACCGCGCGTTGTGATGAACAAAGTTTAGCAACCACGCAAGCATTCTTTAAAGATAAAATTGAAGAAACACCGGGCTACGCGCGTACGCTAAGCAAGCTTGAAGAAAGTACCCATGATTGTATTGCGCTTAAAGAGCGTGAACTGGCATCAGTTAATGACTTTTTAAAAAGCAAATAAGCTTAATTAAAAGTAAATATGCATAATTAAAAAAGCCGCTGAGTTATTCACTCAGCGGCTTTTATTTACCCGTTAATAATCTGTGTTAGCTTGGCAATAAAGTCTTTTGCTGCTTGCTCTGAGTTAATTTTAAAGGCCACACCATAGTGAATCGGCTGCGCACTTTTGTGAATACGTGTAGGAAAGCGTGTCATCTCGCTACTATGAAAATAACCTTGTACTCGTGTTACCTCATCAATTGTTGCAAAATCATCGCTAAACACCTCAAAGGCTGGGCGAATAATTATTTTGCCTTTACCCGCTTCGCTGTGGGTATAAATTGCTTCTTTAGAATTTGCTAACATGTACTCAGCAATGTTTTTAATTTTAAAGTTGCTTCTGCACTTTAACTGAATGAGCTGCTCTGTTAACTCATCTGCACTATAAGCCACGTGGTGATCCCTTTAATGTTTAATTGTGCATTACATTAGCCTATACGCGCTGCAAAGTCCGAATTATTTTACATCGCATACAAAGGCAAGTTTGTCGTTTTTATAACTCATTCGCGTTATGTTTGTCTCGCAATATGGGCTTAAGTTAAGCCATTGAGAAACCTCATCGGTGCCACTTAAATTACGCATATATACACGGTTTTTAACCGCATAAGCCACTGTATTAGCATCTTTTAAAATAAAGTCTTGTACTTGCTCTGGCAATCTAAGTAAATCTTCTACCTGTTTAGATTGCGGGTTAAAGCTTGCTAAAGTATGCTGATCATTTTTTGTGTAACTAAATAAAAATGTTGCGGTTTTACTGTTATAAATAAGCGTACGCCCTATGTTACTTGCTACCACCTCGCCTTTTGCCGCAGCAACCGAAGTATATTGCAATGTATGTGGCTCACCTAAAATAAACATCACTAAGTCGCTTTGAGCGCCCCACGCGTGGTAGCCAACAGGTTCAATCCAATCAAAAATACGGCTCGGTGCTTGCTTAGTATCAAGTGGGTATTGCCACAACTTTTGTTTGCTATCTTGCTCTACCACAATAGCCGATAAACTTTGTTTTGAGGGCATAACAGTGGGCGAATATTCGCTCACTGGCGTATTTGTTATGTTGCTTATTTGCTTGGTTGCTAAATCATAATAGGCAATATCGGTTTGACTTTGCTCGCTTGAAATAACTTCATGGGTGAAATAAATACCCTTGTTTGTTAAATTAGGTTGGTTGTTATAGCTATTTTTGTCGCTCACTATACTCACTTGCATACCGTAGGGTGTATTTAAATCAGCAAGTAATATTTGGCTTTTAGGCATGCTAGCCTGCGCTGTAGCAAGGCTTAGCGCCGCTAAAGAGACTAGCCCAAGCCATGGTTTAATAAGTTTCATGCTTTCTCTCGTTTTATTTTTAAGCACCTCATGATAACGTTATTTGCCGATGGCGTCACTTGACCTAAGTCAGTCAACTCTTTATAACTAACTTGGTCCTAAAAAAGAGAAAATACATGTCAGCTAAACATCCTATCATTGCTATTACAGGTTCGTCGGGTGCGGGAACTACCACTACCACCAATGCAATTAAACATATTTTTCGTAGCCTCAACATTGATGCGGCTTTTATCGAAGGAGATAGCTTTCATCGTTACACGCGCCCAGAAATGGATAAAAAAGTACGCGAAGCACAACAAGAAGGTAAACACATAAGTTATTTTGGCCGTGAAGCCAATGACTTTGGCGCATTAGAAACCTTATTTGGTACCTACGGCGAAACAGGCCAAGGCAAATTGCGCCGATACTTACATACCTTTGACGAAGCAGTGCCATACAATCAATTACCGGGGACCTTTACCCCTTGGCAAGATCTTGAAACAAACACTGATTTAATGTTTTACGAAGGCTTGCACGGTGGCGTGGTTGATCAGGATCATGATGTAGCTAAGCACGTGGATCTGCTTATAGGCATGGTGCCTATTATTAACCTTGAATGGATCCAAAAATTGATCCGCGATACGCAAGACCGTGGCCACTCTCGCGAAAAAGTAATGGACTCAATTGTACGCAGTATGGATGACTACATTAATCACATCACACCGCAGTTTTCGCGCACCCATATTAACTTTCAACGTGTGCCAACGGTTGATACGTCAAACCCATTTAGCGCAAAAGATATTCCTTCGCTAGATGAAAGCTTTGTGGTTATTCGCTTTAGAGGAATTGATGACGTTGATTTTCCGTATTATTTACAGATGATTGAAGGCAGCTTTATGTCGCGTATAAATACCCTTGTGGTGCCAGGCGGTAAAATGGGTTTAGCAATGGAGCTGGTGCTTACTCCGCTAATTAAAGACATTATTGTTAAAAAGCGTGCTCTTGAAAACCTAGCCCCTTTAGATATACCCATTTAGCCCCTCTTTTATGATTTACACTTCTGACGTACACTGCTGCTTTTGCTAACAGTGAGGGAAAACGTGTCGCACTCATTAAAAATTATTGTGGGCTCTAAAAACCCAGTAAAAATTAACGCTGCAAAACATATTTTTGCAATGTACTTTCCTAGTTACGAAATTGATTGCCAAGGCGTTGATGCTCCCTCAAATGTTCCCGATCAACCAATTGGCGAGGAACAAACCCGTATAGGCGCACAAAACCGAGTTACTTACTGTAAAAGCATGTACCAAGCAGATTACTACTGTGCAATGGAAGGCGGTGCAGAGCAATTTAGCTATGGTGCTGCCACCTTTGCCTATGTTGTTATTAATAATGGCTCTGAGCAAGCGATAGGACGCAGCAGTAACCTGCCGTTACCGCAAGTGTTATATAACGCGCTGCTAAGCGGAGAAGAGCTTGGCAATGTAATGGATAAAGCATTTAACACCCATAATGTTAAGCAAAAAGGCGGCGCGATAGGGCTTCTCACAAACAATCATGCCACTCGCCAAAGCACCTACACCCAAGCGCTTACCTTAGCTATGGCTCCTTTTTTACACCCTAGCCTTTATCAGGAAAATTAATGAAATACAGTTATGTACTGTTTGATGCAGACGAAACACTATTCAGGTTTGATATTTTAGCGGGGATGACCCGCATGTTTAAAGCGTACAATATTGAGTTTACTCAAGCCGATTACATCCATTACCAAAAAACTAATAAGCAGCTGTGGATAGATTATCAAGATGGAAAAATTAGCGCCGATTACTTACAAGTAACCCGCTTTAACGAGTGGGCTGTAAAATTAGGGGTACCCGCTAAAGAGCTAAACGATGCATTTTTAGATGCTATGGCACAAATTTGTGAACCACTCCCCGGCGCAATCGATTTACTAAATGCACTCAAACCGCATGCACAATTGGGTATTATTACTAATGGCTTTGCCCGTTTGCAAGCCCTGCGCCTAGCGCATACCGGCCTTGAAAACATGTTTGATTGGCTGGTTATTTCGGAACTGGTAGGCATTGCTAAGCCTAACAAGGCTATTTTTGAGCACACATTTGAGCTTATGGGTAACCCAGACAAGAGCAAAATATTAATGGTGGGCGACACTGCCTCTAGCGATATTTTAGGAGGCAATAATGCCGGTATTGATACCTGTTGGCTACAGCACCCAGGCGAGCAGTTACCAGCAGGCATAAGCCCAACCTACACCATAACTGAACTGGCACAGTTACCAACAATTTTAGCGCTTTAAGCTGCGCGTTAATTATTAAAAATTAATAGTAATTAGCTGCAACTCGCTAATTTAAGGCAAAAAAAATGACGCTATTAAGCGTCATTTTTTATAACTGTTTGTGAGCGTGTATTTTTAAAAAATACTAAATTAGGCCGTCGCTAATTCAAGGCCGGGTGCAGGCATCGTAACAGGCGTTTCAAATGTTGCCCACTCCCATGCTGACTCTGTTGCCATAATTTTGCGAAGTAACTTATTATTTAAATCGTGACCCGATTTATAAGCCGTTACTTTACCTAGTAGGTTATGACCTGTCATAAACATGTCGCCCACACAGTCTAATATTTTGTGTTTTACAAATTCATCGCTGTAGCGCAAACCATTTGGGTTTAGTACTTTAAAGTCATCAAGTACTACTGCGCTGTCCATGCTGCCACCAAGTGCTAGGTTATTAGCATGCATGTATTCAATGTCTTTCATAAAACCAAATGTACGTGCACGGCTAATTTCTTCAGTAAAGCTTTGCGCAGTAATATCTAAACCAATGCGCTGGCGGCTTTCATTAATGGCCGGGTGATCAAAGGCAATTTCAAAGTCGATATGAAAACCATCATATGGTTCTACTTCGGCCCATTTATCACCTTCTTCAATACGTACTTTTTCTTTTATACGAATAAAGCGTTTCGCAACATTTTGCTCTTCAATGCCGCCTTTTTGTAACAAATAAATGAACGGTAATGCACTACCATCCATAATCGGCACTTCTGAGCTGTCTAATTCAACAATTAAATTGTCGATACCCATTGCAGCAACCGCTGCAATTAGGTGCTCAGTCGTTGATAAGCGAACGCCATCTTTGTTAATTAAACAGGTACACAGCTGCGTATCACCAACGGCTTCAGGTGTTGTTTCAAAATCAACAACCGGATCAAGGTCGACACGACGAAATACAATCCCGGTATTTGCGCTCGCAGGTCGGAGAGTTATTGTGACCTTCTCACCTTTATGAAGTCCAATTCCTATGGCTTTGACTACTTGTGCAATCGTACGCTGTTTAATCATAGGTTCGCTCACTTTTAAATCAGTTACAGTTAGACGGCGGAGTTTAACATAAATCCTTTTGCCTTTCAATATTTGTACATATTTCAAACAAAAGCATTAGTAAATGTTAATCAGCCTGCTTACGTAAAAAAGCCGGAATATCAAAATAATCTCCGCCTTCTGATTTATCCGCTTTTTTACTGTTTTGCGCTGATGAACTTGCCGTGTTGCTTGAGCTTGTAGATGGCGCTTGTTCTTTGCTTTCTACTTGCGTGCTTGGCGTCGTTTCTTCAGTGCTTGTGCCTTGGCTTGCAAAGCTTGGTACGTACATGCTGCTAGATTGGTTTGATGAACTTGCTACATCAGAACCTGATGCCTTTTTAAAGCCGTTATCAACAATACCAAACTGCGGACGACGATCGCCACCTAAACCCGTAGCAACAACAGTTACACGTAACTCGTCGCTCATTTCTGGGTCAATAACTGCACCTACAACCACAGTTGCATTTTCAGACGCTAGCGCTTTAACGTGGTTACCCACAATTTCAAATTCTTCAATCGCAATGTCCATACCCGCGGTAATATTAACCAAAATACCTTTAGCACCGGTTAAATCAACGTCTTCTAGTAATGGGCTTGAGATAGCCGCTTCTGCAGCTTCTTGAGCACGATCTGGGCCTGATGCAGAGGCTGTGCCCATCATGGCAGTACCCATTGCTGACATTACGGTACGTACGTCGGCGAAATCCACGTTAATTAAACCAGAGCGTGTAATTAGCTCCGCAATACCTTGAACCGCACCAAAAAGTACATCGTTTGCTTTAGCGAAGGCATCTAACAGTGTAGTCCCTTTACCTAAAACTTTAAGCAATTTATTGTTCGGAATTGTAATAAGTGAGTCTACAATTTCTGACAATTCGTTAATGCCTTGTTCAGCAGCTGCTGCGCGCTTTTTGCCTTCAAAGTCAAAAGGACGCGTTACTACAGCAACCGTTAAAATACCTAATTCTTTGGCAATTTTAGCAACCACTGGTGCAGCACCAGTACCTGTACCACCGCCCATGCCGGCAGCAATAAATACCATATCTGCGCCTTCAAGGCTGGCACGGATTGTTTCTGCATCTTCTTCAGCCGATTCGCGGCCTACTTCTGGGTTTGCACCTGCACCTAACCCTGAGGTTATTTGCGTGCCTAGTTGTACGGTAATATCGGCAGCGGAATTACGTAATGCTTGTGCATCCGTATTTGCGGCTATGAAGCGCACGCCTTCTATTTGTTGTTTTACCATGTGCTCAACAGCGTTACCGCCGCCACCGCCCACGCCAATTACCTTAATTACAGCTTCTTCGCTGTGTTGTTCCATCATATCAAACATGTTTACTCTCCGACTTGAGTACTTTAAAACTCGCCTTGGAACCATTTAGTAATGCGGTTCCACCAATTATTATTATCCTCTGCTTTCGACTTTTGTGCATTCATCGATTGCATAGTGCGCCCGTATTGTAACAAACCTACAGCGGTTGCGTACGAAGGATCGTCTACGTAGTCTGTCAAACCAACTATCCCGATTGGTTTGCCTATTCTCACTGGCATTTGGAAAATATCTTCAGCCACTTCCATTGCGCCAGTCATTTTAGCAGTCCCGCCTGTAATAACGAGGCCTGCCGCAATTTGGTCTTCTAAACCTGAGCGACGAATTTCTTCCATCGCTAATTCAAATAATTCTCTAAAACGAGGCTCTACCACTTCAGATAAAGTATGGCGCGACATTAATCGTGCTGGTCGCCCGCCTACACTTGGTACTTCTATGGTGTCTTCGTTACTGGCCATTTGGCTACTTGCACATGCATATTGTACTTTGAGTGACTCAGCATGTGATATAGGTGTACGAAATATTTTTGCAATATCACCGGTTACTTGATTACCCGCCACTGGGATAACCGAAGAATGGCGTAATGCCCCGTTAATATAAATAGTGATATCCATTGTACCACCACCAATATCAAGTACCGCTACACCAAGCTCTTTTTCGTCATCGGTTAAAACCGAGTAACACGATGCAAGTGCGGTAAATATAAGCTGATCAACCTCTAAACCACAGCGCTCAACACATTTTTCAATGTTTTTAGCCATGTCGTTTGAGCAGGTAATAATGTGTGCACGTGCTTCCATACGTACGCCGCTCATCCCAAGGGGGTTTTTAATGCCCTCTTGCATATCAATGCTGTATTCTTGCGGTAATGCATGCAGCATTTTACGCTCGGCCGAAATGGGCACAGAGCGCGCTATATGAATTACATTTTCAATGTCTTCATCGGTTACTTCTGTATTATTGATAGCAACCACGCCGCTTTCGTTTTGACATTGTATGTGCTTGCCAGAAATCCCTAAGTACACTGAGCTAATACGACAATCAGCCATTAACTCGGCTTCATCTATTGCTCGGCGAATCGACTCAGACACTAAGTTTAAATCGTTAACGCCGCCTTTATCCATACCATGAGATACTTGGCTGCCCACACCAACAATGCTGAGCTTGTTATCTGCGGTGATTTCACCTACCGTGGCCACCACTTTTGAGGTACCAACGTCTAATCCAATCACTAGGTTTCTTTCTGCTGACTTAGTCATGCCTTACTCTTATTTTGTAATTGCTGTTCTTGCACAGGCTTATAGCTAACTGCAAGGCCGGTATCATAGCGTAAATCTATTGCATCTATTTGTGCATCTGCACGCTTTTCCATGCGCGGGTACACATCTATAAACCGCTGTACTCGCTTTGCTTTGTCTTTGCGCCCTAAATTTAAGCGCACACCATTATCTAACCATAACTGCCACGAAAAACGCTCCGAAAGGGCTAAGCTTTTTAACGTTAACGCATTTACCTTTAGCATTTCGTCAAACTGCTTAAAGGCAATCCACGCTTCTTTTTCGCTGCCTTCTGGGCCGTAAAGTTGCGGTAAATCATTGGCGAGTTTATCGCTACTTGCTTCAAAGGCATCGCCACTTTGGTTTAGCAGTAAATCGCTATTCCAATGGGCTACGGCTTCGTGTTCAACTACGTACACTTGTATTGTATCGGGCCATTGCTTGCGTACCGATACGGTTGCAACCCAAGGTAAATCTTTTACCAGTTGCTGTACGCGTTTTACATCTAGCTCAAAAAAACTGCTTAAATCGGCCTTTTTTATTGCTTTTATTATGGCCTTTTCGTCAGTGTATTTGGGCTTTCCTAGCACTGTTAAGTGCTTTATTTGTGCATCTTTGTTCTCTACTAACCAATCAGATACACCGGTAGTTATTTGCACGAGCCCAATCACTACCACCAGAAAAAAGCTCACACCAAAAATTAGCGACCAATTAAAGTTAAGTTGCTGTTTTAACAGTTGAGCTTTTTCTAAAAGGGGATGCATATTAAAGCGTTTGCCCCAAAATGCGAACAACTAATTGCTCAAATGTTGCCCCGTTTGCTTTTGCCGCCATGGGCACCAGCGATTTTTCGGTCATGCCAGGGACTGTATTTACTTCTAATAAATAAAAATTCCCCTGCTCATCTTGCATGGCATCTACACGGCCCCAGCCGCTTGCACCCACTAAATCAAACGCCTCTAACGAGATAGCCTGTAAGTGCTGTGTATCTTGCGCCGATAAATCTGCAGGGCAATGATACTGTGTTGTATTTGATTGATACTTAGCTTGGTAATCGTAAAAACCATTTGGAGTCGTCATTTCAATCACAGGCTGTACTTCATCGCCTAATACCGTCACGGTAAATTCGCGCCCAGTTATCCACTGCTCTACTAATACTTGGCTATCAAACTTAAAAGCGTGTGTAAGGGCATCTTCAAGCTCTTGAGCGGTACTTGCTTGCGCCATACCTATGCTTGAGCCTTCGTGCGATGGCTTAACCATTACTTTTTTAAACTCATCCATAATGGCTTTTGCATCAAAGCCTTTTTTAGCATCAACAACTGCATAAGGCGCTGTGCTTAGCCCTGCAGATTTAAATAAATGCTTACAACGGACTTTATCCATTGCCAAGGCTGAGCCTAATACAGTGCTGCCCGTGTATGGCAAGTTCATAAATTCAAGTGCGCCTTGCACTGTACCGTCTTCGCCACCACGGCCATGCAAAGCAATAAAAACACGATCGACCTTTAATTCTTTTAGCTCCCACAAAGAGCGATTTTGCGGGTCAAAAGCAATGGCATCAACGCCGGCATTTTGTAGTGCATTAAGCACCGCTTGCCCTGAACGTAGTGACACTTCGCGCTCTGCTGAGTTACCCCCAAGCAGTACTGCTACTTTACCAAATTGCGCGTTTTCTTGCGTCATACTTCACCTTGCTTTAATTTTTCCACCGACATACCTGTTGCCGCTAATGTTTTAACCAATTGTCCTATATTACCAGCGCCTTGCGTTAAAACTAAGTCGTTATTTTGTAAGTTATCTGCCAATACACCAGCAAGCTCTGCGCTCGTTGCTACATGTAGAGGCTCTTTTCCGCGCTGACGTAAGCTGCGGCACAAGCTTTTACTGTCTGCGCCAACAATAGGCTCTTCGCCGGCACTGTACACATCTAGTAATAAAAGTTGATCTACATCTGCTAATACTTTTACAAAGTCTTCGTATAAATCGCGTGTACGGGTAAACCTGTGCGGTTGATAAACCATAACTAAACGCTTTTCTGGCCAGCCTTCGCGTACCGCTGCAATGGTGGCAGCAACTTCTGATGGGTGATGTCCGTAATCATCCACCAGCATGACATTGCCGCGCTCATTTTCAAAATTGCCATAATGCTGGAAGCGTCGTCCTATGCCTTCAAATTTTTGCAGCGCCTCTAAAATTGCGTGGTTAGCAATGTTTTGATCTTTAGCCACTGCAATTGCCGCCGTGGCATTCAGTGCGTTGTGCTTACCTGGCATATTAAGCGTTGCACTTAAGCTTTCACCGCTTTTATGTGTCACTGTAAAAGTACAAGTACTTGCTGATTGGCTAAAATCGCTCATGCGGTAGTCGGCATCTTTTGACTCGCCATACGTGATCACAGGGCGACCAAAACGCGGGATCAACTCACTTGCTACCTGCGAGTCTATGCACACTACGGCTAAGCCATAAAATGGCAGATTATGAATAAAGTCCACATAAGTGTCTTTCATTTTCTCAAGGCTGCCGCCATAGGTTTCCATGTGATCTTCTTCAATATTGGTGATCACCGATACCATAGGCTGTAAATGTAAAAACGATGCATCGCTTTCATCTGCCTCAGCAATTAAAAAGTCGCTCTTGCCCACTTTTGCGTTACTGCCCGCACTATTTAATAAGCCGCCAATAATAAAAGTAGGATCAAGCCCTGCCTGAGCATAAATGCTGGCAATTAAACTGGTTGTAGTGGTTTTACCATGTGTGCCCGCAATAGCAATGCCATGGCGAAAACGCATTAATTCGGCAAGCATTTCTGCACGGCGAACTACCGGTATACGCGCTGCTTTTGCAGCAATAATCTCAGGGTTTGTTTCATCAATAGCACTTGAAACAACAACTACGTTGGCATCTTTTACGTTGTTTTCGTGATGGCCTATAAATACTTCTGCACCGGCTTTAATTAAGCGTTCGGTCATTGCGCTGTGCGCTATATCTGAGCCTGTAATGCGATAGCCTTCAAAAGCCAGTACTTCAGCAATGCCGCCCATACCCGCACCACCAATACCAATAAAATGGATGGTTTCTATTCGACGCATAGCAGGTCGAGTTTGTTGTTCTTGTATTGACTTATCTTTCACTTATTTTCTCTTATTTGTTACTTGCTCACAGTGCGAAGCAACGCTTGCTGTGGCATCTAAAATGGCTTGCTGCTTAGCATTGCTGGCCATTTGTTTAATTAATATAGGCTTTGCCAAATACGGGTTTAATAGCTCAACTATTGAATCTTTATTAAACTGCGGCTGAGGCATTAAAAGCGCGCCATTTGCGGTTACTAAATATTTTGCGTTGGCGGTTTGATGATCGTCTACCGCATGTGGAAACGGCACAAACACAGCCATTTTACCCGCGGCGGCAATTTCACTAACAGTCAGTGCACCAGCACGGCAAATAACAATATCGGCCCACGCGTAGGCGGCGTCCATATCATCTATAAATTCAGCAACTTTTAGGTCTTCATCTGCAATGTTGCTTTTCGCATACGCGCTTTTTACGCCCTCAATATGGCCTTTACCTGTTTGGTGCCACATTTTAATTGGCGCTGTTTTAGCAAGTAAATTAAACGCCTCTGGCAGTGTTTGGTTAAGCACTTGTGCGCCTAGCGAGCCTCCCACCACTAAAATATTAATAGGGCTTGAAACATCACGTTTAGCTACATTAGCAACGCTTGCACGTACTGGGTTACCGACTAATTCGGCTTGCCCTGGTGCAAAGGCGCTTGGAAACGCAGCAAGTACTCTGTTAGCAAATTTTGCCAACCACTTGTTGCTCATTCCTGCTACTGCATTTTGCTCATGAATCACCAGTGGAATGCCTAAACTTTTAGCGGCAATGCCGGTTGGCCCGGTTACATAGCCGCCCATAGCAAGCACTACATCAGGTTGCTGAGATTTCAATACCTTACGCGCCTGCAATATTGCATTAAGTACCATGAATGGGGCTTTAATAAGACGCTTTAAGCCATTACCGCGTACGCCCTTTACATTAATAAAATCAATTTCAATGTTGTGCTTTGGTACAACATCCGCTTCCATTCTGTCTGGCGTGCCTATCCAGCTTACTTGCCAGCCTTGCTCTTTTAAATAATCGGCTACAGCAATACCTGGGAATATATGCCCGCCTGTACCACCGGCCACAACTACTAATTTTTTACTCATCGCTTACCTCCGCGTGAGGTGGCTTGTTTGGTTGCCATTTTGGTTTCAAAATCAACACGCAATAAAATACCGGTGGCAATCGTCATTATTAATAAACTTGAACCACCATACGAAATAAACGGCAAGGTTAACCCTTTAGTCGGTAATAACCCTGCACTGGCGCCTACATTAACCATGGTTTGAAACGCAAACCAAATGCCAATAGCAAACGCAAAATAGCCTTCGTATTCTTTGCCACATTTTAAAGCTTGTTGGCCTATTAAAAGCGCCCTAAATACAAACACAGCCAACACACATAAAATACTTGCTACACCTACAAGGCCTAGCTCTTCACCTATAACGGCAAAAATAAAATCGTTATGCGCCTCGGGTAAATACTGTAACTTTTGCACGCTGTTACCTAACCCTTGGCCAAACCAGCCACCTTGGCTGTAGGCCATAAGCGACTGCACTAACTGATACCCTTTACCAAATGGGTCTTCCCAAGGGTCTAAAAAGCCCACCACTCGCGCCATTCTGTATGGCTCTACAATAATCAGTAATACAACAAGCCCTACGCCCGTTAAAATAAGTACAAAAAACTGCCATAACTTTGCGCCGGCCAAAAATAACAGCCCCACTGTTGTTACAAACATAACCACCACGGTTCCTAAATCGGGCTGCAGTAAAATAAGTAAGGCATAGACCGCAAATACAGCGATAGGCTTAGCAAAGCCTTTAATATTTTCTTGTACTTCTTCGCGCTTTCTTACCAAGTAGCCTGCTATATAACTGAAAAAGTATAATTTAGCGGCCTCGGCCACCTGAAAACCAACAGGCCCAATGGGTATCCAACGCTTAGCGCCGTTGACTTCGCGGCCTATTATTAACACAGCAATAAGTAGCACCATACCAAGCAGCAACAAATACGGGTTTGAGCGTTTCCACCAATCCATAGGCACGCTGGCAGCAATCCAAAATAAAACAAATGCCATCGCTAAAAACATGCTGTGGCGAATGGTAATATGGTATGAGTTATCAAACAGCCTTTCGGCTGTAGGCATTGAGGCGCTGGTCACCATTATAAAACCCACCCCTATAAGCATTAACATGCAATAAAGCAGTGGCACATCGTAAAGCTGTGCTGAGGGTTTTGGGGTGAGTGTTTCTTTTAAATCGGCAAAGGCAATCATAATTGCCCTTCCATTACACATTGCACAAAGTCATCACCGCGTTGCATGTAGTTGTTATACATATCAATGCTGGCACAGGCAGGGGCAAGTAATACAATGTCACCGCGTTTGCTAAGTACTTTAGCGAGCGATACCGCCTCTTGCATTGTTTTTACTAAGTGCGATTTACTCGTTAAAGCAGCAAGCTCTGCTGCATCTTTACCAAAGCATACAAGCGCTTTTACATGACTTTTTATATATGGCTTTAACGCACTTAAATCAGCGCCTTTAGCATCACCACCGGCTATAACAATCAGGTTTTCGTGATCTGTGGCCAAACTATCTATTGCCGCTATAGTGGCGCCAACATTGGTGGCTTTAGAGTCGTTAAAGTATTGAACACCATGTTGCTCATCAACAAACTGGCAACGGTGCGCTAAACCATTAAATTGACAAAGCGCCGCTGCGTACTGCTCTTTACTAATATCAAACGGGCTTAATAACGCCATAACCGCAAGTGTATTTAAGTAATTGTGCTTACCAACGACCGTAAGCGTGCTAACAGGTAAGTACGCCTCGCCTTTTACTATAAAGTGCAGCTCATTATTGCGCTCAGCTAAGTGGTAATCACCTTGGTCGGTGCCAAAGCTCATTTGCGGCGCTAAAGCGCGACTAATAGGCTTAGTTTGAATATCATCTGCGTTGGTTACTAAAAGCTCAGCATTGTTATAAATACTTAATTTAGAGTTGATATAAGCTTGGTAGCTGTCGTATCGATCTAAATGATCTTCAGATATATTTAATACCGCTGCGCTTATTGGTTTTAAACTTGAGCAGGTATCCAGCTGAAAACTCGAAAGCTCCAGCACATACACATCAAAATCATCACTTAGTAAATCCAATACCGCAGTGCCAATATTGCCACCTAATGCCACCTTATAATCTGCTGCTTTTAATACCTCGTAGGCCAAGGTAACAACGGTTGATTTACCATTAGAGCCTGTAACAGCAACAACCGGTTTTGTATTTATACGAGCAAACAGCTCTACATCACCAATTACTTCAATGCCTGACTCTATTGCTTGAGCAATTGCGGGAATTTTTAAGCTAAGCCCGGGGCTTATGATGATCATGTCGGTTTTACAAAGCGCGGCGCTAGCTAAATCACCAAAATGCGTATTAAGCTCAGGAGCATGCTCGTTAAGCCAATCCATACCTGGTGGCGCAACACGGCTATCAACGACTTTTGGTGCAAAACCATGAGATAATAAAAAACGCACAATGCCCAGACCGGTTACACCGAGTCCGAGCACTGTTATATGTTTGTTTTTTATCTCGTTTAAATACTGCATTTATCGAATCTTTAATGTCGCAAGGCCAGCAAGTACTAGCACAATTGAAATTATCCAAAAGCGCACAATAACACGTGGCTCTGGCCAACCTTTTAGCTCGTAATGATGATGAATCGGCGCCATTCTAAAAATGCGCTGTCCGCGTAATTTGTATGAGCCCACTTGTAAAATTACCGATAAAGCTTCCATTACAAACACGCCGCCCATAATAATAAGCAGTAACTCTTGGCGTACTAAAATAGCAATAATGCCCAGAGCGCCGCCAAGTGCCAGCGACCCTACATCACCCATAAACACTTGTGCTGGGTATGTGTTAAACCATAAAAAGCCTAACCCAGCGCCAACAATAGCGGTACACACAACCACCAGCTCACTAGCAAGCGGTAAATGCGGGATATGTAAGTAAGCCGAAAAGTTAATGTTACCGGTTAAATAAGCAATTATCGCCAGTGCAGCAGCCACTAAAATAGTCGGCACAATCGCCAGGCCATCTAAGCCATCAGTCAGATTTACCGCGTTTGAAGTACCCACTAATGCAAAGTAAGTAATTACAATGTAAAACAAGCCTAGTTGTGGCAATACATCTTTAAAAAATGGCACCACAAGTGAGGTTTCTGATGCTTGTGTACTCGTTGCATACAGTGCAGTTGCCACCACTAGAGCAATAACCGATTGCCAAAAATACTTCCATTTAGCAATTAACCCTTTAGGGTCTTTGCGTATTACTTTGCGGTAGTCGTCTATAAAGCCCACTAAACCTAATGAGCCAATTACAAATAAGGTTGCCCATACGTATTTGTTTGATAAATCAGCCCATAATAAGGTGCTGGTAAATATGGCGCCTAAAATAAGTAAGCCTCCCATAGTAGGAGTGCCTTTTTTAGATAAGTGAGATTCGGGGCCATCATCACGTACTACTTGGCCAATTTGCATTTTTTGTAACGAACGAATTAGCTTAGGGCCAAAATAAAGCGACATCATTAACGCTGTTAATATGCCTAAAATGGCACGTAAGGTTAAATACGAAAAAACATTAAAGCCACTGTAATATTGGGTTAAATACTCTGCCAGCCAAACTAACATTATGATACTCCATTGATGGCTTGTTGCTGGCCATTTACTAAATCGGTTACTAATAATTCCATGCGAGAACTGCGCGATCCTTTCACCACAAGCGTGGTTTTATTGTTTGTGTTATTAAGACTGGTTTGAATTTGCTTGAGCATCTCTTCTCGGTTAGAAAAATGACGGTTTGGCTTATCAAATACATCGCTTGCGTATTTACTTAACACACCCAGCGTATACAGCTCATCAATGCCTTGTTGTTTTGCGTATTCGCCTACTTCTTGATGATAAGTTCTGGCTTGCTCACCAAGCTCTCCCATATCGCCCAGTGCTAAAATACGGTGCCCTTGAATATCACTTAATAAATCAATTGCTGCTTTTACCGACTTAACATTTGCATTGTAGGTATCATCAATAACGGTCAGTGAATCACTTACTTTTATTAAGTTTACCCGCCCCTTCACATCGCCCATGGTGGCAAGTGCGGTGGCTATCTCTTCAAGTGATACATCAAACTCGCTGGTTAAAGCCGCGGCAATAAGCGCGTTGCTCACGTTGTGCTTACCAGGAAGAGCAAGCGTTACTGGTACTTTTTGATCTTGTGTACACAATAAAAAGCTCGCGCGAGCGTTTTCGTCTAGGCTGATATTTTCAGCCCAAATATCAAGTTTTTCAGTACTTGAAAAACATTTAACAGTGCGCCCTTTTAATTTATCAAGCCAGTATTGGCTAAATTCGCTATCGCAGTTAACAATGGCAACGCCATCGTCTTTTAGGCCATCAAAAATCTCACCTTTTGCCTTAGCAACCCCCATTAGGCTACCAAAGCCTTCTAAATGCGCAGCGGCCACATTACACACCACAGCTACATCGGGTTTTGCCATGGCGGTAGTGTAAGCAATTTCGCCTAAATGATTAGCGCCAAGCTCTATAACAGCAAAACGGTGCTGTGGCTCTAAACGTAATAGCGTTAGCGGTACGCCAATATCGTTATTAAAATTACCTTTTGTAGCAAGCACATCTCCGTGCACCGATAAAATAGCGCCGCACATTTCTTTTACCGTTGTTTTACCCACGCTGCCAGTAATGGCAATGGTTTTAGGGTTAACCTGCGCCATAACTGCTGCACCTATATTGCCTAATGCAATACGGGTATCGCTAACAACAAACTGCACAATATCTACATCTACTTTATGCTGAACAATAACGCCAATAGCGCCTTTTTGTTTAGCGTCAGCAATAAATTTATGGCCATCAAAATTAGGCCCTTTTAAAGCTAAAAACACCTCACCGTCGCAAATGCTGCGGGTATCGGTATTAATATTTACTACATTGAGATTATCACCTTGATAATCGGTTGCTAGCACATTTGCCAGCCAATCAAAGTCCATTGGGATCATTGAGTTATCCCTCTTACTGCTTTTTTTAGTTGTTCTTTTACATAACTGCGATCGCAAAAGTCGATACGTTGATCGCCAATAATTTGGTAATCCTCGTGGCCTTTGCCGGCAATTAAAATAACGTCATCCGCATTTGCATTTTCTATTGCATAGCGAATGGCTTTTGCTCTGTCAGCCTCTAAATGGGCTTTTTCAGGCTGCGATAAACCCGCTGCCACATCTGCCAAAATAGCATCTGGGTTTTCTGAACGCGGATTGTCGCTGGTAACAATAACCTTATCTGCATTTTGCTCTGCCGCTTGCGCCATTAAGGCACGCTTACCTTTATCTCTGTCGCCGCCACAACCAAAAACACAACTAACCCCACCAGGCACATGCTTTTGCAATGCTTGTAAAGCCAGAGCAAGTGCATCAGGCGTATGGGCGTAATCAACAACGCACGTGGGTAAATTAACTTCGCTAAACGCTTGCATACGCCCAGCAACGGAGTGCAAATGCGCGCATCCGGCGGCTAACTGCTCAAGCGGATAACCTAGCCCCAACAATGTTGCCAGTGCCGCAGTTAAATTATATAAGTTAAACTCACCAAATAGAGGCGATGTTACGCTAATATCGCCCCAACTTGTGCTCAATTGCGCCGAAATACCATTTTTAGAATATTCAACATCAGAAAAATACACATACTGTGCATTTTTAGGTGCTAAATTTTTACGACCATAACAAATGAGATTATTAAAACTGTATTTTTCAAGCCATTGCTCTGCTTGCCCATCGTCTTGATTTAGCACCACTAACTGTGGGTCAAAATCGCGAAACAGCATAAGCTTGGCGTCGCCATAACTTGCCATATCGCCATGGTAATCAAGGTGATCGCGCGATAAATTAGTAAATACCGCCGCTTTAAATTGGCATTGTGCCACACGCTGTTGCACTAACCCGTGCGATGAAACCTCCATCGCCACAAGCTTTTTATGCTGCTGTTTTAAGTCATGCAATATGTGCTGCAAGTCAACAGCCGAAGGCGTGGTATTAATAAGTGGCGTAAGTGTATCGGGGTGGCCATAACCTAATGTGCCTATAATGGCCGAAGGGGTACTACAAAACTGCGCTAAATGCGCCATCATAGCCGTTGTTGTAGATTTGCCATTAGTGCCCGTTACACCAATTAAATCGAGAGATTGGCTTGGGTTTTCATAAAATTGACTCGCTAGCTCTGGGAGTTTTTTATCAAGCTCAGTTACTAAATACAGTGGCTCAAAAGTGACATCAAATTCGCACAGTCTATCGGCAATAATGGCTGTAGCGCCGTTTTCAATTGCTTTGGCAATAAACTGTCCGCCATCAAGCGCATGGCCTTTTATAGCCACAAATACATCGCCAGGGGTTACATCACGGCTATCAAGGCGTAAATCTTTAACTAGCTGCGAAGGTGCATCTATGTCGATGTATTTTAAAATAGCCTTTAAATCACGCATCGTTATCTTTACCTTTTACGTAAGCCACTTCTTCCTTATCAGGGGCTACGTTTAATATTCTTAATGCGTTAGAGACGATTTCTGCAAATGCAGGGCCTGCGGTGGCACCTCCATAGTACACATCGCCACCGGGCTCATTTATCATCACTACCACAGCCAAGCGTGGATTACTTGCCGGTGCTACACCTGCAAAATAACCTACGTATTCATCACCGTAACCACCAGCAACCGCCTTTTTAGAAGTACCGGTTTTGCCTGCCGCGCGATAGCCATCTACTTTTATGTTTCGGGCTGTACCGTCTTTTTCAAACACGCTTTCCATCATGTGAACAACGGCTTCTACGTCTTTTTGTTTAAAAATACGCTCGCCTTCTGGCACACCGTCTTGCTTTAAAATCGTTAACGGACGATTAATCCCACCGGCACCTAACATGGTGTAAAAACGGGCCATTTGCGCCGTACTTACCGAAATAGCATAACCAAACGATAACGTGGCAATTTCAAAGTCAGACCAGCGGCGGTTTGGATAAAATAAACCACTACTTTCGCCAACCATGCCTGTGCCGGTATCGCTACCAAAGCCCACTTTTTGATATAAGCCAACTAAGTAATCTTTAGGTACTTGCTGCGTTACCTTTGCGACGCCCATGTTTGATGAATACTTTAAAATTTCGCGAAGCGTCATTTCACCGTGGTTACGGGTATCTTTTACTAAACTGCCGCCTAAACGCATCCAACCTGGGTAGGTATCAATGGTGTCGTCGGCTTTAATTGCGCCGTAGTCTAGCCCAGCTAAAATGGCTAGTGGCTTAACGGTTGAGCCTGGTTCAAACAAATCGGTAATTGCGCGGTTACGGCGCTTATGTGGTTGTGCATCGTTCAAATTATTTGGATTAAATGATGGGCTATTTACCATGGCCAAAACTTCACCGGTTTTAACATCAACCACCATGGCCGACCCCGATGTCGCTTTATAGGTGAGTACAGCAGATTTTACTGCTTTATAAGCAATTGCTTGAATACGTTGATCAATACTCAGCTGAATATTTTCAGGCTCTACACGCTCACGCTCATCTAATACTTCAACTTCGCGGCCTTGAGCATCTTTACGAATAGTGCGACGGCCTTCTTCGCCTGTTAAGGCATTTTCGTAGAGTTTTTCAATGCCTTCTATGCCTTTTCCATCAATATTTGTAAAACCAATAATGTGGGCCGTTACCTCTCCCGCGGGGTAATAACGTTTAGACTCATCTAACAAATGAATACCAGGTAAGCGTAATTGGCTAATGTAGTTGGCAACAGCCGGTGTAACTTGGCGCTTTAAATACACAAAACGACGGGTGGGATCATTTAATAAACGCGAATTTATTTTTTTAGGATCGATACGTAATACATCTGCCAGCTCACGCCAACGCAGATCATTTTCATAATAAACAGAGGTACGCTTATCAAGCTCAGCGGCATTTTCTGCAAGCGTTTTATGATCTTCACCGTTTTTACGTGCTTGTTTTATAACTTTAGCAACAAGTGACTTATGCAATGCTTTAGGATCGGCATACACACTGACTACAGGCACACTTACAGCAAGCTCTTTGCCTTGACGATCGAAGATCATACCGCGTTGTACATGTAGTTTTTCTACACGCACGGTGCGTTTATCGCTTTCTGAACGGGCTTTATCTGGCTCAATAACTTGTAAATAGGCAGCACGCGACACCAGTGTTACAAACACTAAAAACACCACAGTGCACACCAACATAAAGCGCCATGTGATTAAGTTATTGACCTGTTTTTTGCCGCGATTTCTCATTGTATTATTATTACCTGTTCATCCTGACTGGTAGGGCGCTTCATTTGAAGCTGCGTGGTAGCAACTTCTTCAATGCGCGCATGCTGCGAATAAAACTCTTCTTCTACAAGTAAATAACGCCATTCAAGGTCGAGCTCATCTCGCTCTTGTAGCAGCGTATCTTGCTTAATTAGCTGCGCGCGAGCCGAGTGCGTAACCTGCACTACTGCAAAGCTTGAAGCGAATATCACAACCAACAAGGCCGAGGTTAGCTTGTTAGCTCCTAGGCCTTTTAATATTTCTAAAAATAAATTGGGTTGGCGATGATTCGCTTTAGTGTTCATCCAAGCCTCTGTGCAATCCTAAGTACTGAGCTGCGAGAGCGTGGATTACGCTCAATTTCTTCAGCACTTGGTTTAATAGCTTTACCCACTGCTTTTAACGTCAGGTTTTTATTTATTTGTGCGTCGGTTAAAGGCAGACCTCTGGGTATCGCTTCTCCCTTACTCTGTTTTCTAATAAATTGCTTCACTATTCTGTCTTCAAGTGAATGAAACGAAATAACCACTAAACGCCCACCTGGCTTTAATACTTTTACAGCGGCTTGCAGTGCGGTTTGAATTTCTTCCAGTTCACTGTTTATGTAAATTCTGATTGCCTGAAATGTACGTGTGGCTGGGTGTTTAAATTTATCTTTAACGGGCACCGCTTCATCGACTAAATCGGCAAGTTGCTTGGTTGTAGTAATTGGCGTGTGCTCTCTTACCTCAAGTACTTTGTGGGCAATACGCTTACCGAATTTTTCTTCACCGTAGGTTTTAATTACATGGGTAATGTCTTCAAGCTCAGCTTCGGCTAGCCACTGCGCTGCACTGCGCCCACTTGTTGGGTCCATGCGCATATCAAGAGGGCCGTCTTTCATAAAGCTAAAGCCACGCTCTGCGTCATCAAGCTGGGGTGAGGACACGCCAATATCTAATAAAATGCCATCAACTTTACCTAACAGATCGTTTTGCTCTGCTACATCGTATAAGTTAGAAAAGCGGGTGTGAGCTATAGCAAAGCGTGCGTCATCGGCAAATTTTTCAGCCGATTTTATTGCTTGTGGGTCTTGATCAATGGCCTGTAAACGCCCTTGCTCACCAAGTCGAGCAAGTATTTGACCTGAGTGTCCGCCACGTCCAAAAGTACCATCCATGTATATGCCGTCTGGCTTAATTGCAAGAGCATCGATGGTTTCGTCCATTAATACGGATACGTGTTCAAATTGCGCAGTCATTAGCTTGTGTTTGCCTTTTTTAGTGCCGTCAGAGTGTGAAATTATCTAAATCTTGGTTTGCTTCAAAATCGCCGAGCCTTTCCAGCTCAGTGTCTTGGCGCATTTGTTCGTGCCAACGCGCTTCATCCCAAATTTCAAATTTATTCATTAAACCAACTAGCATGATCTTTTTGCCAAGTTCTGCGTGGCTACGCAATGAAGGCGCCAGCAAAATTCGACCATTTTTATCAAGTTGATACTCTGTGGCATTACCTAACAACATACGTTGCATTCGGCGAGCGCGTGGATTCATATTAGAGATTTTAGATAAGCGGCTTTCTATTTCTTGCCACTGTGCAAGAGGATACAACCATAAACACGGCTCGTTTAGCGCAATGGTACATATTACCGTTCCTTGATCTTCAGACAGCAAAGCGTCTCGGTACTTAGTCGGTACCGCAAAACGTCCTTTATCATCCAAGCTCAGTGAACTAGCGCCACGAAACATAAAAAGCCTACTTTTAAATTGTGTAATCGAGTTTCGATTAATTTGATCCAGTTAGATCCACTAAAAACCACTTTTTACCACAGTGCTCCAGTTTAGGGCTTGACAAGCCTTTTTGTCAAGTAAGCTGACCAGCTTTAACGTCTCGCTAAGCTAGAAAAAATAAGGCTTTACGCAAAGCGATTGAATTACGTGGGAAAAAGTGGAGGTAGTAGATAAAATTTTTTTAAAGCGATGCTAATAACGTTTGGTTTACATAATTTGCTTACTGAATAATCAATGAATAATTACAAAAAAATGAATCTAGGGCCTGTTGACCTTTAAGGATTATAATTTGTTCAATCTAGGGGGTATTTAATCGCGGCGTGAGGTTTGTAACCTAGTGGGCTAAGTAAAAACCGAGTAACAGAGAGTAAATGCCCCCTAGGCAGAACCCTTCGGGCAGCGCCTGTTTGACATTTATACGTCGTTATCGCCTATTTATGGGGAATAACCACACTACATAGGCTCTACCTTGCCTAAATCCCAAACAGACTGCTGCAAATTAAATCTCGAAAGGTAAACAGGCCCTAGGTTTATAGCCATGTAAAATTTACTTAGCACAGCAGCAATACTTACTTCATGCTGCTTTTTATTTAATCTACCGCACCCTACCTTAAATATATAAAAACAATAAAATCAAGTGGTTAAATTATTTTTAATGATTGGTTTAATCGTTGCTTCTGCTATAGCACCAGTTAAATTTTTTTATTTTATTTATTAAGGATTGATTATGGCTACTGCAACAAATACAAAACCGAATACTGAAACAAACATGAAACCTGATCTTAAACAAAAAGAGAGTGAGGCACCGTTGACTGAAAAAGCAACGTCTGTAGCACACGATGCAGTAGATGCACTTTCAAGCAAGGCATCAGTTGCTGAGTCAAGCGTACGTAAAGGCGCTTCAAGCTCTGCAGAAGCACTAAGCGAAAAACAACTTATTGCTCGTGAAAAACTAACTGAGTGCAGCGCAAAAACGCGTGCTTTTGCCTCAGAAAATCCGCTAGCAACAGCGGGTATTGCTTTTGCGGCGGGTATGCTTGTAACGTCATTATTTCGTCGTAAGTAATAAATAATGAGTAGCTCACAAACAACAGCAACCACGGACGGTAATGCTCAAAATCAAACAACTGATGACCCTAGCCAAAAGGATGATTGGCAGGATCATATAGCAAAGATCATTGAATACTCTGACCAGCTCAAGGAGGATTATAAAACGCAAGGAAAGCTTACCCACCAACTTGCAAAGGCTGAGTGGAAGCTGTCGTTACGATCAATGGCGTTGATCACTATATTTTTAGGATGTTTTGCCAGTGGTTTGATTTTGTTGTGGGCCGGCTTATTAGGTGCAATTGGCTACGGTGTATATGATTTATTTGGCTCGGTTTGGCTTAGCTTTGCTACTGCTGCACTCGCGCAAATAATTTGTTTAATTTGGCTTTGGCGAAATACCGTATACCTAAGCAATAAAATTGGCTTTAGTAAAACGATTAAAAGTTTAAAGCAACTTTTAAATCTATAAGGAAATAACCATGCTCGTTAATTTTCTAATTAAAGAACCCAATGAGAACGTTGACACGTTAAATAAGCAAATGGATTTACAGCATGCATTAAAGCGCCAGCACCATGCAGCAATAAAGTATCGCTTTAAGCGCTTTGCAGCCACCAAGGTAGGATTGGCATCAGCCTTTTTAGCCGGAGCAACGGTTCAAGCTGGCAAAAGCGAAACCAGCTTTGTGCGAAAATACGGCTGGCTGGTAAAGTTATTTGCATAGCAGCAATTGCATTTATAAAAGCTTTTTTAAAAGTGCAATTGCCGCTTACTTTAATGCCTTCTAATACCTCTTAGCCCAACTCGTCTCTATTATGGTTTTGGCTAAAGTTTAACGCCGGCCCTTTTGGTATAATTTGCGTTGGGTTGATCATTGTGTGGCTAAAATAGTAATGCCGCTTAATATGCTCAAGGTTAACCGTACTGGCTACTCCCTCTATTTGGTATAACTCACGTACATAGTTACTCAGCGCTGGGTAGCTTTCAATGGTGCGTAAATTACACTTAAAATGCCCTACATACACGCTATCGAACCGAATGAGTGTGGTAAATAAACGCCAATCCGCTTCAGTTAACGTGCCTCCCATCAGGTAGCGATTTTTACTTAGTATGCCCTCTACTTTATCAAGTGCTTTAAATAACGCAGTAAATGCATCTTCGTATGCTGTTTGTGTGGTTGCAAAACCCGCTTTATATACCCCATTATTAATATTGGTATAAACAAGGTCGTTAATTTCGTCAATATCAGCTTGTAGTGATTGTGGGTAATAGTCACCCGTATTATTCGTAATTTCATTAAATGCGGTATTAAACATACGAATAATATCTGCAGATTCATTACTAACAATTTTATTTTGCTGCTTATCCCAAAGCACAGGCACAGTTACTCGCCCACTGTAATTTTCATCGTGCTTAGTATAAATTTGATGTAAGTATTCACTATTAAATAAATCATCGCCGCTACTGAGGTTATCTTTATCAAAGCTCCACCCCTTATCTAACATATCTGGGCTGACTACCGATACGCTAATAATATCACTTAGGCCTTTTAGCTGTCTGAATATAAGTGTGCGGTGCGCCCACGGGCACGCTAAGGCAACATATAAGTGGTAGCGATTTGCTTGCGCTTTAAACCCACCACTTCCTGTAGGTCCAGGGCTGCCATCTTCTGTGATCCAATTACGAAGCTGCGCTGCTTCGCGTTTGAATTTACCATTATTCGAGTCGGTGTCGTACCATTTGTCTTGCCATTGACCATCAACTAATAAACCCATAATAACCTCCTCAATTAACTATTAAATGTTGCCAAATTCACCGTTTTGATAATCGCGCACCGCTTGTTTAATTTCCTCTTGCGTGGTCATTACAAATGGGCCCATATGTGCAATAGGTTGCTCAAGTGGGTCACCCGCTAAAATAAGCATCCCCGCCCCCTTTTGTGAAGATATATCAATGTCACTGTTTTCACTTAATATAAGCAACTTGCCAGCATTAAATGTTTGCTCGTCACCTGTAATAAGCTCACCTGTATGAACATAAATCATCACTTTACGTTGTTTAAGCCCTGCTAACTGCATGCGTGTATTAACGGGGAGAGTAACATTGGCCAGTGCAGCATTGGCCGCTAAGCTTTGCAAACTCGACGTTAACGTACAATCTTCAAACTGCCAATTACCCGCAAGAGCTTTAAAGCTCACGCCGTGCTTGTTAGTGACTTCAGGCGCTGGATTTTGTGTAGTATCTTGATAACGTGGCGCACGCATTTTTTCGCCACTGGGCATATTGATCCAAATTTGAAAGCCATGCAGCCCCTCTTTTGCATCTGTCAGTGGCATTTCACTGTGCATTACGCCTCTACCTGTACTCATCCATTGTACATCACCAGATCGGATCGCTTTTTTGTTACCCATTTGATCTTGGTGTTCAAAGCCACCTTTAATAATGTACGTAAAGGTTTCAATGCCGCGATGAGGGTGCGGTGGAAAGCCACCAATATAGTCACTTTCATTGTTAGACTTTAGCTCATCAATCATTAAAAAAGGATCGAGATATTTGCCATCAAAACCAGCTATCCGACTTATGTTTACACCATCACCATCTTGGGTGGCGTAAGCAGTTAACACTTTTGCTATGTTCATATTTAAAATACTGTAGTAGATTAATTAATGAGCTTATTAAAGCATTCATAAAACAATACGACTATGTCTTTAAATCGAGCAAAACATTCTATTTTTTAGAAAGTTGAGTGCTTATTTTGATAATTCGTTTATTTGGTATAATAAGCTCCATGATTAAAAACACAGACTTAAGCTGATTTCTAATAACTTTTTAGTACAACCCTATATTTTGTATGGTTATTTTTGGCTTTTATGTCTACAATCACTTTTTAGGGACGCAGAACTTAAGGAAATCTTATTTTTACTTCATCGCTTAAAAGCCAGCTTTACAGGTTACTCATCCTACTTAGCATTCCCGGCGCCGCTGTGACGGTATTTACGCTATGGTATGAACGTGATGCTGCCATTGAAAAAAGTGAAGAAAGAATAGTAAATATAGCTAAGCAATTGACACAACATCAAAAAACAATGGTTGATGATGTTAAACGTATTACTATTTATTTAGCCGATAAAGCAGCAAAAAATGAAACACTCCCCACAACCTGCCCTAATTACTTTTACGAAATAAAAGCCCTTTATAAGAATATTGCAAATATAGGTATTGTTGATAAAAATGGCGACCTACAGTGCGTGACAAATGGTCGTAGTAAAAATATTAATATTAGCGATCGTACTTATTTTCAAAATGCCATTAGTAATAAAAGTTTTTCGGTGGGGTATTTTCAATACGACCGAAGTATTCAAGCGCAAAGTGTCAATTTTGCCTACCCAATTATAGATAGTAATAACCAACTAAAAGGCACACTGGTTACCGTTATTGCATTGAATTGGTGGAATATCGCCTTAAGCGAAGCAAAATTACCTAACAATGCCAAGGCCGTTATTGCCGACTCTAATGGCTTAATACTGGCCAACTACCCTAATCAACCACGTAATTTAGGCCAAAAAATTACTGACATAGATTTACTTCACGATAAAAGCTCGTTAACCGTGTTCGAAAATGCAGAAGGCGAAAACCAGGTTTTTCATCGCTCAGTAATATACAAAGACGGCCATGATAATAATTTAGATATTTATATAGCCGTTTCGGTTGAAGATTTTATTAATAAAGTGAATGAAAGCTTTGCTAAAACCATTTTTGCGTTTTTATCGGCTATTGCCCTGTTGGTGTTGCTAGCTAGACGCTTAATTAAACAAAGTATATTTAAGCCTATCGCTAATTTAACCAAAGCCACAGATGAACTGGCAAATGGCACTATGCCCAAACATATTAAAAAGCCCAACAGCCCAGAGCTGCGCGCGCTTTATGACCGTTTTGCTGTTATGGCACAAACCCGGTTATCTGCAGAGGCTAAATTAAAAAATAAGCACAACGAGTTAATGAGCTTATTAAATGCTTTACCCGATACCTACATACGTATAAATGCCCAAGGCAAAATCCTTTATATTGGCGGCTATATTAGCCCTGTGCTAAACGTTGAGACAGGCAAAGCTTTAAAATTAGTGGATGTACTCTCTGAGGCCAATGCAGAGTTACTGCTTTCTCAATTAGGTACTTTAGATGGCTCACAAACCATTGAGTTTACATTGTTTAAAAAATCTAAAGAGCACTTTTTTGAGGCAAGAATCAATGCACTCACTAATAATGAATACATTATTGTTCTTAGAGATATAAGCCAAAAAAAGGTCAACGAAAAAGCACTTCATTTAGCGTCGCTTGTTTACAGTAATAGTAGTGAAGGGATGATGATTACAGACCCCGACGGCATTATTTATGACGTAAACCCTGCTTTTTGCGAAACAACCCAATACAGCAAAGAAGAAGCGATAGGTAAAACCAGCCGTATTTTAGCATCTGGCAAACACTCAAAAGCATTTTATGAAAAAATGTGGGCAGAGCTCAGAGAAACTGGCCGTTGGCAGGGTGAGATAATTAATCGTAAAAAAAATGGCGACACCTATAGCGAATACCTCATTATAGATACCGTGTACGATGATAAAAATATGCCTACTCGCCGGGTGGCCATTTTTACCGACCTAACAGAAAAAAAACAAGCCGATGAAACCATATGGCGAAAAACTCACTTCGACCACTTAACTGATTTACCAAATAGGCTAGAGCTTAAAGAGCGTTTAAATAAGCGTTTTGATGAAGTAACAGGCGACAAATGCGAACTTGTTGTGATGCTGCTCGATATTGATCACTTTAAAGATATTAACGACACGTTAGGCCATCATTATGGCGATAATCTACTTAAGTTAGTTTCTCAACGGATAATTCAAGCTGCAATAAACGCCAGTTTTGTCGCACGTATTGGCGGTGATGAGTTTGTGATTGTATACGACCATGTTAAAAGCAGTCGCCATATAAACCAAATTGCCAGCAATATATTGCAAAGCCTTTCATCAAGTATACAGCTTGAAGACGAGGAGCTATTTATTAGCGCTAGTATGGGCATTGCATGCGCACCTAGCGATGGCCAAAGTACAGAGCTGCTATTAAAAGCTGCCGACCAAGCCATGTATAAAGCTAAAAATAACGGCCGTAATGGGTTTGAGTTTTTTTCAAAAGATATGCGTATTCATGCGCAAGCGCGTATGCAGCTATTAAAAGATTTACGCTCCGCCATAGAGCTTGAACAATTTGAGCTATTTTATCAGCCTATTGTGGCATTAAACGATTTGCACATTCATAAAGCCGAAGGGCTTATTCGCTGGCATCACCCTAAAAAGGGGTTAGTCTCGCCGGCGACGTTTATACCGCTTGCAGAGGAAACTAGGCAAATAAATGCGCTGGGCCAATTTGTATTTACACAAGCAATACACACCCTAAAAGAAATAAACACCACCATGGGGGAGCAATTTCAAATTAGTATAAATGTCTCTCCTGTGCAGTTATCAACAATCGATAGCGGAATTGACGATTGGTGTGAGATTTTAAAAGCAGCCAAGCTACCTGCCTCCTCTATTGTGGCCGAGATCACAGAAGGCCTTATGGTTAACCCAGAGCCACTAACTCAAAGTCGCTTAAAAACATTAGTCCAGTCAGGTGTGCAATTAGCGCTAGATGACTTTGGCACCGGCTATTCATCGCTCGCGTACCTGCAAGAAATGGATACCGATTACCTAAAAATAGATAAACGCTTTATTGATAATATTAAAGCTGGGAGCCAAGAGCTTGCTTTATGTGAAGCCATTATTGTGATGGCCCACCAGCTTGGCCTAAAAGTTATTGCTGAAGGAATTGAAACACAGCAACAAATGCAGCTACTGCTAAAAGCAGGATGCGACTACGGGCAAGGTTATTTGTTTTCAAGGCCAGTGCCTAAAAAAGAGTTTATGACGTTACTGAGCAGCAAAAAAATGGTTATTGCCAATAATAAATAAGTAGTTACGCAATAAATAGAGTGCCTACACGGTCAGGTAGTTTAATCAATAGTAAGTAGTAACAAGGTTTAAAATGGCAAAGGCAACACTCGAGCAATGGAGAATGTTTAAAGCTGTTGTAGAGCATGGTGGGTTTGCCGGTGCTAGCAGCGCGGTATTTAAAAGCCAATCAACCGTGCACCATGCAGTGCAAAAGTTAGAGTCGGCACTGCAAGTAAAATTGCTTGAAGTAAAAGGCCGTAAAGCGTATTTAACCGAAAACGGTAAGCTTATATTGCGCCGCGCTGAATTTTTAATAGATGAAGCCAGCAAAATAGAATCGGTTGCTAATACGTTAAGCGAAGGTATTGAAAGCACATTAAAAATAGCAGTAGATGAAGTGTTTCCGCAGCATTTATTGTACCAAGCGCTAAGCCATATTAATGAGCAATACCCACTGGTAAAAATAGAACTGATAGAAAGCGTACTTAACGGCGCAAACGAATTACTTACCAATGCAGTGGTCGACTTAGCAATTACCTCTATTGCGCTTTATGGCATTAATTGCCATAGCTTGTGCGATATAGAATTTATTGCCGTTGCGCACCCGGATCACCCCTTACACCAGCGCACTGAACCACTGACCTACAGAGAGCTTAAATTACACAGGCAAATAGTTGTTCGCGATTCGGCCACCCACACCAGCCACGACGACGGCTGGCTTGGGGCAGATATGCGCTGGACAGTAAGTCACTTACGTAACTCTATTGATATGGTTAGCCAAAACTTTGGTTATGCATGGCTGCCTAGTGCACAAATTAAACCTTATCTTAAAAACAACACACTTAAGCCCCTTAATTTAGAGCAAGGTACAACCCGCTCCTTAAAGCTTTATTTAATGTGCACCGACAATGACCGTTTAGGCCCCGTTGGCCAAGCATTTACTCAACATCTCATAAGCTTGTGCAATAACGAACCGGGCTAAGAGTTTGTCGGCTCATCTACATCAAGGTGATCAGCAACATAGGCGCCGCGTTTACCGCGTTCTTTAGCGGGGCCTTTGGTACTATCTTTCGCTGTTTGTTGTTCGGTTGCCGCATTTATTACCGCCCCAAGCGTAATAATATAGGCACTTATATAGAGCCACATTAGCATAATCACTACCCCGCCTAACGAACCATACGTTTCGTTGTAGCTTGCAAAGTGAGACACATAAAACGAAAAACCAATTGAGGCTAAAATCCATAATACAGTCGCAATACACGAGCCAAGTGTGATCCAGCGCCATTTAGCGGGTTTTCGGTGTGGTGCATAGCGATACAAAAGCACCAATGCAAAATTAAACATAAAGGCGAGTAATGGCCACGATATTAACTTTATTAGTAAGTCTATACTTTCTTTTAAGCCCACTAAATTAAGTACTATGGGTAAAATACCTATAATTAGCAAAGCAAAAATAGCCACTAAAATAGCCCCTACCGAAAATAAAAAACGTACTAACTGAGCATGAAAAAATGAGCGTTTTTCGTATTCATGATAACTAATGTTACAGGCAGTAATAAGCGCTTGGCTGCCTTTAGAGCTACTCCAAATAGTAAGAATAAGTGTACCAATTGCACTTAAGCTTAAACTGGCGTTAGAGGTTTGAGCCAAGCTCGAGACCTGAGATAAAATTAAATCGCTCGTACTTTGCGGTAATAAGGTAACTATTTTACTCAGGTGTTCACTAATATCGGTGGGCGATGAAAAGTACGCATACACAGAAACCATTGCAGCAATAGCAGGAAAAATAGCAAGTAAGGCATAAAACGCAACGCCCGCTGCAACCAGCGATAAGTTGTCTTGGCTCATTTGCTTAAAAATACGTTTGGCTATGTCCCACCAACCAATAACCGGAATGTGCACTGGCTGCTCGGCATATTGTCCCCGTTTAGGTTTGCTCATTGTTTGCTCCTTTTTAGCCTATTATCGAGCAAAAAGTTTGCCAAGCTGTGCTTATGGCATTGGTATTAAACTTGCTGCTTGCTAGATTATTTAAAATACCAAGGTAATACGCCATGAACAGCCTTATAACTATGCTAATTGCAGTGAACACCACGGCTGTGAATGCCTTAAACACCCCAGAAAGCGTGCTCAGTTGGCAGTATTTATACGCCCAAAGTTTGCAATTACTTCACGCAACAGCGCAAATATTACCCACTCTTTTATTAGGTTTTATACTTTTAACTATTAGCTACTTTGTCGCCAGTCCTTTGTCTAAGCTGTTAGTAAAACCGCTCATTTATATGACCGACAGTAAACTTGTGCACTTAGTGGCCAAACGCGGGATTAGCATTTTAATTTTATTGCTGGGCGTGTATTTATTTTTACGTTTAGCAGGACTTACCGAATTTGCTATTGCCATTATGAGCGGTACCGGATTAATAGGCTTAATATTGGGCTTTGCCTTTAGAGACATAGCAGAGAACTTTATCGCTAGCTTGCTGTTGAGCGTTCAACGGCCATTTAAAATAGACGATGTAATAGAAGTCGATGGCCGCTTAGGTGTGGTTAAAAAAGTCACCGCTCGCGCAACCACCTTAGTTGATTACGATGGCAACCATATACAAATACCTAACGCCACGGTTTATAAAAATACCATTAAAAACCTAACTGCAAATCCAAAAATGCGTGCCAAGGTGGTGATTGGCATAGGTTACGATAACGATATTCGTTACTGCCAAACACTCGCCCTTGAAATTGCAAACAAGCAAACGGGTGTGATTACTGAGCCACCAGCACAAGTGCTGATCAATAATTTAGGCAGCTCAACAATTAACTTTAATCTGTTTTTTTGGGTTAACAGCGAACAACATAGTCCGTTAAAAGTGGCCTCGCAGTTAATGCGTGAGCTAGTAACCGAATTTACAGCGCAAAACATCAGTATGCCAGATGATGCCCGCGAGCGTATTTTACTCAGTGCACCTGATGAGAGTGATACACAAAAGCCCACCAACAAAGCTGAGCAACCTTTAACTGCTCAGCAAAGCTCTAAGCAGCTGCAGCAGCAAAATGAAACGGTTGATGATGTAAGTAGTGATACCGACGAAATTCGTGATCAAGCCGAAAAATCACGGGATCCTGAACAGGGTAAAAATATTATCTAAGCTAAACGTATAAGAAAAAATAAAACCACATACAGCCAATTTACAACTTAATAATGTTTTAAACCCTGAAAAATCAAAAAATATGATTAATTAATGCATTAAATATAACTTTTGTTATATCAATAATAAAAGTTATACACCTATCAACTCATTGATTTTAAATGAGTTATTTATAAACCATCATTTAATCCGCCTTTAACCCGTCTTTCATTATTAATAATTATTCAAAAAGTTATATTAACAAACCGCCAACCAAAAACAATAAAATCAATAACATTCAATACGTTATTAACAAAACCGTGCTTGGCATTATTAATGCAATAACAATAATCTAACAACTTTAGAGCTTAATTATGCACGTGTACAAACAACCCCTATCGAAAAAGGCTAACGAAAGCTTGTCCATAAAATTGCAAGCCCCTTGTGTGGCCTGTGCACGTGCCAGTGCAATATACGCGTTAACGCCCTAAGCAAAAGTTAAATAGCTCCCACTAAATATTATAAATAATTGGAATAACACTATGACCAGTACAACAAGTATTAATAACAACGAGCCTAGAAAAATGGCGCTCTGGCTAAAAATACTCATAGGTATGATAACGGGTATTATTGCCGGCATGCTGTTAGGCAATAATGCTGAATATATAAAACCAATTGGCCAGCTATTTATTAGCGCCATTAAAATGTTAATTGTACCGCTTATATTTTGCTCATTAATTGTTGGTGTTACCTCAATGAAAGACACCACTAAAATGGGGCGTATTGGTGTTAAGTCAATCGTATTTTATTTAGCCACCACCGCAGTAGCTATTTCGATTGGTTTGGGTCTTGGGTTGTTGTTTGAACCTGGCGCAGGCTTAAATATGGTTGCAACCACAGTGGCTGATGCTAAACCAAGCCCTACCTTAGTAGACACCATTGTAGGTTTAGTACCAAAAAACCCAGTGGGCTCATTAGCCTCAGGTAATATTTTACAAATTATTGTGTTTGCGTTGAGCTTAGGCATTGCTTTAAACCTAATTGGTGAAAAAGGCGAACCCGCTAGCAAAATGTTTGAAAGCCTAGCCGATGCAATGTACAAGTTAACTGAGCTTGTAATGAAGCTGGCACCATACGGTGTATTTGCATTAATGGCTTGGGTATCTGGCAAGTACGGACTGGATGTTTTACTGCCACTTATAAAAGTAATTGGCTTAGTGTACCTAGGCTGCATTATTCACGTTTTAGTGTTAGGTGGCGGCTTTGTAGGCTTACTAGGCAAGCTTAATCCACAACGTTTTTATAAAGGTATTATTGAAGCGCAAATTATTGCTTTTACCACCACAAGTAGCTCAGGTACTTTACCTGCCAGCATTAAATGCGCCACTCAAAACTTAGGTGTATCGCGTACTGTATCAAGCTTTGTACTGCCAGTAGGCGCCACTATTAACATGGATGGCACCGCTTTATACCAAGGCGTATTAGCACTGTTTATTGCCCAAGCCTTTGGTATTGACCTCACCACAACAGATTACTTAACAATTATAGCTACAGCTACTTTAGCCTCTGTAGGCACCGCTGGTGTACCCGGTGCAGGCCTTATTATGCTTTCGCTAGTACTGACCACCGTTGGCCTACCACTTGAAGGCATTGCAATAGTTGCCGGTATTGACCGAATTTTAGATATGGCGCGCACTACCATAAATGTAACTGGCGATTTAATGGTTACTTTATTAATTGGCAAAAGCGAAGGCGAGCTTGACGAAACCCTTTACAACCAAGACAACACAGCGGCTCAACCCGCTAAGCAATAACCCTCGATTTAGTAATTTTATAGAGAACAAACCATGACTAGTAAACTTATATATTTACCCGTTGCATTAGGTGTTATTGCCTTAGCTAAACCTGCCCACGCAGATATTACAATTGAAGGTTTAAATGGCCTTGAAGCCGTTAAGCTATTTGGCGATATGCGTATGCGCTTTGAGCACACCGAAGGCGATACAATTGACTCAACAAGCCGCGCCCGTTTGCGTGCCCGTTTTGGTATTAAATACGCGGCTACCGAAAACTGGTCAGCGCAAATGCGCTTTAGAACAACCTCAAGCCAACACGATTCAACCCATCAAACTTTTGGTATCACCGATACCAGCGATAACGATGACTTTGGTTTAGACCGCGCCTTTATGAAGTACACAGGGCTTAGTAACACCCAAGTATATATTGGTAAAGCGGCACCCGTTTATATGCATTCATCAGAGCTGCTTTTTCGTGACGATATAGCGCTAGAAGGTGTGCAAGCTAACTGGAGTAACAATACGTTTAGCGTTAATGCGGGGCATATTATTCTTGAAGAAAATGTCGATAATGGCGAAGGCAAGCGCGATGCTAGCTGGCAACAATTACAAGGTGTATATGCTACAAGTTTTAATAACATTAACGTTAAAGCCAGTATTGGCGGAATTTTTGTTAGCGCCTCAGATACGGCCTATGCCAGTGCTGAGTCGGGTCTTGATGATGACCAAGCAGGCAACGTAATGACCTACAACCTTGATGTACGTTATGGCCCAGTGCGCTTTGCAGCCGATTACTACACAAGTGAAGCCGACAGCGAAAATACAGCGTTTACTGTACATGCTCGTTATCAAATTAATAAACAGTTTGGCCTGCGTTTTTACGTGCTACGTACCGAAGCCTATGCATTACCTATGAACGGCGCGTTTACGCAAACTAATACTCCGGGTTCTTATACCAATATTAAAGGCACACGCGTACAGCTAGATTACAAAATTGCAGAGAACCTAAATGCCGATTTAAGATGGTTTAGCGTAGATAATATTAATAACGATATACCCACTAACAACAATGGCCGCGATCGCATTCAAGTAAACCTAAACATGAAGTTTTAGTACTAAGGCATGTTGACCAATCGTGATTAAATTTACAGTAGTGAGTTTAGTATTTAGCAAAAGCGATTATTAAGCCTACTCGCTTAAAAGCCAGCGCCTTGCTTAAACTGCCCTAGCTTGAAAAACGTTAATCTACACAGGTCAACATTCTCTAAATAGGCCCAACCAATAAAAGCGATTTAATAGCCGATATTAAATCGCTTTTATTTTATTAAACAGCCTTAAAAAGACATAACTGCCTTACAAAAAACCTTAATTAACAATTAATTTATTCTTATTTAGTTTAAAGTATAAATAGATAAGACTTAAAACCATGATAAATTCGTTAGTACCTAATTTATATAAAATTAAAATACAGACTATAGTCCCCTGCTGCCAACTAAAAACAACCTTTTTGCGGCTGTAAAAGGAACATAAACGCCATTTTATTTGTACTGTTTAGACAATTTACTAACGCACTACCACAACTAAAAAATGCAGAGGTTTACTCACTTGTTTATTAAACAAAACGCTTGGTTTTATGTATTAAAAATAGCGCTACTAAGCCTACTGGGTTTCAATAGCCTAAACTGCTTTGCACAAGCTAACTTATCGCAGCCAAAACAAATTATAGTGGGCGGAGATTTTAACTACCCCCCTTATGAGTTTATTAACGAAGATGGCGAGCTTACAGGTTACAACGTAGAACTTAGCCAAGAAATAGCCGCTGTAATGGGGCTTAATATAAAAATAAAGCTAATGCCCTGGGCCGAAATAAGAGCCGAGTTTGACCGTGGAAATGTGGATATTTTACAAGGCATGGCCGCCACACCCGAGCGCACCGATCTGTATAACTTTAGCCCGCACACGTTTGTTAACCACTCTATATTTGCGCGCGACAATAGTCCTAAAATAACGCACTACAGCGAGCTTGAAAACTACCGCGTTATTGTACAAAGCAATGGCTCAGCATTTGATATGCTTAACCACTCAGGCTTAAACATTACCCTTATACCGGTTGAAACCCATGCCGATGCCCTGCGCTTGCTTGCCTCTGGCCGCTATGACTTTGCAGTGGTTTCAAACTTACCCGGTTTATATTTAAGTAAAAAATTGGGGCTATCAAACATCACTGCTATTTCTAGCCTAGAAAGAAACCGGCTTTATGGCTATGCCACTAAAACCGCAGATGAAGCGCTGTTATCGCAATTTACTCAAGGCTTAGCTATTTTAAAAAACACCGGCCGTCAGCAAGAAATTTACGACAAATGGTTTGGCCCGTTAAACGTATCACCTTGGTCAAAAGCTGGCGTAATAGCAGGTATATGTGTAGTGGTGCTGCTACTAATTAGTACCGTGGTGATAATTTGGAACAAAGCCCTGCGCAAAAAAGTAGAAAGCCGCACCAAAGAGCTACAAGCCCAGCAGTTACAGCTACTTCATGCAGATAAAATGGCCTCACTGGGGGTGTTGGTTTCGGGAGTAGCTCACGAAATTAATAACCCATGTAGTATTTTAACGTTAAATTTTCCGTTTATAAAAGAAGCCTTTGAAGATGCAACAGACATACTTGATGAGCATCAAGCACGCCAAGGCGACTTTCTTGTTGCCGGTGTAAGCTATCAGCGCTTTAAACATATGCTGCCAGAAATTTTAGACGATATGCACATTGCCAGTAACAAGGTAAAGGGCATAGTAGAGGATTTAAAAAGCTTTGCCGTAAAAGGTGAAGCATCGCATGAGAAAACTGAGCAGCTAGATTTAAACCTACTAACAAACCGCTCTATTCGCTTAGTCACAAATCAAATTAAAAACTCGACAAACCACTTAGAGGTTAACTTAGCCAACTCACTGCCTGCGTTTAAAGGCAGCGGCAGTCGCATTGAGCAGGTAATCGTAAATTTAATTTTAAATGCCTGCCAAGCGCTTGAAGACAAATCGCAAAAAATCATTATCACCAGCTATTTCCATACTAAACACAATCAGGTTGTGCTGAGCATTGAAGATCAAGGCGTAGGCATTGATCAACAGCACTTAATTAAGCTCACCGACCCCTTTTATACCACCAAACGACAATCTGGCGGCACCGGCTTAGGGCTTTCTGTATCAGCGGGGATCGTGGCAGATCACCAAGGCCAACTCACCTTTAAATCAACCCTCGGTAAAGGCACAAAAGTAAAGCTATCACTACCCTTATTACAACACGAGAGAGAACTATGAATACTAATTTATATCCTAGTTTTGAGGTCCTCATTTGTGATGACGACAACAGCTTTTTACGAAGCATATCGTTTGCAATAGAGCGCTACTGCGGCATTAACAACATTGTACAATGTAATGATAGCCGCGATGTAATTGCCAAACTAAACCAAGGGAATGTTCGCGTTGTATTGCTTGATTTAAACATGCCACATATCAGTGGCGATGAGCTTATAGCGCAAATTACAGAGCTTTTTCCGCATATTTCGGTGGTGATCATCAGCGGCATTAACCAAGTAGAAGCCGCTGTAAAATGTATAAAATTAGGTGCTTATGGTTATCATGTAAAAACAGAAGATCCAGAACGCCTAAGCAATAGCATAATGCAAGTGGTGCGTTTTCAAGAGCTAAACTTAGAAAACCAAGCCATGCGCGGCTATCTGCTAGAAAACCAAACAAGCCTGCATCCTGCGTTTTCTAAAATTATTAGTGTGGATCATCAAATGCATTCGGTGTTTAATTACATTGAGTCTATATCAAATAGCCAACAACCTATTCTAATTACCGGAGAAAGTGGCGTAGGAAAGGAGCTTATAGCCAGAGCCATTCACGAAACCAGTAGCTGCAGTGGCGAGCTTGTGTGTGTAAACGTAGCCGGCCTTGACGATAACTTATTTTCGGATACCTTATTTGGTCATAAAAAAGGCGCTTTTACAGGCGCTGAGCAAGCCCGCAAAGGCATGATAGAACGCGCATCAGGCGGGATACTATTTCTTGATGAAATTGGCGATTTAAACCTGGCCTCGCAAGTAAAGCTATTAAGGCTTTTGCAAGAAGGCGAATATTACCCAGTAGGCAGCGATACCCCAAAGCGCATCAACGCGCGCATTATTGCAGCCACCCACCAAAATTTACTCACTAAAAAAGAAAATGGCGAATTTAGAAACGATTTATACTACCGTTTAAAAATTCATCATGTAAATATTCCGCCGCTTAGAGAGCGCAAGCAAGATATAGCCTTATTACTCGAGCACTTTTTAACGCTTGCCGCACAAGAATTTAATAAACCGGTGGCAAGTATTCCAAAAGAATTATTAATTTTACTCGAAAACTACGCTTTCCCAGGCAATATAAGAGAGCTGCGCGCCATGGCCTTTGATGCAATGAGCACCCACCAAAGTGGCGCACTGTCTATGAAAGCGTTTGAAAGCGTACGCAGTGCCGTGCCCAAATTAGATATACAAGCCCAGCTTGCAAAGCCCTTATTTGAGTCAACATCAACGCTACCCACTTTAAAACAAGCTGCAGAATTACTGGTAGCAGAAGCGATGAAACGTAGCAACTCAAATCAATCAATGGCAGCGCAACTACTAGGTATATCGCAGCCAGCACTCAGTAAGCGACTTAAAAAAGGACAGCCTGAGCCTTAAAAAACAACAAAGTACTTAATCAAATTTTAGGCACAAAAAAGCCCGCAGCGTTAACTGCGGGCTTTTTTGTTGAATGAGTGAGTTAGCCATATAAGCCGGGTTCTGTCCTTTCCGAAGAAAGTGATAATCATTCGTCTAGGCCATAAATCGCTCTATGGCTCAAGCAACCTACCCGGTTCCAACGTGGGCCACGCCATAAGGAACCCTATTTGGTCTTGCTCCGAGTGGAGTTTACCTTGCAACCAACTGTTACCAGTGGCCCGGTGCGCTCTTACCGCACCCTTTCACCCTTACCAACCCGAGGGTTGGCGGTCTCCTCTCTGCTGCACTTGTCGTGGGCTCACGCCCCCCAGCCGTTAGCTGGCACTCTGCCCTGTGGAGCCCGGACTTTCCTCCCCCTGATCATTTTCGTCACAGGCAGCGATTATCTTGGCTAACTCGGCGCGCAGTATACATGAGCTGTGCCTTGTACGCAGTAAAGATTTACTCTTTTTCGTCAATAATTGTTTTATACAGGGCGTTTTTCTTCATTCCAAAGTATTCAGCAACAATACCACAGGCTTTTTTCATCGGCATTTCGCTTTCAAGTAGCGCCAGCATTTTACGCGCCTCTGGCGGTATATCATCTACTTGCTTGGGTTTACCTGGCAACATGAGCACTATTTCGCCGCGTTGCTTGGTTGGGTCATCAGTTAAAAACTGCTTTAACTCACTTACGCTACCATTAAAAAAGGTTTCAAAGGTTTTGGTTAGCTCTTTTGCAAATACCACTTGTTGCTCACTACCTAAGGCCGCTTCTAAATCATCTAGGCTTGCCATAATACGGTGGGTGCTTTCGTACATTATGCTGGTAATGCTTGAGTTTACAGCTTCTATGAAAAAATCTTGACGGGCTTTACTTTTAGCCGGTGTAAAGCCAATAAACTGAAAGCGATCTGTTGGCAGGCCTGAGCAACACACTGCAGTAATAGCAGCACACGCACCGGGCACGGGTGTTACATGCGCGCCTTGCTCGCGGCACAGGTTTACAACGGCATAACCTGGGTCGCTTATCAGCGGCGTGCCGGCATCTGAGACTAGCGCGATATTTTTGCCTTCGTTTAGCCAATCAATAATCTGCTGCGCTTTTTGTTTTTCGTTATGGTCATGTAATGCAAAGGTTTTTGCCTTTATACCAAAGTGGCTTAGTAGTTTACCGGTGTGGCGCGTGTCTTCAGCAGCGATTAAGTCAACTTGCGATAATGTCGCGATGGCACGCTGGCTTAAGTCGTCAAAATTGCCAATTGGGGTGGCAACAATGTAAAGAGTGCCAATTTTCTGTGAATTCTCCTCATTTAACATTGAGGTCTCCTGCGTCAGTCAGTAATATAAGCAAATCGCGTTAACGTATTGGGAAATCATTGTGCGACTTAAACTTGTTAGTCTATTAATTATATTGTCAGGGTTATCGGCCTGTAGCACAACCGAAAAACCAACTAAAAATAGCGATAGCATTAACACCAGTGCAAATGCGCTGCAAAATCAAGCAACCAGTGCCGATGCTATTTATAAATTAGCGCTTAATCGTACCGGTGCCGACAAAATTCAATTGCTTTATAGTGCGCGTGATGCGGCTATTTCGGAGCAAAGCTGGCCGTTACTTGAAAATATTTGTAATGAGCTTGAGCAAACCCCAAGTGTAGATAAAATTCAAAACCGCTTATACATTGCTTATGCACAAAAGCAGCAAAATAAAAACGACCAAGCGCTCGTTATTTTGCAATCGCTCGATGGCCAACTTAAACAGCCTGAACACTTTGCTTGGCATCAATATTTAACTGCTAGCATATATGCATCGCAAAACTTTCCTAAGCGCGCCGCACCTTATTTTTTTAGAGCCTCAGAAACTGCGAATAAAAACAATATTGAGATCCCTGCTCTGCAAAGTGCGCTGTGGGATAACTTAACAAAGCTGTCTTCTTATGCGCTAGAGCGCTTTAATCGTGGCTCTGTTATTCAACAAGGTTGGACTAACTTAGCTTTGTACCACCAAGTATATGCAAATAGCGGTGTAGAGCTTGACCAAGCCATTAATAATTGGCGCCGTCGCTACCCTGGGCACCCTGCCGTAGCTATTTTACCCGAGCAAGATGAAGCCCTAGCCGACCTAGCACCAGTTAATATAGAGCGTTTAGCTGTACTTTTACCGCAATCAGGCGCAAATGAGCGTTTAGGTGACGCCCTAAAAGCCGGCATTTTGGCAGGGCTTGATAAGCAAACTATTAGCGACACTGTTTTTATAGATGAAAACCTTGCAACCCAAGTGCTAAGCGAGCAGCTGAGCCAATTTAATCCAGACTTTGTGATTGGGCCATTATTAAAAGCGAATATAGATAAACTTGCGCAAGCTAAAACACTTATTGATACCCCTACATTACACTTAAATACATTTGATGGTGAGCGACTCTCGCTGCAACATTACTTTTTTGCTTTAAACCCTGAGCATGAAGTGCAGCAAGCGCTGGAGCACTTTTTAGCTAAAGGTTATCAAAAGCCTATGTTATTAGCGCCTAATAATGCCAATGGTCAGCGTTTGGTTGATTACTTTAATATTCAGTGGCAGCGCTATAGCGAAACAAAACCGCAAATTGGGTTTTATAACGATAACAAAGACATGCCAAACACAATTACAAGCTTGTTAGAGGTTGATAAATCTAAGCAGCGTATTAAAACGGTTAAGTCTTTATTTAAACAAGAAGTAGAAAGTGAAACCCGCTCTCGTAGCGATATTGATGCGATTTACATTTTAGGCGACGCTATAGAAACACGCCTGATAAAACCTTATTTAGATGTAAATGTAAGCACTTTTGCACAGCGGATCCCGCTTTATGCCAGCTCTAAAAGCCATAGTAAGCAAATAGATCGCACTGATAAAGGCGATTTAGAAGGTCTTTACTTTACAGAGCTTCCGTGGATGCTTAATGCGACAGTTAAACAACATAATTTACGCAACCAATACAACACGCTGTGGCCTGAAAATGCCGATATAAGCCAACGCCTATTTGCCATGGCTTACGATGCCGTGTCGGTGCTAAGCGACATTAGGCAATTGAGTGTAATGCCCGGTAATAAGTTTACAGGTTTAAGTGGGAAACTTTCGGTAAATACAAGCGGACACATAGAGCGTACGCTTGATTGGGCACAATACACAAATAGACGCATAAAAGCCGTACAGCTAGAAACAAAGCAGCCCGTGCCTTTATTTATGCAATCAGCCAACGAAAGCAATACGCTTACGTTTGATTAACCTGGAGCGGCTATGTCGTGGTTTAAAGAGCTGTGGCAAAATAGCCGAGAAAAAGGCCAGTACTATGAACGCCAAGCAGAAAAATACTTAACCCGTGAAGGGCTTACGCCTATTGAGCGTAATTATTATTGCCCCTTTGGTGAGCTTGATGTAATTATGAAACACGGCGATACGCTTGTATTTGTAGAAGTTAAGTTTCGTAAAAACAATGCGAGAGGCGGTGCAAATTATGCCCTTGGCGCACAAAAACAAGCACGATTAAAACGCACTATTTATCACTACTTGGCAGCAAAAAACTTAACTAATCAGCCTATAAGAGTCGACTATGTTGCCATTACAGGTGAAGGCTCTGGCAATATAAATTGGATCAAAAGCGTACTTTAACAACACGCAAACAGATTAGTAAAACGCCCAGCAACAAACAAAAATGACGAATAAATTATTGGTAGTCTATGCAAGATACAATTAAAGAAATTTTTACAGAAAGCATTCAAGTACAAATAGCAGCAGGCGAAGTACTGCCAAGCGCACTAGAGTCTGCGGCATTTACCATTGCACAAAGTTTAATTAATGGTAACAAACTCCTTTGCTGTGGCACGGCAAACTGCCATATGCTAGCGCAGCACATGGCCGGCGTATTAGTTAATCACTACGAAACAGAGCGCCCCTGTTTACCTGCTATTGCGCTATCTCAAGAAAATATCAATTTAGGGCAAAGTAGCCAAGTAGATGAGCATGATACCTTTGCTCGCCAAGTACGTGCTTTTGCACAACAAGGCGATTTACTGCTTGCGTTAGCAATTAATGGCAACGAAAAACATATTATTTCTGCTGTAGAAGCTGCACTTACTAAAGATATGAAGGTCATAGTGATGGTAGGTGACGATGGTGGAGAACTCGTTGGCTTATTAGGCCCTAATGATGTAGAAATTCGTACGCCTTCTAAGCGCCCTAGCCGCATTATTGAATCTCACTTAGTTAACTTACATTGCTTAAGTGAACTGGTTGATTTAACTCTTTTCCCGCAGGATGAAAATTATGTTTAAACGCTCTCTTATTGTTTTAGGTACTGTTGTTTTACTGCAAGGCTGTGCAGCCGCAGTGGTTGCAGGAACAGCTGGTGCAGTAACAGCAGCAAATGATCGCCGCACCATTGGATCGCAAATAGACGACAATAATATAGAAATTAAAGCCAGTATTGCGCTTAGTGAAGTTGAACGACTAGAAAAGTTCGCTAATGTAGACGCTATAAGCGTTAATGGCATTGTTTTACTGGTAGGTCAGGTTGCAAATCAAGAAATGAAAAACCAAGCTCAGCAGAGCATTGAGGGGCTCTCAGGTATACGTAAAATACATAACCAAATTAGAATTGGGTCAAATATTGGTATTACCACACAAACGCATGACTCGTGGCTAACCTCTAAAGTTAAAGCGCAGCTTTTAACAGCTAAAGATATACCGAGTAATAATATTAAAGTAGTGACCGAAAACGCTGAAGTATTTTTAATGGGATTAGTATCTGAATCTGAGTCTAACCAAGCGGTTAACATTGCACGCAATGTATCGGGTGTAGAGCGCGTTATTAAAGTGTTTGAATATTTATAAAATACATAAGAAGCCGTTTATGAGGCACATAAAAAAACCGCTTAATTAGCGGTTTTTTTTGTATTTAAGCGTTACTTGATAACGCGTAAATGTGAGCCTTTTTTCTTTTCTGGCTTTTCTGGCGGGGTCTCATCAATAGTCTCATCTGATGTTTCCACACTTTCAAGGTCAGGTGCAAAATCGTCTTCGTCCTCTAAAAACTCATCTGCAGTAAAGACTGTTCCTTCGCCATTTTCACGCGCGTAAATAGCAAGCACCGCACCTAAAGGCACATATACTTGCATTGGCTGTCCGCCAAAGCGCGCATTAAAGCTTAGTTGTTCCATATCTAACGAAAACCCAGTAACGGCAGAAGGGCTAATATTAAGCACTATTTGGCCATCTTGTACAAACTGCGTAGGCACTTGTACTGCTGGGTACTGCGCATCAACCACTAAATGTGGTGTGCAGTCGTTATCTACGATCCAATCAAAAAAAGCACGTAGTAAATAAGGACGATTAGGCGTCATTATAAACGGATCTCACGCTCTGCTTCAGTTAAAGAAGCTTGGAATGACTCACGCTCAAATAAGCGGATCATGTACTCTTTTAGCTCTTTAGCGCCAGAGCCATTAAGCTCAATACCAAACTCTGGTAAACGCCATAATAGTGGTGCTAAATAACAATCTACTAAGCTAAACTCTTCACTCATAAAGTATGGAGCTTCGTTAAAGATTGGTGCAATTGCAAGTAACGCTTCAGTTAACTCTTTACGAGCTTGTGCAGCATCTGCTGTATTGTTAATGATTTTTTCAGCAAGGCTGTACCAATCAGTATCAATACGGTGCATCATTAAACGGCTACGACCACGCATTACCGGATACACAGGCATTAGTGGAGGATGAGGGAAACGTTCATCAAGGTATTCCATGATGATGTTTGCCTGATATAAGCCAAGCTCACGGTCAATCAGTGTGGGTACTGTACCGTAAGGGTTAATTTCGTGAAGTGCCTCTGGCAAGTTATCCTTTTCAGCCAAATGAATATCTACACTTACACCTTTTTCTGCAAGTACAATACGTACTTGGTGGCTATACATACAGTTAGCACCAGAAAAAAGGGTCATTACAGGGCGCTTATTGGCAGCTACGGCCATGCCTATACCTCCATTAAATAACTAAAACAGCAATAGGGGCTTAAGCCCCTATTGCAAAATTACCTTGTAAAATGCTCAAATTAATGAACATCTCTCCAGTATTCTTTCTTAAGCATAAATGCCAAGATAAACAGGATAACTAAAAATCCAATTACCTTAATACCTAACGCTTCTGACTCAAGGCGTGTAGGTTCACCTACATACTCTAAGAAATTCGTTAAATCACGAACCGCTTGATCGTACTCATCAACGCTTAATTCGCCCTTACCATCTGTTTCAGTACCAACAACTTTAGTCACTGTTTGACCATGTTGTTCAACTTCTTCAATGATAGGTGTTGGTAAACCTTGTAGTTCTTGAAGAACATGTGGCATACCCACCGATGGGAATAACGTATTATTTACGCCAAACGGACGAGATTCATCTTTATAAAACGATTTTAAGTAAGTGTAAATCCAATCACTGCCACGCACACGCGCCACATTGGTTAAATCCGGCGGAGCCGCACCAAACCATTTAGCAGCATCTTCTTTTGCGATAGCGTTAAGAATATGGCCACCTACTTTTGAACCATCAAAAATCAATTGCTCTTTGCCAAGCTCGGTTGGAATACCAATATCACGGAAAGTACGTTCATAACGTTGATACTGCATTTGGTGACAACCAAGACAGTAGTTCATGAACAACTTTGCGCCGCGCTGCAAAGAAGGCTGATCAGATATATCGTTACCCGCTTCCATAAGAGGAACCGAAGGACCCGCAGCCATAACCATGTTAGGCAGCAAGTTTACTGATAAAGCAAATACACCAATAAGTAGCTTTTTCATCATTTCGTTAACCTCTCAGGCAATGGCTTAGTTTTTTCATTCTTACTGTATATAAATAACAGTACGAAGAACATAAAGTAAGTCACAGTACAGATTTGAGAAATTATCGTTTTCATATCAGTTTGTGGAGTTGCACCCACCCAACCTAAAAGAACGAAAGTTACAACGAAACCTGCAATGTTCCATTTGTGGAAACCACAACGGTAACGAACCGATTTAACACGACCACGGTCAATCCACGGTAACAATGCGAGTACCACAATTGACGCACCCATTGCCGCAACACCGATAAGCTTATCAGGGATTGCACGTAAGATTGCATAGAATGGCGTAAAGTACCAAACTGGGAAAATGTGCTCTGGTGTTTTAAGTGGGTTTGCTGCTTCAAAGTTTGGCGCTTCTAGGAAGAAACCATTCATCGCAGGCATAAAGAATACAACCCAACAGAACAAGATTAAGAAACCAACCACGCCCACAATATCTTTTACTGTGTAGTACGGGTGGAACGGTATCGCATCAACAATGTCTTTTTTGTCGGTGTAATACTCATGGAATTTAAATTTAGACTTATCTTCTTCAGCCACAGTGCCTTTTTTGCGTTTTATTTCAACACCGTCAGGGTTGTTAGAGCCCACTTCGTGTAGCGCAACAATGTGTAAGAACACTAAAATTACAATAACCAATGGTAGTGCAATAACGTGTAATGCAAAGAAGCGGTTAAGCGTTGCACCCGATATTACGTAGTCACCACGGATCCAAAGTGTTAAGTCATCACCAATTACCGGAATAGCCCCGAATAACGAAATGATTACCTGCGCACCCCAGAACGACATTTGTCCCCATGGTAATAAGTAACCCATGAAGGCTTCAGCCATTAATGCTAAGAAAATAAACATACCGAACAACCACAGTAATTCACGTGGTTTTTGGTAAGAGCCGTAGATCATGCCACGGAACATATGCATATAAACAACGATGAAAAACGCAGATGCACCCGTTGAGTGTAAATAACGTAATAACCAACCGTATTCAACATCACGCATGATGTACTCTACTGATGCGAAAGCGCCTTCAGAAGAGGGAACAAAGTTCATCGTTAACCAAATACCAGTAAGTATTTGGTTTACTAGTACTAACATGGCTAGCGAGCCAAAAAAGTACCAGAAGTTAAAGTTTTTAGGTGCTGGATACTGTGCAATGTGCATGTTCCAAACACGTGTCATTGGGATACGGTCGTCAATCCAACTAACAATTTTACCAAGCATTAGGCTACCCCTTTTTCTTCGCCCACTAAAATAGTGGTTTCATCAAGAAAAGTATAAGGTGGTACTTCTAAGTTCAATGGTGCAGGAACTGATTGAAATACTCGCCCAGCCATATCAAATTTAGAACCGTGACATGGACAGTAAAAACCATCATCTGTCCCTTCAACTTTTTCACTAAAGTTACCTTGGAAAAAGCCTGGAGAACACCCTAAATGCGTACAAATACCAACAGCGACAAAAATCTCTGGGCGTAATGAACGGTAATCATTTGTTGATGATTCTAGTTGTTGTGGCTCTTGCGATTGCGGATCACGAAGTTGACCTTCATGTTCTTTCATCTGCTCAAGCATTTTAGGGGTACGTGATACAACCCATACAGGTTTACCACGCCACTCGACACGTATTAATTGTCCTGGCTCAAGTTTGCTGATATCTACTTCTACAGGCGCACCCGCAGATTTAGCTCGCTCACTTGGATTCCAAGACGCAATAAAAGGAACAGCAGCCCCAGCCGCACCAACACCACCTACAACAGAGGTAGCTATGGTTAAAAAGCGACGTCGGCCATTGTCTACAGGCGCATTGCTCATCCACTTATCTCCACTATGATTCTCAACACTTGCTATATTGAGAACATCAGTTACAGCAGGTTAATTTTTCGAAATTTTTAAAATAGAAGCGATCATAATTAAAACCCTTGATTAAAACAAGGTTATTCACAGCCTCACGCTCGAATAACCCGACTTGATCAATAGTTTGATAAAGTAAGCTCGAGAATAAAGCCGAATGACTATAATAGCGCTTCTGTAAAAACAATATACTGACCAAGATCAACCCCACTACGAGGAAACAGATAAACTGTACATGGTGAGGTTGAACTTGCTCATACTACTTGCCAGCCAATTGTAGCAAAAAATTCCACCAATTAACTGATGGATTTACACTAATTGCGATAATTATTTAACTTTTTTGCAGCGAAATGGGTATTTTAAAGCTTTCGTACATTAAATACGCAGTATTTATAAAATATGATCAGCGCCTAGCCTTAAAAAAGCGGGCTTGAGGCAGGTAAGTACTTAAATTTTAATGCCAAAAACAAAAAACCCAGCATAAGCTGGGTTTTTGAATTCTTGATAACGTAAAAATTAACGTTTTGAGAACTGTGGACGCTTACGCGCTTTCTTAAGACCCACTTTCTTACGTTCAACTTTACGTGCATCACGTGTAACAAAACCTGCTTTACGAAGTTGTGGACGTAATGACTCGTCAAACTCCATAAGTGCACGAGTGATACCGTGACGGATAGCACCAGCTTGACCAGTTGTACCACCACCGGCAACGGTGATGTGAAGGTCAAATTTTTCAGTCATGTCAACAAGCTCAAGAGCTTGACGAACAACCATGCGTGCTGTTTCGCGACCAAAGTACTCTTCTAAAGAGCGCTTGTTGATTACGATGTTACCAGTGCCTGGGCGTAAGAATACGCGAGCACTTGAACTTTTACGACGACCTGTACCGTAGTATTGATTTGCCATGATAGTGCTCCTTAAATGTCTAGAACCTGAGGCTGTTGTGCAGCATGGTTGTGCTCAGTACCTGCGTAAACTTTAAGTTTACGGTACATAGCGCGGCCTAAAGGACCACGTGGCAACATGCCTTTAACAGCTTTTTCGATGATCATTTCAGGCTTTGCAGCTTGAAGTTTATCAAAAGTAGTAGACTTAAGACCACCTGGGAAACCAGTATGAGCGTAGTACACTTTATCTTTGAATTTGTTACCAGTTACAGTAACTTTCTCAGCGTTGATAACGATGATGTAATCACCAGTATCTACGTGTGGAGTGTATTCAGCTTTGTGCTTACCGCGTAGGCGATGAGCGATTTCAGTAGCGATGCGACCTAAAGTTTTACCTTCAGCGTCAACTACGTACCAGTCACGTTTTACTGTTTCTGGTTTAGCAACAAACGTTTTCATTTATAAAAATCCAATGTTTTTCAATTAAAACCACAGGCAGTTATTATTAACTACCGCTCTAAGTATGCTATAACCCCTTCGAGTTTTAGACTTTAGCGCCGCTCACAAGTGGCTAAACTATATGAGGACATAGAACGCAACGTGGCAGACGCGGGAGTATACCAGCACTTAAAACACATTGCTACCGAGCGGTTGTTTTTTCCACAAGAAAATTACAAAAATTTATGCATTTATATAAAAACAACAATAAGGCCACTTTAAAGAGTCGATACAGTCGTATTAGCGCTATGCTAAATGCTCTTTTGCTAAATACTCTAAAGACTGCATTTCTTGCAGGCGGCTAATGCAGCGCTTAAATTCAAAGTTAAGATTGCCTTGGGTATAAAGTTGCGTGATCGGTTTTTCAGCCGAAATAATTAATGTTACATGGCGTTCGTAAAACTCATCCACTAAAGCGATAAAGCGCCTAGCTGCATCATCATTATTTTGTCCAAGCTGTTTAACATTAGAAATAATAACAGTGTTATATAAGCGGCTAATTTCCATGTAGTCGACTTGGCTACGTGCGGTTTCGCACAATTCGCTAAATTCAAACATCACTACACACTTGGCCACTTTGCGTGTGTTGATTAAGCGCCCTTCTATTTCTATGGGTTGATCAAGCTCCCCCGCCTCTGGCGAGAGCTTATCAAAATATTCAAATAAGTTTTTATCGGCTTGCTCATCTAACGGGCTGTGAAATATTTCGGCTTGCTCAAGTGTACGCAAGCGATAATCAATACCAGAGTCTACATTTACTATTTCTGTGTTCGCTTTTACCAGTTCAATGGCCGGAATAAAACGCGCACGCTGTAAGCCGTTTTTATATAAATCATCAGGCACTATATTAGAGGTGGCGACTAATACTATATTGCGTGCAAATAATGCCTGCATTAAGCCGCCGAGTAACATGGCATCTGTAATATCTTGAACAAAGAATTCATCAAAACAGATGATATCGGTTTCGGCTTTAAATATGTCGGCAACAATTTCCAGTGGATTACTTTTATTATTTAGCTTTTTTAGTTCATCGTGAACTCGGTGCATAAAGCGATGAAAATGCACGCGCATTTTACGCTCACCTGGCAGCGCTTCGTAAAAGGTATCTACTAAATAGGTTTTACCACGCCCTACACCGCCCCAAAAATAAAGCCCTTTGATTGGCTCTGGTTCGCTTTTATTAAACAACTTTGCAAAAAAGCCTTGTTGCTGTGGTTTTTTATTTGTGAGGTCATCATATAAACGTTGTAAATGGCGCACTGCATTTTCTTGTGCTTGGTCATGTACAAAGTCATCGCGCTTAAGATCTTGCTGGTAAGTTTGCCAAGGAGTCATATCTAATTACATTTTAAACACAGTTTAATTTGCACAACATATTAACACGCATCTTAACTCGGGGTATATTACCCACAGGATGATTTATATTTGAATCAGGCATTATTAGATATTTTTTCCCAAAGGGGTGAAGTTATGGGCACAGTTACATGGGTAGGTTTAATTATTATTACTGCTGTAGTGGCATTTTTTGTTGGTGCATTCGTTACTAAAAAGCAATTTAAGCAAGATGAATTAAAAGAACAAGCCGAGCAAGCACAAAACGCGCTTGAGCAGTATCGCCAAGATGTGGCCGATCATTTAGCAAGCACAGGTAAGCTTGTGAATAAAATGAAAGAAAACTACGACCAACTACTCAGCCATGTTGAAGAAACCAATCAACTCTTACTTGATGATAAAAACAAAGCGCCTAGCGAGCCGTTTTTCTCTAAAGAAACAACAGAGCAATTACAAGCGTCTTTAAAAGAGCGCGAGGTTGACCGTTCATCTGCACAAGCACAACCTGCCGATTACGTCTCGGGTGAATCTGGTTTATTTGCAGGGCAAAATGGTGATACAAAACCTGCAAAAGCCTCTTAACACACTGAGCACGCTAAAATGTTAGTGCTATCTTGAGGAACTTTTTTTTGACCCCATAGTCTTTAAATGTAACAGCTTTATATTTAAATTCGAAAAGGCTGCTTATGCAGCCTTTTTGCTTTTCCTGTGATGTGGAGTACACCCTGACTATGAAAATGAAATTATCACTTATTAGTGCTGCAATCTTATCTACAAGCTTATTACTAAGCCCTATGGCCTCTTATGCAAAACTGCCTATTGCAGTTAACGGCCAACAATTACCCACACTTGCGCCTATGCTTGAGCAAATTACCCCTGGCGTTGTGAGCATTCAGGTTTCTGGCTCAAAAGAAGTACGCCGCCGTGCAGACCCGCTTGAATACTTTTTTGGTAACCCTCAACCACGTAGTCAAAAGCGCCAATTTAGCGGTTTAGGCTCAGGGGTTATTATAGATGCCGACGAAGGCTATGTAGTAACAAATAACCACGTAATTCAAGATGCCGAAAAAATGGTGGTAACGCTAGAAGATGGGCGTGAATTTGAAGCCACCAAAATTGGTACCGATAAAGAGTCTGATATTGCGCTATTACAAATAGATGCAGATGACTTAACCGAAGTTAAACTGGCAAATTCAGATAAATTGCGTGTCGGCGACTTTGCAGTAGCAATTGGTAATCCATTTGGTTTAAGCCATACAGTAACCTCGGGCATTGTAAGTGCATTAGGGCGTAGTGGTTTAAATATTGAAGGCTACGAAGACTTTATTCAAACCGATGCAGCTATTAACCAAGGTAACTCAGGAGGCGCTTTAGTTAACCTAAATGGTGAACTCATTGGTATTAATACTGCTATTTTAGGTGCCTCGGGTGGAAATGTTGGTATTGGCTTTGCCATTCCATCAAATATGATGAAAAACTTAGTCGACCAAATTATTGAACATGGCGAAGTACGCCGTGGCTCACTGGGTATTTCTGGCCGCCCACTTGATGCAGGCCTTGCAAAAGCACAGCAACTTGACGTTAAACAAGGTGCTTACGTTATGCAAGTAATGGATGATACCGCAGCAAGCAAAGCAGGTATTAAAGCTGGCGATGTTATTATTAGTATTAATGGCAGCGATATTAGTGGCTTCCACGAGCTGCGCAGTAAAATAGCAACGTTAGGTGAAGGACGCGAAGTTAAATTAGGTATTTACCGCGATGGCAAAGTAAAAACCATTAAAGTAACGCTTGATGGTGCATCGGGTGTAACCGCCGCAGGCGATGAACTGCATCCTGCATTCCAAGGTGCAACGCTTGAAAACGTGCAAAAAAATGGCACTAAAGGTATTGAAGTCGCCACAGTAGATCCGCGCTCTCCTTCTGCACGTGTTGGTCTTGAAGAAGGTGATGTGATTGTTCAAGTTAACCGCCAACGTGTAGAAAATATTCGTCAAATGAACAAAATTATCGAAGATACCCAAGGTAATATTGTACTTGGCGTTAAACGTGGCAGAGAGTCTATCTTTGTACTTATCCAATAAGTAACACGTTATAAATAAGCAATAAAAATAACAGCAGCACTTGCCGCTGTTATTTTTTTTGTGCCATCATAAAGAATTGCTCACTAACAATAAGAATCTCGTGCTGAAATTACTAAAATTTGTACTTCCCCCTTTGTTTGTCGGTTTAGGTATCGCTTTTTTAGTGGTTTTTTTCAGCCCTAATATGCGCGCCTCTTTACTCCCTAATGTTCCCTTGCCCAGTGCTATGAGCTCGAATCACCTTAGTTTTGCTGACGCGGTTAAACGTGCTGCACCGTCGGTAGTAACTATTTTTTCAGAAAGCATTTCTAAAGAGCCTCGATATAAGCAACAAAACACCGTTCAAGAGCTTGGCTCTGGCGTAATTATGGCGCAAGACGGCTACATATTAACTAACTACCACGTTATAAATAATGCAGATCAAATCTTGGTTATATTAACCGATGGCCGACGCTTTTTTGATGTGCAGTTAATTGGCTTTGACACCATTACCGATTTAGCCTTATTAAAAATTAACGCCGACCACCTGCCGGTGATCCCCGTAAACGATAATTACACCACCAGTGTAGGTGATGTAGTGCTGGCCATTGGTAACCCACTCAATTTAGGGCAAACCATCACCCAAGGTATAATTAGTGCCACCGGTAAACAAAAAATTACCGATAGCCCTTATAACAACTTATTGCAAATGGATGCTGCTATAAATGTAGGTAACTCTGGCGGTGCTTTGGTTAATTCAAATGGTGATTTAGTGGGGATCACGTCTGCGCAGTTTAAAACCCGTGAAAATCTTAATATCCAAGGAATATTTTTTGCTGTTCCCTATTCACTCGCTAAAGAAGTAATGGCAAAGCTAATACGCCATGGCCGTGTAGTACGTGGCTATTTAGGCTTTGAAGGCACTGCGGTTGATAGCACGGGCAAAGAGGTAAACGACAGCCTTACTGAGGTTGCAGGTATGCGCATCACCAATTTAGACCCATTAGGTCCTGCATGGCAAGCTGGCATTGAAGAGCAAGACATCGTTATTAAAATTGCAGGGTTAAGTGTGGCCAACCCGCAAAAAGTACTCGAAAAAATAGGCAATACACAGCCCGGTAAAGAAATAGAATTTGAGCTGTACCGTAACGGTAAAGTAGAAAAAATAATGGTTAGAGTTGCAGAGCTCGAAACTAAACTCTAACCAAAATGGCAATAAAAAGGTCGGATAGCAATACGCGTATCCGACCTTTTTTATGTCTAAAGTAAACTGTGTTTAACTCAGCGCACTTAATTTAGGAGCAAGTGTGCTCTCACCTCAAAACAAATAAATATTATTGCGAATGGGTATTAGCTACTTCTGCGCTTAATATTGGCACCTAAGCCACTGAGTTTATCTTCAATGCGTTGATAGCCTCGGTCTACGTGGTAAATACGATCGACTACCGTTTCACCTTGCGCCACAATACCGGTTAAAATTAAGCTTGCAGAGGCGCGTAAATCGGTTGCCATTACTTGTGCGCCACTTAAACTTTGCGTTTCACCACAAATAGCGGTGTGCCCTTCTAAACGAATATTAGCGCCCATGCGTTGTAACTCTGGTACGTGCATAAAGCGGTTTTCAAAAATGGTTTCGGTAATTGTTGCACTACCATTAGCCACTACATTTAACGCGGTGAACTGCGCTTGCATGTCGGTTGGAAAACCAGGGTGTGGCATGGTTTTAATATTAACGGCTTTGAGCTCACGATTACGCATATCTAAATAAATGCTGTCATCGTTTACTTCAACTAATGCATTCGCGGCACGTAATTTTTCAATAACAGGCTCAAGTGAATGAAAATCTGTTTTTTTACAAAGTACTTCACCTGCAGCCATCGCTGCTGCAACTAAAAAAGTGCCCGTTTCAATGCGGTCAGGTAAAATGCTGTGCTCACAGCCGCCTAAACGCTCTACGCCGTCAATTTCTATACGGCTTGTACCTGCACCAGTAATTTTTGCACCCATAGCAATTAGGCAATTGGCCAGGTCAATAATTTCGGGCTCGCGTGCTGCGTTTTCAAGCACCGTTTTACCATCGGCAAGTGCTGCGGCCATTAGTAAGTTTTCGGTTGCGCCAACACTGACCATTTCCATGAAAATTTCAGCGCCTTTAAGGCGACCTTCTACCTTTGCATTGATATAACCGTTTTCAACGTTTATTTGTGCGCCCATGCGCTCTAAACCTTGAATATGTATATCAACCGGGCGTGCGCCTATAGCACAGCCACCAGGTAGCGATACCTGCGCCTCACCAAAACGCGCCACTAAAGGCCCAAGTGCCAAAACAGAGGCACGCATTTGCTTAACTAAATCATAAGGAGCAAGCGTTTTCTTAACGGTCGCGCCATCAATATACAGTGTATCGCCTTGCCAATTTACAGTTGCGCCTAAGGTGCTTAAAAGCGCCTCAGTGGTCACAATATCGCGAAGGCGAGGAACATTCGTAAATGTACTTTTACCATCGGCAAGCAGTGCGGCAAACAAAATTGGTAATGCGGCATTTTTAGCGCCAGAAATAGTTACTTCACCCGCAAGTGAAGTGCCACCTTGAATTACAAACTGATCCATTAAGAGGCCTTAACTATTGAGGTAAAATAAATTTTTGTTCACGCTTCCACTCAGTTGGCGTAAATGCACGAATTGATACAGCGTGAATTGTACCGTCTGAAATAGTATTCATTAATGGGCCATAAACTAGCTGTTGCTTTTTAACGCGGCTTAAACCGTCAAAGCACTCACCTACTGCAATTACTTCATAATGGCTACCATTGGCTTTTACTTTTACTTCAGATAATTGAAGTTCGTCGCGTAATAATGTTTCGACTTGGCTAGTTTCCATAACTCTCACTCAAATAAAGTTGTTACCTGACCCAACAGCATTAAATTTTGCAATTGCTCAGGTGGATTTTGCAATTCAAGGCGTGTGCCCTGTTGCTTAAATTCAGCAAAAGAGTGAATTAACCAAGCTAAGCCCGCTGTGTCAACCCTCATTACCTCACAAAGGTCAAAATAGATGGTTTTATGCTTACTTAATGACTTGGCGTTCAGAAGCTGTTCATTGCCAATTGAGCTGCGGGTAAGTTCACCACTTACCCTATAGTGCTGCTCATCTACTTGGCTAATTGCCAATTTAGTCATTGCTGTTGTTGCCTCTAAATTGCACAGGTAACTGGCTCTTTTGCTCTAGTAATTTGCTTACGTGTGCAATACCTTGCTGGCGTAAAATACCTTGTAGCTCACTTTGTTTTGCATCGAGTAAGCTAATTCCTTCTGCAATCATATCGTATGCGCGCCACTCGCCGCTGCGATCTTCACGCACTTTAAAATCAATTTTTATGTCAGGCTTGCCATCTTCTGTAATTTTAGTTTTTACTACAACTACATCTTTGCCTTTAAATGGTTGCTCTGCGCCAAATTCTACATGTTGGTCAGTGTATTGAGTAAATACCCCCGCGTAAGTAGCAACTAAATAGGCTCTAAACGCGCCAATAAATTCTTGGATGTCTTTAATTGCTTCGGCTTTTTCGGCTTCATCGGTAATTGCACGCACTTTAGACACTTCACTACCCAACACACGAAGTGCTGCATATTTGTAGTCTATGTAAGGCATCAGCTCTTCTTCTACAATAACACGAAGGTGCTCTTTATCTTTAGTGATAAGCGGTTGATCTTTTTTAATGCGCTCAAATGTATGCTCTGCTACCTGACGCACCATTTTGTTAGGATCTGTCAGTTTAACTTCGGCTGCGCTAACACTTTGCACAGCTAGGGTTGCACCAAGTGCAATAACGGCTAAAAACTGTTTCAACATAATAATTACTCACTACCTTGGTTGAATAAAAACTGCCCAATTAACTCTTCTAATACAAGTGCAGACTTAGTATCTGTGATTGAATCACCATCACCTAACGCTTTGCTCTCTACGCCAAATAACTCATCGATTGCTTGATCTTGTGCGTTTTCGGTCACTGTCTCACCTAAACAGCGCTGCTCTGCTGCATTAGGAGAAATAACAGGGTGAATACCTAAGTACTGCTCCCCTAAAATACCCGATGTTAAAATTGAGATTGAGCTAGTGTCTGAAAAACGACATAAATACTGTGCATCTATCGTCATATTTACCACAGGCAAAAACTCCTGTGGGTGTACATAAATAGATTCAACACGGCCAATCACTACACCGCCTACTTTTACCGGTGCACGCGCTTTAAGTGAGCCGATATTTTCAAACTTTGCATTTAGCGTGTAGGTTTCGCCCGACCCGCTAATACCCGAATTAGCCACTTTAAGTGCTAACATTGCAAACGCTAAAATGCCTAATGCGACAAAAAAGCCAACTAAAATCTCTAATTTCCGTGAATTCATTATCTATACCCTATTAGCTGGTAAACATTACCGCTGTCAAAATAAAGTCAAACCCTAATACTGCCAGTGATGAGTGAACGACTGTTTCTGTTGTTGCTTTACTGATCCCTTCTGAGGTTGGGATACAGTCGTAGCCCTTATAAAGCGCAATCCAGGTCACTACCATGGCAAATACAAAACTTTTGATCATGCCGTTTAATACATCTTCTTGAAACGATACTTGCGATTGCATTATCGACCAAAAGCTGCCGGTATCTACGCCTAACCAATCAACCCCAACTAAATGAGCACCGATAATAGCAACCGCAGAAAAAATAAGTGCAAGCAATGGCATACTAATAAAACCTGCCCAAAAACGCGGTGCAATAATGCGCTTGAGAGGATCAATGGCCATCATTTCTAGTGAAGAGAGTTGCTCGGTGGCTTTCATTAAGCCTATTTCTGCCGTTAGCGCACTTCCAGCGCGACCAGCAAATAATAGCGCTGTAACCACAGGGCCTAGTTCGCGTAATAAACTAAGCGCAACTAATGGGCCTAGGCTGTCTTCGGCGCCATAGCCAACCAATACAGTGTAACCTTGCAGCGCAAGCACCATACCAATAAACAAACCCGACACCATAATAATTAATAATGATTGCGAACCAACCATATAAAGTTGGCGCACTAACAGTGGTGTGCCTTTTTTAAAGTTAGGTACATTCCACAATGCATTAAAAAGCATGTTGGCAGAGCGCCCTAATGCAGCAAAACGCCCCAGCGTTTTATGACCTAACTTTTGAAATAAATCCAACATTAAGCGTTTTCTCCTAACAGCTCATCAGCATACGTTTGTGCAGGATAATGAAATGGCACAGGCCCATCCGATAATCCTTTTAAAAACTGCTGTACTAATGGAGATTCATGATTACGCATTTCATCCGGTGTCCCTGCCCCTATTACGCCTTGATCGGCAATAATAATAACGTGATCGGCAATACTCATTACCTCCGTCACATCGTGGGTTACAATAAGGGATGATAAACCTAGCACTTCATTTAACGACTTAATAAGCTTTACCAATACGCCCATAGATATTGGGTCTTGGCCGGCAAAAGGCTCATCATACATAATAAGTTCTGGGTCCAGTGCAATAGCACGTGCAAGCGCTGCTCGTCTGGCCATACCGCCAGAAAGCTCAGAAGGCATTAAATCTTTAGCACCGCGTAAACCCACCGCTTGCAGTTTCATTAATACGACTAGTTTAATTAACGCTTCACTTAACTTGGTGTGCTCTCGCAGAGGAAATGCAATGTTGTCAAATACCGACATATCAGTAAATAACGCACCGCTTTGAAACAGCATGCTCATTTTGGTTCGTGCCGCATATAACTCTTTACGCGACATACTAGGAATACTGCCACCTTCGAATAAAATATCGCCGGCGTCAGGCTTAAGCTGCCCACCAATTAAGCGTAGCATTGTGGTTTTGCCAATTCCGCTTGGCCCCATAATCGCTGTTATCTTACCTTTAGGAACACTAAAACTCATATTTTTATATATGGTTCTATCGCCTCGCGAAAAGCTAACATCCTTGACTTCTACTATTGATTGCGACAAGTCGCTCTCCGTAACAATGTTCACTCGTGCTCCTATTTTAAGGGTTTTTTAGCCAAGATGGAAAAAACAATTCGTAAGATTTTGTAATACGCCTACAAAAAGCGCTCTAAGGCTGAAGTAAATTGCCTTAACCTTTGCTTAAGCGCATAAAATTCACGCACTGCAATAGTAGACCCTGCTCTTTTGCTTATACTTTCATGTTGGCTTTTGTTACTATTCGCGCCATCTGTATTTTGAACATCTGGCTTAACATAATGGTTACCTCGTTTGTTATTTTAATTCTTGGTTTTGCTGCACTTGTGTGGAGCGCCGACCGATTTGTATACGGTGCGGCAGCGCTTGCTAAAAACTTTGGAGTCCCTACTTTAATTGTTGGCTTAACGGTTGTTGCTATGGGGTCTTCGGCCCCTGAAATGATGGTATCGGCCTCGGCTGCTTTGGCAAATAAAACCGACACAGCGGTTGGTAACGCGGTAGGTTCAAATATAACAAACATCTTACTTGTGTTAGGTATTACTGCGCTGCTACGCCCTTTGAGTGTGTCATCAAGCACTTTAAAACGCGAAATGCCGCTTGTTATGCTGGTATCCTTGGCTACGTGGTATGTATTTTCAGACAACTACTTCTCACTCACCGAAGGGGTGGCATTGCTAGTTGCATTTGCTGTGTTTATTGGCGGCTTGATTGTGGTTTCTTTGCGCGCCAAAAATCAAGATGATCCTTTTGTTTCAGAAGCCTGCGATGAGGTTCCTAACGATGTACCAACTAAAAAAGCCGTTTTATGGCTAATTGTCGGCATGGTTTTATTACCTGTTAGCTCACACTTTTTAGTTGGTTCAGCAGTCGATATTGCTAAATACTTTGGTTTAAGCGACTTAGTAATTGGCTTAACCATTATCGCTATTGGCACAAGCTTGCCTGAACTTGCAGCTTCTGTAGCGGGTGTACTTAAAAACGAAGATGATTTAGCCCTAGGTAATATTGTGGGCTCAAATATATTTAATATTTTAGCGGTATTACCGCTTGCAGGTATTATTAACCCATCAGTGGTTGACCCGTCACTTGCAAACCGCGACATACTTATTATGTTAGGTGCTACGCTTGCGCTTATTATTATGTCATTGAACTTTAGAGGTTCTCAGCGTATCAATAGAGTAGAAGGTGGCCTATTACTCATCGCATTTTTGGCGTACCAAGGTTATATTTTTAGTCAAGTAGGGTAACAATGGCACAACTAAATTTTATAGAGCAAGGTTTACGCGTATTAAACATTGAACGCCAAGCGCTTGCTGATATTACACAATACGTTGACGAAAACTTTCATAGTGCGTGTCAGCTCATGTTTGATTGCCAAGGCCGCATTATTGTTATTGGCATGGGTAAATCAGGCCATATTGGTAATAAAATTGCTGCTACCCTTGCAAGTACAGGCAGCCCTGCTTTTTTTGTTCACCCAGGCGAAGCAAGCCATGGTGATTTAGGCATGATAACCAAAAATGACGTGGTTATGCTTATATCAAACTCGGGCGAAACCAGCGAAGTACTTAATATTATTCCGGTGCTTAAACGCCTTGGTGCAAAAATAATATCGATGACGGGCAACCCGCTCTCTACTATGGCAACACTTGCCGATGTGCACGTATGCATAAAAGTAGAACAAGAAGCCTGTTTATTAGGTTTAGCGCCTACAGCAAGCACCACAGCTACTTTAGCAATGGGTGATGCAATGGCGGTTGCGCTTTTAGAAGCACGCGGCTTTACCGCCGATGACTTTGCACTCTCTCACCCTGGTGGCAGTTTAGGTAAGCGATTGTTGCTCACTTTAAAAGATGTAATGCACAGCGGCACAAACACCCCTATTATAGGTGTAACGCAAACAATTAAAGACGCGTTAATAGAAATGTCAGCCAAAGGGCTGGGTATGACCGCTATTGTAGATAACAATCAACAGCTTGCAGGCCTTTTTACCGACGGTGACTTACGCCGTATTTTAGAGCAAAGAGTGGATATACATAGCACCGCTATTAGCCAGGTTATGACTAAGTCATGCACAACCGCCACGGCCGATATACTTGCAGCTGAAGCCCTAAACATAATGGAAAATAAACGTATTAATGGTTTAATTGTTGTCAATGATAAAAACCAGCCAATAGGCGCCCTAAATATGCAAGACCTCTTAAAAGCAGGAGTATTATAAATGCAATTTGAAGATCTCTATCAACCGCTAAGCGATGATGCCAAAGCACGCGCCAAAAAAGTAAAACTACTCATATGCGATATTGATGGTGTATTTTCTGATGGCCGAATTTACCTCGGTAACCAAGGCGAAGAATTAAAAGCATTTAATACAAAAGATGGTTTTGGCATTAAAGCGCTGATCAATAGCGGTTTTGAAGTTGCGGTCATTACGGGGCGTCACTCAAAAATAGTGCAAACTCGCATGAGCAGCTTAACCGTACAGCACATTTATCAAGGCCAAGAAGACAAACTTATTGCTTATCAAGAACTCAAAAACACTTTAAAGTTAACTGATGAACAAATAGCTTATATTGGCGACGATGGCCCTGACATGCCAGTAATGGAGCGCGTTGGCTTTGCCGTTGCAGTAAACGATGCGCACCCACTAATTAAGCGCTTATCGCATTACACTACGCAAATGCCTGGCGGCTTTGGCGCCGTTAGAGAGCTCACAGATTTACTTATGCTAGAGAACGGCATAGCGCTTACAACACAAGGCACCAGTTCATGAATGCAGCACGCGTTATACTCAGTGCGTTATTCATCGGCTGTATGGTTTGGCTTTGGTACCCTTATTTTACCCAAACCAATGTAGCGCCAGAGCAAGAACCTGAAGTAATTGCAAAGCCCGATTACACCGCTATAGAGCTTAAGCAAACAGCCTATGACGAGCAAGGCAAAATAAGCCATAAAGTCACAGCGGCTAAAATGGAGCTGTACCAACAGCTTGGTTTTACATTTTTTGAAAAACCTATTTTCACCTTGTATAACGAAAAGCAAACATGGCGAATAAATGCAGACGAAGCAACGCTTTACGAAGATAAACAACTTATTTTAGAAGGCAATGTGGTTGCTAAAAATTTAGTTGATAACGCCATGATAGATAACATCAATGCCGATAACATCGAAGTCGACATTAAAGCGCTAACAATGCGCTCTGAGCAGCCAGTGGTTGTCACTGGGCCTAATTTAAAAATTGTCGGGAAAGGCCTTGAAGCCGATTTAAAAACCGAAGTAATAAAACTAATTAACCATACGCGAACAATATATTATGACCAATAAACTCACTAAAATACTTATTATCCCATCGCTAATGCTTGCCTTTAGCGCCTCTGCTGCTGAGCCTGCTGCTCAACCGCCAGCAAATCAAATTTCTATTAGTGCAGACCGTCAAGAAGGCCAACTTAAAGAAAACGTAGGTATTTTTGAAAAGAACGTCGAAATTGTGCATGGTAATCGCAAAATTACAGCCGACCGACTCGAAGTACATAAACGTGAAGACTTAGGGGATAACAAACAACTCCTTATTGCCACTGGCAGCCCAGCCTACTTCGAAGAAAAACAAGACGATGGTACCGTAATGAGTGCCAGTGCAAACGAAGTACGTTACGACGTAGCAAAGCGATTTTTAACGCTTGTTGGCGATGCTGAAGTCGCGCAAGCCGGTCAAAAAATTAATGCTAAAAGTATTACCTACGATATGCAGCAGCAGCTTATTAGCGCAGAAAAAGACGAAAACTCCACGGATCGTGTCCACACAATTTTAGTGCCTGTTGAAGCAAAAATTAAAGAAAAAACAGGTAACGAAGGTCAACCATGAGCACCTTAAAAGCAGAACTATTAGCAAAAAGCTATAAAGGCCGCCAAGTTGTAAAAAATGTAGGCCTTGAAGTAGAAGCCGGCAGCATTGTTGGCTTATTGGGCCCTAATGGCGCAGGTAAAACCACCACCTTTTACATGATTGTAGGGTTAGTACCTAGCGACAAAGGTAAAATTTCTATTGATGATAACGACATTACGTTATTACCTATGCACAGCCGCGCCCGCTTAGGCATTGGCTATTTGCCGCAAGAGTCATCAATATTTAGAAAGCTGACAGTTTATCAAAACCTAATGGCTATTTTAGAAACGCGTAAAGAGCTCAATAAAGCCGCGCGAGAAGAAACGCTTAACAACTTACTTGATGAATTTAGTATTCAGCATATTCGCGATAGCCAAGGTATGGCGCTTTCTGGTGGTGAACGCCGCCGTGTAGAAATTGCCAGAGCACTGGCAGCGAACCCCAAATTTATTTTATTGGATGAGCCTTTTGCTGGTGTTGATCCGATTTCAGTGTTAGATATAAAGAAAATAATAGAACATCTTAAAAACCGTGGCATTGGCGTATTAATTACCGATCACAATGTAAGAGAAACCCTTGATGTTTGTGAAAAAGCCTACATTGTTTCTCATGGGGAGCTAATTGCATCTGGTACCCCAGAACACGTATTAAATGACAAAACTGTACGCGATGTTTATTTAGGCGAGCAATTTAGGCTGTAACATTTAAGCCACACCTACAAGCATCTGCTAATATTAATTATAACAACATAAAAGGATTGTTAGAGATACATGAGGCAATCATTACAGCTGCGCATGGGCCAGCAACTTACAATGACTCCACAATTGCAACAAGCGATTCGCTTGCTGCAGCTCAGTACATTGGATCTCCAGCAAGAAATACAAGAAGCACTTGATAGCAACCCGCTATTAGAAGTAGAAGAGCAAGATTACACGGAAGAGTCGGCTGGAAAAAATGAACAAAAAGCAGATACGGATGATGTAACCGTAAGCGCATCGGCTGACGATACAACCAGCGAGTACGAGCAAGACAGTGGCGAAGCTTTAAATAAAGACACCGTTAGCGATGATATGGCAATGGATGTAACTTGGGATGAGTACATGAGCGCAGCCCCTGCGGCATCCTCAGGCCCAATGCCAGAAGATGAGTCTATTTATCAAGGTGCCTCTACTGAAACGCTACATGAGTATTTAATGTGGCAGCTTCAGCTTACTCCTTTTAGCCCAACTGACGAAGCCATTGCTATTGCCATTGTAGAAGCTGTAGATGACTCGGGTATTTTAACGCTAAGTTGCGAAGAAATTTTAGAAAGCTTTAACCAAGAAAACGATGACGAAGTTGAAGTTGAACTTGATGAAATAGAAGCCGTTTTAAAACGTATTCAGCTATTTGACCCTGTAGGTATAGCCGCGCGCAGTTTACAAGAGTGCTTGTGCATTCAGCTAAACCAGTTTGATAAAGACACCCCTTTTATAGAACAAACTAAAATGATCTTAACCGATCACATTGATCTATTAGCGGCACGCGACTATCGTACATTAATGAAAAAGACTAAGCTTAAAGAAGACGAGCTTAAAGAGGTCATGACCCTAATACATACCCTCAACCCAAAACCTGCAGATACAATAGTAAGGGAAGAGTCGGAGTATGTAATACCGGATGTGTCGGTTAAAAAAATAAAAGGCCGCTGGGTGGTAGAGCTAAATCCAGATAGCATGCCAAAAATACGCGTAAATAGTCAGTACGCAGCTATGTCACGTACCGTAAAATCAAGTGGTGATAGCCAGTTTATTCGCTCTCACTTACAAGAAGCTAAATGGTTTATAAAAAGCCTTGAAAGCAGAAACGACACGCTGCTCAAAGTAACAAACTGTATTGTAAAACAGCAACAGGCATTTTTTGAACATGGCCCCGAAGCCATGAAGCCAATGGTTTTAAACGATGTTGCTGAAATGGTAGAAATGCATGAATCGACAATTTCGCGTGTTACCACGCAAAAATATATGCATACGCCACGTGGTATTTTTGAGCTTAAGTATTTTTTCTCAAGCCACGTAAGCACTGAAAACGGCGGAGAGTGTTCATCAACCGCAATACGTGCCCTAATTAAAAAGCTAATTGCCGCGGAAAACTCAGCTAAACCATTGAGTGATAGTAAAATTGCGGATATATTGGCAGAGCAAGGAATTAAAGTAGCTAGACGCACAATAGCAAAATACCGTGAATCGCTAGCTATTCCACCGTCAAATCAGAGAAAGAGTTTGATATAAGACGTAAAAAACAAAGAGGAAATGCTTATGCAACTAAACCTAACTGGTCGTCACGTAGAAGTAACTGATTCACTTAGAGACTATGTAAATAATAAATTTGCAAAGCTAGAAAGGCACTCAGATCATATTAGCAATGTGCATGTCATTCTCGATGTAGAAAAACTCAACCAAAAAGCAGAAGCGACTATTCATGTAAGTGGCGCAGATTTATTTGCCTCAACAGAGCACCAAGATATGTATGCCGCTATAGACTCGTTGATTGACAAGCTCGATCGTCAAGTCATAAAACATAAAGAGAAGCTTGCTAGACACTAATATTATGAAATTAAGTACATTAGTATGCCAGGACTGCAGCAAAGCTGCGGTCCTTTTTAGTAGTAAAAAAAGAATTTTAGAGTTTATCAGTGAGCTAGCTCATGAAAAGCTCCCCTACTTACCACAACAAGATATTCTTAATGCGCTGGCAAGCAGAGAAAAGCTAGGCAGTACTGGTATTGGCCGGGGTATCGCCATTCCTCATGGCAGAATGGGTGGCGTAGAAGAGCCGCTGGCTTTAGTACTTGTTAGCGACACGCCTGTTAACTTTGATGCTATTGATAACTGCCCTGTTGATATTTTTGTTGCACTCATCGTACCAGATGGCGATAACCAACAGCACCTAAAGACTCTGGCAACCATAGCTGATAAACTGAGCAACAAAGAATTTTGTAAACAGCTGCGTAGTGCTAAAACCGATGCAGAGCTGTATCAAGTAATTGTTGATCAATCGTAGTAAATACTAAGGGCTATAAATGGAGTTAATTATCATAAGCGGCCGTTCTGGTTCAGGTAAGTCGGTTGCTTTACGCGTGGTTGAAGATTTAGGCTATTATTGCGTAGATAATATTCCGGTCAACTTACTGCCCTCTTTAGTGCGAAGTGTTTCAGATAACTATGACAAAATAGCCGTTAGTATAGATGTTCGTAATATCCCCAAAGAACAAGACGAATTTAACGATATTCTCGAGTACCTTCCTGACTTTGCTAAACCCACACTGTTTTATTTAGATAGTGATGATCAAACACTGATCAAACGTTTTTCAGAAACACGCAGATTACACCCTTTATCCATCGATTCGCTGCCGCTTGATTTAGCAATAAAAAAAGAAAAAGAACTGCTTGATGTACTCGTAACGCGCGCTGACTTTATGCTAGATACCACCGATTTAAGTGTGCACCAATTAGCAGAGTCAATTCGCGAAAAAATACTGGGTAAAAAAGATAAGCAACTTATTGTAACGTTTGAATCGTTTGGCTTTAAACACGGCATACCTAAAGAAGCTGATTATGTTTTTGATGCTCGCTTTTTGCCAAACCCCCACTGGGAGCCTGAACTCAAACCGCTTACGGGCCTTGATCAACCAGTAAAAGATTTTTTGGCAAATCACAGCATAGTGCAAAAATTCACTTGGCAAATTCAAACCTTTGTACAAACTTGGCTGCCACACTTAGAGCGCAATAACCGTAGTTACCTCACTATTGCAATTGGCTGTACTGGTGGTCAACATCGCTCGGTTTATTTAGCGCAAGCCATTGGTGAGAGCTTTGCTATGACGCATCCGAATGTCAAAATTCGTCATCGTGAGCAAGAAAAGTAACCTTAAAATAATAACCTGTTCAGTTTAGGTATAGTAATTTATGCGCTGTGAAGACACATTTTTAATAAAAAATAAATTAGGCTTACACGCCAGAGCGGCAACGGTCCTTGCGCAATTAGCTGTGCAGTTTGATGCTAAAATCACCTTACACCAAGATGATAAAGAAGCCGCAGGCGACAGCGTATTAGCTTTAATGCTACTTGAAAGCAGTAAAGGTAAAGAAGTTAAAGTAGTCTGTGAAGGCCCTGATTCAGAGCAAGCTTTGCATGCGGTTGGGCAATTAATTGCCCAACGATTTAACGAGCAAGAATAATTTAAAGCACCATAGCCTTATAAGTTAAAGACTTATCTGGCCAAATTATAAAGATTTAGTAAATTAGGGTATTCCGACTCGCCTAATTTAGTGCTTTAATTTAGGATAATAAAGCCATGCCCCTGCTAAATTTGGTTACTTAATTTTAAACACTAATTTAGTCCCAGCATTGGGTTTAGCACAAAAAATAAAGAAAATAACAGTGGGCAACTCCACTTACTAAACACCTTTCCATTACACAAAAATATTTAGGATGCCAATGCCAGAAGCGTTTGAACAAGACTATCCACTACAGCAACTAAAACAAGTGACTAAATCACTTAATAGTGGGCAATTTGTTCAAGTAAGACGCATGCTAGCAAAAACAGCACCTTGTGATACAGCACTGCTGCTTGAATCCTCTCCGCATAAAATTAGACGCATGCTTTGGCAACTGGTTGACCCAGATGTGCAAGGGGATGTGCTAGAAGAGCTCTCTGAAGATGTACGCTTAGGTATCATTGCACAAATGGAACCTGAGCATATTGCCGCGGCCACTGAGGATATGGGCCACGATGATTTAGGTGAAGTCCTACGTAGCCTACCTGATACCGTGTACAAAGATGTGGTTAGCGCTATGGATACGCAAGACCGCGAACGCGCTACACAGGCCTTATCTTACCAAGAGCGCTCTGCAGGCGCGCTAATGAACACCGATACGGTGACCATTCGCCCAGACGTTACACTTGATGTTGTGCTGCGTTATATTAGGCTACGCGGTGAGCTGCCAGAGGGCACCGATGATTTATACGTTGTTGATAAACATAACTGTTTTTTAGGTGCATTATCACTTAGTACACTGTTAACTAATCCGCCTGAAAAAATTGTTCAAGATTTAATGGATGAAGACTGTGAGTCTATCCCTATTTCGATGGATGAAAGTGAAGTTGCTCAGTTGTTTGAGCGCCATAACTGGATATCGGCCCCTGTAGTCGATGATAACGCCCACTTGCTTGGGCGTGTCACTATTGATGATATTGTTGATGTTATTCGTGAAGATGCAGAGCACAGCTTATTAAGCCTTGCCGGTCTTGATGATGAAGAAGATACCTTTGCACCTGTTTTAAAAAGCTCAAAAAAACGCTCAGTATGGCTTGGCGTTAACTTACTCACAGCCTTAGCTGCCGCCTTTGTGGCCAGCTTTTTTGAAAGCACCTTAGATATATTACCTATTTTAGCTGTACTCAATGGCATTGTGCCCTCAATGGGTGGTGTAGCAGGTAGCCAATCTTTAACTCTGGTTATTCGCGGTATTGCCGTGGGCCATATTAACCAAACTAACCAACGATTTTTAATGGCTAAAGAGCTGGCGATAGGCGCATTAAACGGGGTTATTTGGTCAATACTTATAGCCAGTGTAATTGCGCTTTGGCAATGGGATTTTATGCTTGGCGGCGTGCTCGCATTTGCAATGTTTATGAACCTTGTAGTGGCTGGTGTTGCTGGCGCATGTATTCCTATTTTATTGAAAAAAATGAATATAGACCCTGCACTTGCCGGTAGTGTTGTACTTACAACAGTAACTGATATTGTCGGTATTTTTGCCTTTTTAGGCACCGCAACGTGGCTACTTATTTAGCAACCTGAACTGAGGTTAAGTAGCCACTACACACTAAAACATATAATTAAATTGGTGAGCCCGGTGGCATTGGTAAACCACTGAAGTTTTCAGGCCACTTACCTACTTTTAAAAACTGTTTTATTTGCTCTGCTAAATACTGTTTAAATGCGCTTTCTCCTACACTGGTATTACTTAACATTGAGTTTTGATTGTACTCTTTGCTTAGTTTTACCAAGTAGAAACGTAACTGCGCCTGCACCTCTGGACTTACCTTGTCGCTAGTGACTAAATCAGCCATATTTTTTGCAGTTAAAAATTGCACCCGCTGGGTGATTTTGCCTTTCATTGTATTAGGTGATGACACATTAAACACCTGGCTGTAAAGCTGCTCTAGCAACTCATCTAAGCTATAAAAATTATAATTACGTACTTGTTGTTGAGCTAAACGATTTAAACGCTGTGGGTTTAATAATAACGATAAACTATGCTGCGTAGCTACTTCTGGCAAGGCCATCGCATCAAGTGTTATACCCGTACGCCCTGTTATGCTTTCACGCGATTTAGACTCGCCATATGCTTTTGGCGGAATAAGCGCTAACACCGACTCAGGCAAAATTAAATTAGCCGGTTTTAATGTTGTTAAAATAGCACTAAGCGCCGCTTGCTGCTGCGCTTTTGCAACCACTTGTGCGCCCTTAGCAGGTGAGCCGTTACGTGTTTCGTATTCGTAGTTAACCCCCGCAATTAGCTTAACTGCAGCCTCTACTTGATAGCGATGAAATAAATAAAGCGGCACGAGTTTTTCTTCTAACTGCGAGAGTGCATCGCCCATTTTAATGTTGTTAATACCAAATTGCGAAAGCGCTTTTTTACGTACATCAAGCACTCTAAGTAACTCTTGCGCTGGGTTAGTACCGTTATCCCATAAGTGCGCTGTAGGGTGTGCCCCGCCCTTTGCGCGTGCGTCGCTATCAGATATAAACTCAAGGCCCTTTGTTTTGTTCTCTTTTAATATTGCTGCAAGCTCAGCACTTTCATCTTGATTAGTAAAGTCGCTGTAACCATACTTAATAACTTGGGTATCCCATACGCCCATACCGCTTGCATAGCCGCGGGTTACATCAAGCTCGCCTTGCTCGTTAAAGCTAAGTAGTGGGTGCGGGTAATCCATAACTGACGCTCTATCCCCCACCGAGGCTGCAAAGTTATGTGCAATGCCCAGCGTATGGCCAATTTCGTGTGCACTTAACTGGCGAATCCTATCAAGTGCCATTGCCTGTAAGTTTTTAGCCACCTCGTTACCTTTTAAATAAGGCGCACCAAGGGCTTCTGCAATTAAAATATCTTGGCGTACACGCAATGAGCCTAGTGTTACATGCCCTTTGAGTATTTCGCCGGTACGAGGGTCTATAACAGAGCTTCCGTAAGACCATCCACGTGTAGCACGATGCACCCACTGAATAACGTTATAGCGAATATCCATAGGATCAGCATTGCTCGGCAATACTTTGACTATAAATGCGTTTTTATAGCCTGCTGCGCTAAAGGCATCATTCCACCACTTACCGCCTTCAAGTAACGCGCTTTTAACCGGCTCAGGCACGCCAGGGTCTAGGTAGTAAGTAATGGGCTCAACGGGTTCACTAATCGGTAAACTTGGGTCTTTTTTAGCTAAGCGATGACGCGGTATATAGCGCACAAACATAGATTCACCAAGGGGGGCTGCATAGTCTTTATGCTCAATGCTCCAATATCCTGATTGCGGGTCAAATTTGCGTGGCGTGTATTTATCATCAGGTAATTTAATAAGTGAGTGGTGCATATGTACAGTAAGTGCGTATGCATCGGCGCTTACTTGGCGCACAAATTTACCTGGTTTAGTACCCTTAAACGTTAATACTGCTTCAAGCTCGGTATTTTTTACAAACGCTTTTGAGCGATTCATATATACAGCGCTGCGTGATTCATCAAGGCTAAAGCTGCCTTGCTTGCGCGCTGCAAGCGTACGGCTTACCCCGTGTACATCGCTTAATAAATAGGGTGTGTAATCAATCAGGAGCGTTTTTTCGCTTTGCGCTACCACTTTAAAGCCCGCTAAAATACTGGATGCAAAAGCCTCTTTAATACTTTGCTGCTCAGCTTTGTTAGTGGTATTAGCGCGATAATATGTATTTAGCGCGCGCAACATTACTTTATCGCCAAAACGCTCAAACTGAACTAAATGCGTGTTACCAAGTTGGCCTCTATCTAAGCCTATATCGTTAGAGCCAACACCATAGGGTAAGCTTTGCTGAAGTAAAAATTGCTGCTCTAATTTATCTACTTTTAAAAATACTTTGCCGTTTTGAGTATCGTAATAAAACGAAAAGTACCCAGGAAAGTGATTCATTTGCGCAGTAAATTCATCTATAGGCTTAATTGCTGCGTGCGCTTGGGTTATCATAGAGCACAGCACAGTAAAGAATATGTAACTTATTAGTGGTATTTTTTTCATAATCTTATCTTTGTTATTGGCGTTTTAAGTACGATTAGGTGGCACCATTATTACAGTGCTATTTAAACAATACAGGTATTTAAGACGAAATTCAGCGCACTAAGTTAATCTCTCTCACATTTAGATTAGCTAGTACACGTTATCAGGAAAATAGAATGCGTAGACTCCCACCAGTATTACTAGAAGACGGTTGTCCTAGAGAACTTTTATCGTTAATTAGAACCATTTTAGCAGCATGTAAAGAAATTTCGTTTCGTGTTGGCCAAGGTGCGCTTTCAGGCGTATTAGGCTCAACGCTTGATGAAAACATTCAAGGCGAAACCCAAAAAAAGCTCGATGTACTCTCTAATCAGCTTTTAAAAGATATTTTACTGGAGTCTGGGTCAGTTAAAGCCATCGCCTCAGAAGAGGAAGACTACACAGTAGCTGGCAACCAAGACGCTAAATACATTGTGGCGTTTGACCCGCTTGATGGCTCATCAAATACCGATATTAACTCGCTAGTGGGTACTATATTTTCAATTATGGAAGCCCCAGAAGGCTCAGATGCCGCCGATCAAAGTATTTTTATGCAGCCAGGCCACAAACAAGTTGCTGCAGGTTACGTGCTTTACGGCCCATCAACTATGCTTGCACTTACTACAGGTAAAGGCACACGCATGTTTACGCTAGATAAAACCCAAGGTAGCTTTTTACTGACACAAGACTTTGCCACTATCCCTGCTGATACAAACGAATTTGCCATTAATGCGTCAAACCAGCGTCATTGGCAGGGCGCAATGCAAAACTATATTAATGACTTACTCGCTGGCGATACCGGCCCACGTGCTAAAAACTTTAACATGCGCTGGATTGCCGCTATGGTTGGCGATGTGCACCGTGTACTTAGCCGTGGTGGTTTATTTACCTACCCAACCGACACCAAAGATGCAAATAAACCTAATAAGCTACGTTTACTGTACGAAGCCAACCCCATGGCTATGCTAGTTGAGCAAGCAGGTGGTATCGCCTCTACGGGTACTGAGCGTATTATGGATATTCAACCCGATGCAATCCACCAGCGTGTGGCGGTAATATTAGGCTCTAAAAACGAAGTAGAAACGTGCTTGAGATATCATAAGTAAACAAGTTGCTATTGCCGGCACAGTAAGCTGTAAAAATAATGACCTTGTGGGTTTTACCTGCAAGGTTTTTTTATGCCTAAATTATATCTGTTGATTTAATAAAATATTTTAGGGGCTGTTTAATATTGATAAGTGCTAAAAACAAAAAACCCAGCATAAGCTGGGTTTTTACAATTCTGAAAGAAAACTAAATTACTTGATTTTAGCTTCTTTGAAAATCACATGTTTACGAGCCTTAGGATCGAACTTTTTGATTTCCATCTTTTCAGGCATGTTACGCTTGTTTTTGTCGGTAGTGTAGAAAAAACCAGTACCAGCAGTTGAAACTAAACGGATTTTATCGCGCATGATTCAGTTCCTTAAACTTTTTCGCCGCGAGCACGGATATCTGTAAGTACCGCGTCGATGCCTTTTTTATCGATAATACGCATACCTTTAGTAGTAGTGCGTAGTGTTACAAAACGTTTTTCACTTTCAACCCAAAAACGGTGTGTTTGTAGGTTAGGTAGGAAACGACGTCTAGTCGCGTTTCTCGCGTGTGAACGGTGATTACCAACCGTTGGACGCTTACCTGTAACTTGACATACTTTAGACATGTCTATATATCTCCAATAACTTCGCTCGAGCTTAATTTAACCTAAGGCCATGTATTTGTGCCCTAGATAAATCGAAGGGCGCTCTTTATACAGCTTTTACAGGCAAAGATCAAATACTGATCTATCCAACCAGCTCATATGTAAATTTGATAGCGGCTAATTATAAAGATCGAATGCCCTTAGGGAAAGTAAAAACTGCATTTAAATTAAACTAATTTACTAAAACCGTCCAAACCGCTCATTTTTAACACACTTATTCATCAAGCAACCTTAAATCAAGCCTCGCTGTGCAAAAGAAACACACGTTTCTCCTCCTACAATGATGTGATCAAGCACATTTATGTCTACTAATTGCAGTGCTTGTTGTAATTTATTAGTGATAAGTTTATCTGCTTGGCTTGGTTCAGCAATCCCGCTTGGGTGATTGTGTGCCAAAATAATGGCCGCAGCATTATTTTTTAAGGCCGCTTTTAGGACTTCTCTGGGGTAAACGCTGGCTGAGTTTATCGTGCCATAAAACAAAATTTCGTCTTTTACTAAACGGTTTTGGCTATCGAGATAAAGCACCATAAACACTTCTTGCTGTAGCCCACGCATTTGCAGCGTTAAATATTCATACACCGCATTTGGCGAATTAAACACCGCATCGCGCTGGCAACGCTCCTGCATGTAACGCTGGCTCAGCTCAAGCACCGCTTGCAATTGCACATATTTTGCCATCCCTAACCCTTTTTGTGCGCAAAACTCATCTTGGCTGGCGTTAAATAAATTATGCAATGTTTTGTTTTCGTTAAGCAGGTGCTGTGCAAGCTCAATCACATTCATACCGGGTAAGCCCGTACGCAAAAATATCGCTAATAACTCAGCATCGGTCAATGCTTTAGGGCCTTTTGCAATGAGTTTTTCGCGTGGGCGAAGTGAGTTAGGTAACGATGTTAATTGCATTATTCATCCTTGATGATTAAAAAACAGTCTTATAACTGTAATGCAATTTTTAAAATTAGCCTGATTATTTAATCCTAAAAACTTAGCTCAAAGCACAAAGATTTGTTATTTTAGCCTGCATATACACTCAAGCAAAAAACACTCATGACTAACTTAACAAACAAAAAAATCGTACTTGGCATCACCGGCGGCATTGCGGCCTATAAATGTGCCGAGCTCGTTAGGCGCTTAAAAGAGACAGGTTGCGAAGTAAAAGTAGTTATGAGCGAGTCAGCTAAACATTTTATAACCCCATTAACCATGCAAGCGGTGAGTGGTGAAATGGTGTCTGATTCATTACTTGACCCCTCAGCAGAGGCTGCAATGGGCCACATAGAATTTGCCAAATGGGCTGATTTAATTTTAGTCGCGCCTGCAACGAGTAATACCATTGCCAAAATGGCCGCCGGCATAGCCGATGATTTACTTACCACACTATTACTGGCAACCCCTGCTAAAGTGGCAATAGCCCCAGCAATGAACCAGCAAATGTATGCACACCCTGCAACACAAGCAAATTTAGCCACTTTAAAAGCACGTGACGTACTTATTTGGGGCCCAGGCAAAGGCGAGCAAGCCTGTGGCGATGTAGGAGCTGGGCGCATGCTAGAGCCGCATGAGCTTGTGGCTTTGTGCACTGCTACAGATCAGCCGCAATTATTAGCAGGTAAAACCATTACAATTACGGCTGGGCCAACCCGCGAGCCACTTGACCCTGTACGTTTTATCTCTAATCACAGCTCAGGAAAAATGGGCTTTGCCCTGGCTGAGGCCGCTTTAAAGCTTGGCGCTCATGTCAATTTAATTTCAGGGCCTGTCACTATCAAAGCCCCTGTTGGCGTTAATTTAATAAACATTGAAAGCGCTGAGCAGCTATTAAATGAGTCATTAACCTATGCCCCACTCTCTGATGCTTTTATTGGCTGTGCAGCCGTAGCCGATTATAGAGCGGCTAATGTAGCAACTCAAAAAATGAAAAAACAAGGCGATGAGCTTACCCTCACCCTTGTTAAAAACCCCGATGTAATAGCCGCCGTGGCAAACTTAACGCAAAACCGCCCTTACACTGTGGGTTTTGCTGCTGAAACGCAAAATGTGGAGAGCTATGCAAAGGGTAAACTTAAAAATAAAAATCTCGATATGATCTGCGCTAACGATGTATCGCAAAGTGGTTTAGGGTTTAATTCCGATCACAATGCTTTAACACTTTACTGGCAAAATGAGCAGTTAGCACTTGCGGTAAATAGTAAAACACGCATTGCTCTTGAGGTAATTAAACAACTTGCCAAGCAACTATAAAGTGCTGGAAACAAACTGAATAAAACATTAACATAAGCCACTCATTTGAACAAAAAATGATTAGCAGCTAAAAATAACAAATAAAAAAGGAAGGTTCATGCCTGCGACAAAAAGAAGTAATCGCAAAGAGCAAATACTGCAAGCCCTCGCGCAAATGTTAGAAACCAGCCCAGGACAACGGATTACAACTGCAAAGCTTGCTGCTGAAGTGGGCGTGTCTGAAGCTGCGCTTTACCGTCACTTTCCAAGTAAAGCACGCATGTTTGAAGGCCTAATAGAGTTTATCGAAGACACGCTTTTATCGCGCATTAACCTTATTTTAGAAAACGAAAAAGAAAGCCAAACACGCGTTTATAATATTTTGTTGTTGCTACTAACGTTTGCAGAAAAAAACCCAGGTATTACACGCATACTTACCGGCGACGCCCTGCAAGGCGAGCAAGAGCGTTTACGAGAACGTGTACAAGGGCTATTCGAAAAGCTAGAAACGCAATTTAAACAAGTACTGCGCGAGCGCAAACTTCGTGAAGGTAAAACCTTTCAAAGTGACGAACTAACCCTTGCTAACTTTTTACTTGCCTATGTTGAAGGTAAAATGAACCAGTTTGTGCGCAGCGACTTTAAAGTAAAGCCAAGTTCGCAATTTGAAAAACAATGGCCTGAACTACAAAAAATTTGGTTATAACCTTACTTTATTATTTTACCGTTAGCGCTAGTTAATCGCGCTAACGTTTACCCTTTCGTCCCTTTTCTTATACCGCTTATCTGATCCGCTCGAAATATAAACCAAACTCGCTACAATACTTATTACATTAAAAGTACTGTGAAAAACGAGAATCAATAATGAAAACAACGCTCACCTTTTTAAGCTCTGCACTGCTTGCAAGCTTAGCGAGCCCGGCTGCTTGGGCTCAAAAGCCGTTAGAATTTAAAGACGTATTCGATTTTAAGTACGCAAAAAACACCCAACTTTCAGATGATGGTAAAATCCTCAGCTTTAGCGCTAAACCCTACCGTGGCAATGCAAATGGGCAGGTTTATGACTTAACAACAAATACCCTTATTAGCACCGTGGAGCGCGGCACCAAGCCCGTTATTAACAAAGCGGCTAATTGGGTGGCATTTACACAAGTACCCACCCTGCTTGAGCAAGAGACCAGCGAGAAAAAGTCATCACTTAAAAATAACCTCATTTTAGTCAATACCCAAACCGGCGAGAAACAGCAATTTGCCGACGTAAAAGACTATGTTTTAGGTAACAATGGCCAGTGGCTTGCTTATCGAGTTGATAAAAAAGCAGAAAAAGACACACCTGCTGAAGATAACAGCGAAGAAAAAAGCGCTATCACACCAGATAAAAAAGATAAAAGCTTTGAGCTAGTAATAATAAACTTAAAAAACAGCACCACCCACAGCTTAAATAATGTATTTAGTTATGCGCTAAGCCCAAGTGGCGCACAGCTACTTGCCAACCAAAGCTTTAGTGATGGCAACAACAATCAGCTTGTACTGCTTGAACTTAATAATAACTTTGCGCAAAGCGTATTAATTGATGAGCCAGGCGTGGTTGCACAATCAATTAGTTGGCACCCTGATAAAGAAATAGCCGCATTTAACCTCGGTAACTACGTAAACGATGATGAGCGTCGCAGACAATACTCTCTAAAGCTTTGGCAAAATAACACCCTTAGCACTATTGACTCCCCTAATAAAGAGTGGGTAATAGGTAAAACAGCATCGATTAGCTGGTCTGAAAATGGCGAGCGCTTATATTTTGAAAACCACCCAAAGCTGGCCGCTAAAATAAAAGCAAAAGAGTACACCGACGAAGCATCACTGTATGACTTTGACACGATTCGTGAACATAAAGCGCTAAACGTGTGGCACAACAACGATGCCCAAATAAAACCACGAGAAGAACAACAGTGGAACAAGGTTAATAAAAACCGCCATTACAGCGCTGTTTTTCATTTAAAAAGCCAAAAAGCAGTACAACTAAGCAATGAAAAAGTCAGCGATTTAGCGCTTAACACTAATCGTAGCCAAAGTGTATTAGGCTATTCTAACCAAGCCCACCTAGAAAAAATTATGTACGGTGGCTTTTTTGCCGACTACTACAGCATAAACATTAATACCGGTGAGCAAACTCCCATTATTAAAAACTCACCGTTTACACCAAGCCTTGCACCTAATGGGCGCTATGCAGCGTACTTTGCACAAAGCCAAGTACAACTTAAAGATTTAAAAACCAACAAAGTTACCGCTCTTAGCAAAGCTATTAATGCCACGTTTGCCGATGACAAACACGACTATCCATCACCGCAACCTGGCTATGGGTTTGCCGGTTGGTTAAATAACAGCAGCCAAGTATTGGTTTATAGCAAATACGATATTTGGGCGTTTGATGTCAACACTCAACGCGCTGAGCGTTTAACTAATGGTAAACCAAGTAATACGCAATATCGCGTTATTAAGCTTGATAAAAACCAAGTAGGCTTTGCCCAAAACGATACATTACTTGTATCAGCCGTTAACTTACAATCAAAGCAACGTGAAGTAGCCAAGCTTGATTTAGCCTCACAAACGGTTACTAATGTACTGAGTGGCAAAAAACGTATTGATGTAGTTAAAAAGGCAAAACATGCCGATAAATACCTCTTTACCGAGCAAACTTATCATCAGTTTCCTGATTACTACCAAAGCGACTTTAGCTTTACAGCACCTAAAAAAGTCACCAACTTAAATCCACAAATGGCGGATTTTGCCTGGGGCGAAAAGCCAGAGCTAATTAGCTACAAAGGCTTTGATGGCGAAGACCTACAAGGGGTATTAATTAAACCTGCAGGCTACAAAAAAGGCGATAAAGTGCCAGTTGTTGTGTATTTTTACCGCTATATGAGCCAGCGCATGTATGACTTTCCTAAAATGGAGCTAAATCATCGTCCTAACTTCCCTATGTTTACCTCAAATGGCTACGCCATCTTTTTACCTGACATTCGCTTTGAAATAGGCCACCCAGGTAAATCGTCAACGCAAACCATGATCAACGCCACGCAAAAGCTTATAGACCTAGGCATAGCCGACCCTGATAAAATAGGCCTACAAGGGCATTCATGGGCAGGTTATCAAAGTGCGTTTATGATCACCCAAACAGATATGTTTAAAGCGGTTGTATCGGGCGCGCCGGTATCAAACATGACCAGTGCATACAGCGGCATACGTTTAAAGTCGGGCCTTGCGCGTCAATTTCAGTACGAAACAGGGCAAAGCCGCATAGGTAAAAATTTATTTGAAGCACCCGAGCTATGCATCGAAAACTCACCAGTGTTTTTTGCCGATAAAGTAAATACCCCTATTTTAATTATGTTTGGGGATAAAGACGACGCAGTACCTTGGCACGAAGGTGTGCAATATTACTTAGCCCTGCGCCGTGCGGGTAAAGACGCCACTTTTTTACAATACGAAGGTGAACCACATCATTTGAAAAAGTTTCCTAATCAGGTCGATTTTTCAGTGCGTATGATGCAGTACTTTGACCATTACTTAAAAGGCAAGCCAGCCGCTAAGTGGATGACAGAAGGTGAACCGTTCGTTGAAGAGTAAAACCCATTCGCAATAACACTTAGTTAAGGAATAGGTTTAAATACTAAAAAGCCGATATTGTATAAATCAATATCGGCTTTTTGTTTTAAAGTTTCTATTATTAAGCTACAAACACAGCTCTCTAAATGGCAAAGTGGCTGCACCAATGGAGACCGGAAAGTTATTAATGTTTGAGACCACCAACTTAGGCATTGGGCGTTTAGCACCGCGTCTAAATTGTGCGTAAACCTCAGTACGCGCTATCACTTTTTCAGCCAGCTCTTTAGGTATATGGCCGCCAATAATAATCGCTTCTGCATCTAATAGCGCCGAGCAACAAGTTGCTACTAAATCAAACGAGTCTTGAACTTTAAATAGCCACTCTTCTACGCCTGGCCATTCGGGGTCAAAGTTATCGTGCAGGTCGTAAATTGAATCAACCGCTACACCATTTTTTTTCAAAATACGCTTTAGTAACTCTAAATTGGGATGAGCGTATAACTTTGGCGGTAACATATCGCCAAGCTCGCCAGCATTACCGTAAGTACCGCGCAGTACATCGCCGTTATTTACGATTCCGCCACCAAATGCGGCCGATACAAACATATACACAAAGTTTTTATACTCGCGGCCTATACCTGCAACCCCTTCGCCAGCGGCGGCGCCTGTGGCGTCATTCACCACCCACGTAGGGAGTTGAAAATGCTTAGAGACAATATCGATAATATCAACCTGCGACCACTCCTCTAGCATATGGTGGGTATTCATTTTACCGTCCATAGAACTAAAAAAGCCCGATATACCCACGCCCATACCCAGCACTTTTTCGCTCGCAATATTATGCTCTGCGCTTATATCGTCCACCAGCTTTTGCGCACTTTTAAGCACGTTATTAATACTCATGTCTGACATAAGCTGCATATGGGTGTAAATAACTTTGCCAGTAAAATCCATGACCGCTACAGAAATAGCATCAAGCAAAATAGCTAAACCAAAGGTAAAGCCATATTCGGGGTTAAGCGCAATACCAAACCCAGGCTTACCCTTTTTATTAGGGATAAGCGTATCGGTTTGCATTATTACGCCATGCTGAGTTAACGATTTAAGTAAACGCGAGACAGTTTGCTGCGGAATTCGGGTGGCGCTCACAATATGACTTTGTGTTACACACTGCTCCCAAAACACCACCTTAATAATATCACGTTCAATGTCTTGAAAAAGTTTATCGCCTTTTCCAAGCTCAAATCCTGAGCGTAATAAGTTACTGTTATTTAGCGAAAACATAGCTATTAACCCTAATAAAATTGGAGCACAAGGTTACGTTAAACCACTTTAAAGAACAAGTAGGCGAGCGCGCCTACTCAACCACTATCACTCTAAAATCGTTAACGTTAGTATTTGTTGGCCCAGTAATAATTAAATCATCAATGGCTTTAAAAAACTGATGGCTATTATGGCCTTCTAACTGAGCGTGTAAGTTTTCGCCAACATCAAGTGCGCGCGCAATCGTGCTGCTATTTATATACGCACCGGCAACATCTTTACTGCCATCTACACCATCGGTATCACAGGCTATGGCATAAATACCCGCCTCGGCGTTAAGTGCCTCTGCCAATGCCATTAAGTACTCTTGATTAGGGCCGCCATCACCATAAACATCGGCTACTGTTACTGTAAGCTCACCACCAGAGAACAACATAACGCGCTTACCTTGCGCTTTTTGCTCAAGGGCAATTTTAGCATGTGCGCGGGCAACCTCTTTTGCCTCACCTTGAATGTCGTACCCAAGTACTTGCGTATCCCAGCCTTGGTGCTGCGCTACATCAATAGCACTGTCAATCGCGAGCTGGGCATTAGCCACAATAAAGTGTTTGCCTTGGGTATCAGCTGCGCGTGGTTGCTCAGGCTTTAATAAATGCGCTTCAATTTCGTTAATAACCGGCCAGTTGTACTTTTGTAAAATAGCCAGCGCATCGGCTTTAGTGCTGTTATCGCTAATTGTGGGGCCTGATGCAATGTCACTTGGCTTATCCCCTACTACATCCGAAATAATCAGCGTGACATAATCCGATTTAGCCGCTTGTGCTAACTTACCGCCTTTAACAAGCGAGAGCTGTTTGCGCACAACGTTAATTTCATCAACGCTTGCACCGCTTTTAAGTAAAAACTGATTAAGCGCCTGCTTTTGCTCAAACGGTACATCATCTACCGGCAAACACATAAGCGACGAGCCGCCGCCTGATATAATAAACAAAATAGGAATATCGGCCGGGTTATTTTTTACAAGCGCCAATAACTCTTTACCTGCTGCTAAGCTGTTATCATCTGGCGTTGGGTGATTAGCACTAAGTACTTTAATGCGCCCAGTATCGCCGGCACTTTCGTAGCCGTAACGTGTCACTACCGCACCAAAGCATTTATCACCATAAAAACGGTTAACCTCTGCGGCCATTTCGGCGGCGGCCTTACCGGCGCCCACCACACATAAACCATTACTGGCATCTATATTTTCCAAGTACTTGCTCATACACGCACTGGGTTTACAGGCATTTACCGCCGTGGTAAATAAATCGATTAAAAATGACTTTTTAGAATCCATGGGTTAACGCTCACGAAAAAATTGATGGAATAGCAAGGCAAATTAATACCATCACAACAAACATGCTAAGCAGCATAACGATATCTTTACCGGTTAAAATTGAGTTTGAGATAGTCTCAGCGTTTTGCGCTTTAGCAACCTCGTTTACTTCGCGTGGAATCGCAATGCTTGTCGTAAGGGTAATCACCGCTGTAGCCACAAAGCCAATAAAGTTCCACCAAAACCAAAATACGTCTGGCGCAAATACCGACACCAACAAGTTAATTAACACACCACTAATTAAGCCTATGTTTGCATGCAGCGCAGCACTGCGCTTACTAACTACGGCAATTAAAAATACCGCCAGTATTGGGCCATAAAATAACGAGCCTACTTTGTTAATGGCTTCAATAATAGTTGGCGCTATATCACCGGCATAAAGCGATAAAATTAACGTAATTGCACCCCAAATAAGCCCTAAGTATTTAGCCAATTTTAAGTAGGTTGGTTGGTCTAGCTCTTTATTTGAAATACGGCTGTAGTCTTCAATACTTACCGCCGAAAGCGAGTTAATAGCAGAGCTAAGTGATGACATAGCCGCAGATAAAATAGCCACCACTAATAAACCAATTAAGCCATGTGGTAAGTAATCTAAAATAAAGATTGGCATCATCCAATCTGGGTTATCGGCTGGAATTTTGGCTAAAAATTCAGGATTGCTCATAGCCAGTGTGCCTACAATTAAGCCCGACACACAATATAAAATAGTAATAGGAAAACGTACTACGCCGTTGGCTAAAATCATGTAGCGTAAGTTTTTAGGATCTTTTGCACTAAGTGCACGTTGCGCTTGTGTTTGGTCACACCCATAGTAAGAGGCGTAAAGCACCACACCACCAAAAATCATAGGTAAAAAGCCAAAACCATCGCCACTAAATCCAAACGAATCAAATTTTATGGCTTCTAATCGGCTCGAATCAACATTAGCAATAAAGGTATCAACCCCACCTAAGTGATAAAGTCCAAAGCCAATACAAGCAATAGTACCTAGTACAATGATGATCATTTGAATTGCATCACCATACACCACGGCTTTCATACCGCCTTGCAGTGAATATAACACCGTGATCACGCCGGTAAGCACAATGGCTTGCCATGCTTCTATACCCATAGTGCCCTGGAGAATAAGCGATACCGCATAAATCATAATACCGGTGGCAAATGCGCGGCTAAACTGAAACACCACACTAATAAGCACACGGGTAGAACGACCAAAACGCATTTCTAAATAATCATAAATACTTACAATGCCGCTTTTATAAAGCTTAGGTAAAATAGTCGCTAAAATTAAAATCATCGCCAGCGGCACACCTAACTCATACGAGAGCCATTGCATACCACCGCCTTCACGCAAACCAACAAATGCAGGAGCCGAAATAAAGCTAATAGCCGAAAGCTGAGTGGCCATTACCGACAAAGCTAAAGGTTTCCACCCTAAGCTTTTGCCTCCTAAAAAGTAATCACTTTTATTGGTTTGTTCGCGTAGCATAAACCCCATTACCAATAAGGCACCAAGGTAAAGAGCAACTATTGAAAAATCTAATATATTCATAATTATTTCGCGTATTCACATTAAGAAAACACAGCGCCTTCTCAAAAATAAAAAACTAAACAGCTATATGCTTACTTCTAAAACAGTCCCTAAAAACAAGCCTATCGCTAACTTAGCTGAAAAATGCATCACAATGCAAAAAGCCTATTAACCCCAAAACAGGTTAATAGGCGTAAAGCATTTATTTAAAAGTCGTATTTGACTCTAAATGTAACGCGTCGTGGGAGAATTGGACGGCCTACAAAGTAAGGATTGTCTGACGTTTGGCTATTACCTAAACGCGGCGAGCCTTCGGTAACACCATCAGAGTCAAACAAATTAAATACCCCTACGCTTAAACGTACGGTTTGCTCTGGGGCGATTTGCCAGTTATAACCCGCATCAAATCTAAACAAGTGGAATGAATCAAGCTCTACAGAGTTTGCATCGTTAGCAAAGTTTTTACCTGTAAAGTTATGATACAAAGCAGCATCCCAATTATCTGCGGTGTAGCTTATAGAAGAGTTAAATAATACTTTTGGTTTACGACGTAACTCGTTACCAATAATAGAAGGGTCTGAGTCAAACTCAGTAAATTCGTGGTCAGTGTAGGTCATGTTGGCATCAACCGCCCACTCGTCGGTAATATCGTAGCGACCCGTAAGCTCCACACCCGTTGCTTTGGTTGATTGCATAACAGGCAGCTCTAATACCCCACCGTTGCCATCGTTAACAAAGTCTACGCTGCGCCTGTCTTTTAAGTCGGTTCTAAATAACGCGATGCTACCGCTAAAGTCGTTATCAAAAAACTTAATACCAAGCTCGCCTTGTTCAACAATTTCGGCTTCGTAGCTGGCAGGCTCACCTAAATCATTAAACTGAATCCCTCTAATTTCTGGGAAGAAAAACCCGCGAGATGCATTTGCATATACGTTTAAGTTATCGGTTAAGCGGTATAAGGCTGCACCCGATACTGCAAATTCAGAGGTGTCTACTTCGCCGTAGGTCATTACACCACTGCCCGTGGTGTTTACCTGTAAATTAGGCGCAAGTGATGGATCATCAGAAATTTGTACAACTTGGCTGCCTTCACGGCTAATTTTGCCGTCAATTTCTTCATAGCGTACACCAAAGTCGATAATCCAATCATCGCTTTCCATTTGGTCCGCTATATAAAGCGCACGACGGGTAGCGCTAATTGTTTGGTTGGTGTAAGAAATACCTGGGCCACTAATACCATTTTGTGTGTACTGAACAACATCACCATCGGCATTGGTGTACGTTAAATCAACCAGTTCTGGGTTATTGTTAAATTCCCCCAAGTAGGTCGTAATAACGTTATCGTCATCGGCTTCACTGTGAGAGAAAAACGTACCAACGGTAATATCGTGGCTAAAATCGCCAACAAAAATACTTTTAACAATATTAAATTCGGCCGAGAAATCCTCTGCTGGGCGGTCTCTATCTAAAATACGATTAGCAAATAATAAGTCATCGCTTGCCAGTGCCTGCCCCGATGCAGTGTAAGTAAACGCTGCATCGCTTACATCACCTAAACCACGGTTAGCTAAAAACTCTTCCTGGCTCTCAGGTACATTAATAATACCGTCGCCATCTAAAAATAGATTAAATTCGTGTTGGTACTTTGCGTATTTACTGCGCATGTTAATAGCAAAATCGTTAGCGAGCTCTTTTTCAAATACGACCGAGATTGAGCCACCTTTAGTTACCACCCCATCGCTAATTGGCGATTCATAACGACCATTGGCAGTATCGTAAGACAGGTTAGACACATTAGCAGTTTGTAATGACTCCACCTCGCGTCCATCGTTACCTGTTAAGCGCTCGCGGCTGTCGCCATCAAGCGGAATAGGCAGGTAAAACTGCGCTTGGTCGTCAATGTATTGGCCATACACCGTAAATGAGCCAGAGCCGTCATCAAATTCTTTACGAATATTACCGCGCAGCTGAGTGCCTTTAGTCTCAAGCCCCGTATCTAACGGGCCCTCATCGTAACGGTAAAAGCCCGACAGCGCATAATAAAGGCCATCTTCGTTTAGCGGCCCGCTTGTAGCAAAATCTAAACGGGTACGACCCTGATCAGAAAGCTCCATTTGCACAGTACTTTGCGGATCATCGCTGCCCGTTTTAGAAATATAGTTAATAATACCCGCTACAGAGCCTTGACCAAATAAGTTAGACACACCGCCACGCACAAATTCTACACGCTCAATACCTAAGTCGTTTCGGTAGTACACATCAAACGCCGATGAGTTTAAGCCAAAAACACTCAAACTAGGTGAACCGTCATACGACAGTGGCGTAAACTGAAACTGACCCGATGAAGGTAAGCCTCTTACTTGTAGGTTTGTTCCAACCTCACCACCGCCCCCTTCTACTTTAATACCTGGGATATAACGTAATACATCTGCTTGACTGCTTGATGAAAGCTTTATTAACTCATCTTCGCTAATAGAGGTTACTGACTGTGGGGTATCTGAAATAACGCGTCCTTTGCTGGTACCAGAGACGATAATACGTTCAACGTTATTTTCTTTTTTTGCTGTATCTGGCGCAGTCTCTTCTGCGGCAAACGCGCCTTGTGTGAGGCATAAAGATACAATAGAGGCGATCGTAGTTTTATTCACGGGTATTCTCCAATTGTGCTAGTTGTCTGTGTGTAATTACTTAGAGTGTGGCTAAGTAAGTGCGAAATAATCAAGTATACATGTTAGTTTTTTGTTACTTCGAACAGGATTTAAGCACAGAAAAAAAACATTTACAACCCATAATGAGTGCTTTAATATTATCCAAATCGAAAATAACACACAAAGAGCACCCAATATGACTACTACAATCAACGGTAAACTTGATGCAGCCACAGCGGCATCGCTTACAGAACTTGCTACTAAAACACTTATAGCAAACGATTTAGGTGGCTATACCGTCCCTACGCATGGCCTTTACCCGTTTCAGTGGAACTGGGATTCAGCGATTACAGCCCTAGGGTGGATGAAGTCTGACGAGAGCCGTGCGTGGCAAGAAATTGATGTGTTATTTTCAGGCCAGTGGGATGATGGCATGGTGCCACATATCTTATTTCATAAAGACTCAACTACCTACTTCCCTGGCCCAGATGTGTGGGGCTCTGATAAAAAAATTAAAAGTACGTCTATTTCGCAGCCACCGGTTGTGGCAACAGTAATGAAAGAAATGCTTGCTAGCGCACAAGATAAAACCCTTGCAGAGCAGAAAGTTAAAGCATTATTTTCTCAAGTTGTTGATTACCATTTATGGTGGTACAACGACCGCGATCCTGAAAACACAGGCTTAGTGGTCACTTACCACCCGTGGGAATCGGGTATGGATAACAGCCCATCGTGGGATGATGCCCTTGAAGCTCTACCTGGTGTTGATTGGGAATACACCCGCCGCGACACCAGCCATGTTGATTCGTCGCAGCGCCCGCATAAAAGCGAGTACGACCGTTTCTTATACCTAGTAGACTTTTTTAAACGTAACAATTTTGATAGCAAAGTAATTTACGAAACCTGCCCGTACAAAATGAACGACCTAGGTATTATTACTATTTTGCACCGTGCGACAAAAGATTTACTCAAAATGGGTGAACAACTCGGTTTAAACGATGCACGTACCGATTATTTAGCACAGCGTCTAGAACTAACTCAAATAGCAATTAACACGTTATGGTGTGAGCAAAGCGAATACTTTTACTGTAAAAACGTGTTAACCAACAGCCTAGCGAAAGTTAAAACATCGGCGGCACTACTAACCGTTTATGCTGGTTTAACAACTGACGAGCAAACGCGTATTATTAATACCGCAACAGAAGATTTTATTGAGTCGAGTCAATTTAGTGTGGCATCTACCCACCCTAAAGAAGAAAAATACGAGCCACAGCGTTACTGGCGCGGCCCTATTTGGTTACACATTAACTGGATGATAGCCATCGGCCTTAAAGAAGCAGGGTTTGTGACCACGGCAGATAAAATTCAGGACGACACGCGCGATTTAGTGCTTAAATCGGGTTACTACGAATATTTTAACCCAGAAACAGGCGCTGGCTGTGGTGGTAAAGATTTCTCATGGACAGCCGCTATTGCGCTGCATTGGCTACTTGATTAATAACTAAGGCAGCATTATGAAACACACAATATGTTTTGGTGAAGTATTGGTTGATTTACTCTCTGAAAAATTAAGCCAAAACAACAGCGAGCACGAAGCGTTTACTAAGTTTGCAGGCGGTGCGCCTGCAAACGTAAGCGTAGCTATTGCAAAGCTAGGTGGTAACGCCTACTTTGCTGGCATGCTAAGCACCGACAGCTTTGGTGATTTTTTACATAACGCCTTAAAAGAGCAAGGCGTAAAAACCGACTTTATGCGCTTTACCGACCAAGCGAAAACCGCCCTTGCGTTTGTATCACTTGATAAGGACGGCGACCGTACGTTTGAGTTTTACCGTGATAACACCGCCGATCTGCACTTTACTAATAGTGACTTTAGCAGTGAATGGTTTGAGCAATGCGATATTTTTCATATTTGCTCAAATACCTTAACCGACGAGCGCATACGTAAAACCACCGCGTATGGGGTTGAATTTGCCAAGCAAAATAACTCAATTGTCAGTTTTGATATTAACTTACGCCTCAACTTATGGCCTAGTAATGCTAACCCGCGTGAACACATTTTACCCTTGCTAAAACACTGCTCTATTATTAAAGCCTCTAAAGAAGAGCTTGAATACTTAGCGGGTGAGCAAACGGGTGAAGAATTTATAGCCGACACTCTCAATAATGGCTGTGAGTTATTTGTGGTTACCGATGCAGGCAACCCCATGCATTGGTATACCAAAAATGCCAAGCAAACGCTTCACCCTAAAAAGGTTACTATGGTTGATGCCACCGCCGCAGGAGATGCGTTTGTAGGTGGATTGCTGTATCAACTAGGCTTACAAAACCTCACACCTAGCTCTTTTAGTAAGCTTTGCAATAACCCCGAAACACTAACAACTATTTTTGAATTTGCTTCGTTATGTGGTGCTCATGCAGCATCGTACAAAGGGGCATTTACGTCTCTTCCTAACGAAAAATCGCTTAACGATTTTAGGAGCGCACTATGAGCCACACACCTGATAACTTTAAAAGCCGCGAATTTTTAACACAACATATTGCCGATACGCTGGCGTTTTACGAGCCAAACATAGACGACGAACACGGCGGTTTTTACCAAAACTTTTCGGATAATGGTGAGGTATTTGATAAGCAAACTCGCCACCTAGTAAGCTCTACTCGGTTTGTATTTAACTATGCACGTGCGTACCAAACCTTTAATGACGAAAAGTACCTAAACCGCGTTAAATCGGGTGTTGAGTTTATTCGTAAGCACCACTTTGTTGAGCAAACAGGCGGTTACAATTGGTTATTAAGTGTTGAGCAAGGTAACGCCACTGTACTTGATGATACCAACCACTGCTATGGCTTTGCGTTCGTGATTTTAGCCTACAGTTGGGCATACCGCGTAGGTGTTACAGAGGCACGCGAATACCTAAACGATACATTTCAAACAATGGAAACCCATTTTTGGGATGCAAAAGCGGGTTTATATAAAGATCAGCACAACAGTGACTTTACTAAGTGCGATCCGTATCGCGGGCAAAACGCCAATATGCATACGTGCGAAGCTCTTATTGCCGCTTATGAAGCAACTCAAGATAAGCTATTTTTAAATCGCGCGCTCACACTGGCTGATAACATGGTTAATCGCCAAGCTAATTTAATGGGTGGGCTTATTTGGGAGCACTACGATATAAATTGGCAGGTTGATTTAGAGTACAACAAAAACGACCCTAAAAATTTATTTCGCCCGTGGGGTTTTCAGCCAGGTCACCAAACTGAGTGGTCAAAACTATTAATGTTTTTAAATAAGCATAAGCCACAAACTTGGCTTGTCGAGCGCGCTCAAGCGTTATTTGATAATTCAATAGACGTTGCGTGGGATAAACAACACGGCGGTATTTGTTACGGATTTGCGCCAGATAAAAGCATATGCGATGACGACAAGTACTTTTGGGTGCAAGCCGAAACACTGTGCTGTGCGGCCTACCTTTATGAAACCACAGGGGATGAAAAATACCAGCAGTGGTATGACAAAATTTGGCAGTACTCGTGGCAGCACTTAGTTGATCATCAATACGGTGCGTGGTTTAGAATCTTAACCGTAGATAACAAAAAAATAGATACCATGAAAAGCCCAATTGGTAAAACGGATTACCATACTATGGGTGCCTGCTTTGATGTGTTGGCGTTATTAAAATAACCCAATAAGGTAAAACATTTAATTGTGTTGTGTAGACCTTTAAACCGCCTTTTTGGCGGTTTTTTTTGCCTAAATAGTTACGCCTTTAACACCCTAAAAATAATCACCACAAAATATAATTTTGTGCGCCCCCTACTTTTTAAACCTCATATTTTGAATAAACACCTAATAATAAAAAATTTTGCACGCCAGCGGCGTATAGTAATATAAAAGATAATAAAAAAGAGAAACAGGCAATGCCAAACGGGAACGACCCCCACACTATTAATAGCAACGAGCTTGTTGCTTGGCCACGCATTGCAGCCATAGCCGCTATGCTCAGCTTTTCGCTGCCCACTTTTATCACCGGCCTAGAAATACATCAAAGTTCAAGTGTGAGTAATACACTGTGGGCGTTAATTATTGGCTCACTTATATTAACCCTTATTGGTGGGGCCATGGGCACCATAGGTGTAAAAAGCCGCTTAAGCTCTTATTTATTGGTAAAAATAGCGTTTGGTAATGCTGGCGCGGGCATTGTTAATATTGCCTTTGCTTTATCTTTAATTGGCTGGTTTGGCGTAAATATTGATTTGTTTTCTAATGCCGTGGTGCGCTTACTCAGTGCAGAATTTAATATTATTATGCCCGAATGGCCCATCGATATAGTCGCAGGTTGCGCCATGCTCATAACCACACTGTATGGGTTTAAAGCCATTAATGTGCTGGCCTCTATCATGATCCCTATTTTGGCTGCGGTCACCGCTATGATGCTTTTTGGCGCGCTCGATAGTATGCCACTGGTCGATTTTATTAATTTAGAAAAATCAGCAGCGCTTTCTCTTGAAGATGGTGTAGCTGCTATTGTTGGCGGCGTTATTATTGGCGCAATAATATTGCCCGACATAACCCGTTTTTCTAAGCAAAAACGTGGCGGCGTGTACACCTCGTTTATTGCGTATATGGTTATTGAGCTTTTGGTTATTTTTGTGGCTGTATTTGCCGCAGCCGCCATGCAAAAAACCGAAATATTAAGCTTAATGCTTGCGCTTAATTTAGGGTTTTCAGCGTTTTTTATTGTGATAGCAGGCAGCTGGATTTTAAATTCGTTAAACCTTTACAGTACCGCACTTAGCGTGGAGGCTACCTTCCCGCATTGGCATAAAAAGTGGGTTATTGTGTTATTAGGTTTGGTGGGAATTGGCGCAGCCTTTATAAATATTTTAGATATGTTTATAAGCTTTTTAGCGTTTTTGTCTGATATTTTTGTACCGGTAGCGGGCGTAATTATTGTTGATGCACTGTTTATTAAACCCCATGCTTATAACGCAGCGGCTTTGGCAAATAACGCTAACTTTTCACTTCCCGCATTTAGCGCATGGTTTGTAGGCGCGGCATATGCGGTGTGTAATGGCACTTTATTTAACGTATCAATGAGCGGTATTAGCGTGATTGACGCCATTATATTAACGGCCGTTATTTATACCCTGTTTGCAAAAGCCATTGCCCCCAAACCGGTTATTCAGCAATAACTTTAAACAATAAAAAGGCGCATAAACCGCCTTTTTATTAATCTAAATTAGGGGCTACTCTTCATCGTCTACTTTCATTTCGTCTCGCCATTTAAGTTTTTCCAGCGGGTAGCCTAAAAAGAACTTAGCGCGCTCAAGCACTATGCGTGTAGTCAGCTTTTTAATTGCATACTGTGAGCTGCCGGTTAGCCTGTCGCACATTGCATTAAGCGCTTGAATATCGGCAAAGCAACAAAAAGAAATATAATCAATATCGCCACTTAATTGCATGCAATCCATTATTTCGGGAATGTTGTGTATGTCAGCTAAAAACTTACGCCGCGCTGCTAGGTTATTGTCCTCTAGGGTAAATTCCATATAGGCAAACACGTGCTCACAAATTTGCTCTAAATTTATATCAGCATGAAAGGTTCTAAAATATCCCGCCTCTTTTAATGCTTTTACTCGCTGAAAACATGCACTGGGCGACAAGTTAACTTGCTCGGCCAATTCAACGTTTGTTAAATCGGCAGTTAGGTGCAGAATTGCCAGTATTTTTTGATTGTACCTGTCTATTTTTATCGTTTTTTTCATAACCGGTTTCACATTTAATAATAATGAATTTTGTAAATTTAAGGTCAACAAATACATAAAATTACGCGCTTAAGCATTATTTTCAGCAATTTGTGTGTGCTGTATTAAGGGTTTACAAAATATTATTTTGTCTGAAAAAGCGACAATATTTATCACTAAGTAACATCACCATGATAGTCACATTAGGACATAGAACATGAGCAGATACAACAAAATACGCTTTCGTAAAACACTATTAGCATCGGCAGTTACCCTGTCGTGCATAAACTATGTGCATGCGCAAGAACAACAACAAACAGTAACTGACACTATAGAAAAAATTTCGGTGATATCGCGCGGGCGTGTTGAGTCGATACAAAACGTGCCCGACTCTGTTACCGCATTTAGCGCCGAGACAATCGAAAATTCACGTATTACTAACTTTCGTGATGTTGCTAATTTAACTCCCAACTTATCGCAGCTCGATAATTTTAGGCCCGGCCTTGCCCGTATTACTATTCGTGGCTTAATTACACCACAGGTGGGCGATCCGCCATTAGCGTTTGTAGTTGATGGTGTTACCGCCCCCGATTTAGAATTTATAAACCAAGACCTAGTTGATATTGAACGTATTGAAGTTATGCGTGGTGCTCAAGGCGCACTGTATGGCCGCGGCGCCATTGGTGGTGCGGTTATTGTGACAACTAAAAAACCTATTGAAGACTTTGAAGGTAAAATTAAAGGCTCAATAGGTAATGGCAACACGTATAATTTGAATGCGGTTGTATCGGGTTCGCTTAACGATGAAAACACCGCTTATTTTAGAGCCGGTGGTTACATTAAAGATACCGACGGACTGATTAAAAATACCTACACAGGCGATTACGCCGACCCGTTAAAAGAGCAATCGGTTTTCTCTCAGTTAGAGTTTGAGCTAAGCGAAGACACCTCAATAAATCTTAAAGGTAAATACACCTCAAGCGAAGCTGGGTTTGCTTACTACCAAGGGGTGAGCGATGACACCATTGAAGACTTTTCAATTAATACCTCACAAAATATTATTAACCAAGATGAGCGTGATGTATATGAGCTAAGCGCCAAGCTAACCCAACATTACGATTTAGGTAAATTTGAGTTTGTAACCGCGTACAGCAATTCAGAAAACGAGCACTTTTACGATGGCGACTACTCTGCCGATGCCACCTTTATTGACGAAGATGGCTTTTTTAGAGCCCCATTTGGTACTGAAGGGTTATACGATATTGAATCGTTAACGCTAGAGTCGCGGTTTATATCCCAGTCGGATCAGGCTTTTAGATGGTCGGTGTCAGCGTTTTATCAACAGCGCGACCGCGATACTGCGGTATTATTTTACGATGATTTTACCGATGCCGAAATTTTAACGCGTGCAGATTTTGCCAACGACGAGCCCTACCTTTCAATTATCGATAACAACAGCAGCGATGCATGGGCTCTTGCTGGGCAATTTAACTACGATATAAACGAGCAGTTAGAGCTCACCGGTGCGATGCGTTACGATCACGATACTCGCGAGTCGTTCGACCCAACCAATAAAGACGCCACTTACGCTAAAAAATCGTTTAGCCAATTACAGCCTAAAGTTACCTTAGCGTACCAAATGAATGACGACCTACTGCTTTACACCGGCTACTCGCGTGGTTTTAGAAGTGGGGGCTTTAACGAGCCAGCCGACGGTATTAGCCGCACCTTTGATAAAGAAATTTCTGACAGCTACGAAATAGGCTTTAAAACTGCTTTGTTTAATAACAAAGTTACCCTTAATGGCGCCGCGTTTATTATTGAGCAAGACGATGCGCAATTTACCCAATTTAATATAGATACCTTCACTCTTGAAAACCTCTCTATTGACGAAGTACAAACCAAAGGTTTAGAGCTAGAAGCCGCCTTTGCTGCCACCAGCAATTTAAGTATTAACCTCAGTGCAGGTATTGTTGATTCAGAAATTAAACGCTTTGCACTGCGCCCAGAACTGGCTGGCAGGCCACAATTTTGGGTGCCTGAGTATAACTACGGGCTGTCGGCAAATCATAACTTAGCACTCAACGGAGAATGGTCACTGTTCTCGCGCGCTGAGCTATTAATTGAAGGCCCTAAAACATTCAGTATTGATATTCCTGATGTTGAGTCGTCGCGTTATACCTACCTAAATGCCGGTGTAGGGCTCAAATCAGAGCAGTGGAGCGTTCAAGTTTACGTAGACAACCTTACGGATGAGCGCGCTATTGAAGATATTTTTCTACTGGCCGATGGGGTTACAGACCTAGTGCGCCAACCTAATAAGCCTCGTAGTTACGGTATTGAGCTCAGTTACCAATTTTAATTTTTTCACCTTCACAGCAGGTATTTTTTTTATACCTGCTGTTTTTATACCAATCCGCTTAATTAAGTGATCTATTTTGGGGATGGGTATGAGTTAACCAATAGCGATACACACATGCAAATTCTTAATCGTGACCAACTTATTGATATTTTATACGGCTGCGCCATTTTAGGCACTGGCGGCGGCGGTGAGTTAAGTGAAGGCATTGCCTATATTGACGAAGCACTCGCACAGGGTAAAAGCTTTAAACTAATTAGTGCCGATGAAGTCCCCGCGGGAGAGCTTGTTTGTACGCCTTACATGTTAGGGGCTATTTCTGCTTTAAGTGAACAAGAAGAACGCGCTTATGCAAACCTACCCCGCAGCACTAAGCACGCTATTTTAGCTGCTTACCAGCGCACCCTTGAATACACAGGTAACGATGCTATTTATGGCACTATTTGTTGTGAGCTTGGCGGCTCAAACACCGCAGTATCGTTTTACTTAGCTGCAATGTTTGACGGCTACATTATTGATGCCGACCCCGCTGGGCGCGCAGTACCGGAGATCACCCATTCAACCTATTATTTAAATAACTTACCCGCAGCGCCCATTATTACCGCGAATGAATTTGGTGAGTGCTTTATTTGTGAAAATGTAATGGACGACTTACGCGCCGAAACAGTCGTGCGAGCACTGGCTAAAATTAGCCGTAACGACATAGCAGCCATTGATCATATTTTACCTATTGAGCAAATGAAAAACGCGGTTATTCATGGCACCATTAGTAAAGCCCTTAAACTCGGTAAAGCAATGCGTGAAGCCAACGAGCAGCACGCTAACACAGCACACATAATTGCCAAGCACGGCGGCGGCTTTATTGCCTTTGAAGGCGAGGTAAGCAAATTCGAATTTAACACCGTAGAAGGCTTTACCTTAGGCGAAGTAACACTTAAAGGGTTAGGCGAGTTTATAAATAACAGCTACAAAATAACGGTTAAAAACGAAAACATGGCCGCGTTTTTAAATGATGAAGTGCACGTAACTATTCCTGATTTAATATGCTGTATTAACAGCCAAACAGGCACACCCATTACTAATCCTAATTACGAGGTAGGCATGAAAGTAGCCGTTGTAATTTTACCAGCGCCAAAGGAGTTTACAGGCCCTAAAGGTTTAGAAATATTTGGCCCGCGTTACGCAGGCGTTAACACCCCATATAAAGCAGCGATTGCAAATTAATTATTGCTAAGGGCGTGCTGCAGCTTGCTATACAATGCAGCATGGCCTTTACCAAACTCGGTGGCGTTTCTATCAATGCGACTAAGCCATTCTTTCGCTTGTACCTTTTTACCTATTTGTAAATATACCTGCGCTAAACGTAAGCTATAAATAGCATGGTAAATGCTTGAGGGCTCAGTAAATTTGAATGCGGTTTTATAATAATTTATAGCTTCTAAATACTCTTTATTTTGCTGATAACTGTACGCTAAGTTACCGCTAGCAAGCACTATTTTAGCAGCGTGGTTGGTGTTTTTTATGGCGTTATAGGCCATTAAATTACTTTTTACTGCGTGCTCGTATTGCTGCCACTTTAAGTAAATATGCGCTTTGTTAATGTGCAGCTCTAAATGAAAAATAGGATCATTATTTTTTGCAAAGCGCTGCTCGGCATCTCTTAGTAATCGCATCGCTGCTTTTTTACTACCAAACACATAGTGTAGGTTAGCCAACTCCACTAATCTTAAAGGGTCACCAAAAGCATTATATATCCCGTCTAACTGGGTAAACGCTTTAGCGGCATACGTTTTAGCTTCTGCTTTTTTGCCAATATAGTTAAGTGCTTTCGCGTAATAAAAATACATTTGTAGCTTAAATACATCGGGCAGCTTATCTTGCTCTAAAAAAGGAGTAATAGCGTTGAGTAAGTTTTCGAACTGTTGGTAGTCGTAGTAGTAATCAAATTGGTAGGTTTTTATTTTGTACCACTGTGCAGGGTTATCTTTGACTTCATTAAGGCGCGTTTCAATATAAGTTAAACAGTGCGTTTTGGGCTGTTGCAAGCAAAACGCTTCATGATCGCTGTAGTTTTCTGATGCTAATGCATTAAAACTTGTAGCGACAATACTTAACAGCAAAAATATACGCACCAATATTACACTCTTTAAAATCACCTTAATTAAGAGTGTAATATTTTTATCTCATCTATCACAATACGCTGAAATACTTATGTGCAGCGACAATAAAGTTTGCCCGTAACAGAAAAAATGACAATAAAGTTTGCCCGTAAGAGAAGGTGAGACTTTAGCTTCTGCAAGCAAGAAACAAGTTAACAACGCTAATCGCTGACGTAAGAATGAGTAACTTTCAATATTAGAATATCGAAAAGCCAGCGGCCACAAAAGTGACGGCTGGCTTTCCTACCCACCCTATCCCGTAATCACATGGTATGTTTCGGCTAATCAGCAATACCTTTGACCTAGCTTAATGAAAGCAATAACAATGTGCTCCTAAAAATGTTTGAATAGCGCTGCGGTAGCAAACTGGCTAGTCACAGGGCTTACCAATACAGGTGCTTCAAACTGATGTGGTTTATCCACATATTTTGGCGTTAAGGTGCCAGTTTCCTATGGGGGTCTCACTAATTTACCAAATAGCAGGATATTCAGCAACTCCGTCAATACCAAACCCATGATTTAGCAAAGCTTGTCTTACTATAAATGGCAATGTATTCGCATCGCTAGGGTACTTAGCTAGAGTAGTTTCTGAAAATGTATCAATAGCAGCTAGCAGCTCTGATAGGCTAAATTGCTCAGAAACAACCGACCCCCAAATAGCGTCTTCAACTGTTGATTCTAATTCGGCATTTGTATTTTGAAACATTAGGCGACTTTGATACACAACTCTGAACTTGTTGTTACCCTGATGATGGATAACAATCTTAAGCTGAGGAATCTTTTTTAGTAACTGAGACTTAACTCGTCTAGCATCAAAAAATGCTTGGCTTAATATCACCTTTCCTTCAACTTTATAGAAATTTTTTGAATTTGTTTCAGGATCAATATTCCAATAGAGACGAAAAGAGTTTCTTCTTAATTTATGACCATAAATTTCAAGTAAGGGTTTTAGTTGCTGTTCAGTGCCTTGTTTAGAGCCACTATTCCATCCACTAACAATTGATTGTTGAACCCTACAGGCATCTTTAATTTCATTTTGAGTCCAACCATCATTTAGTGCCAGTCTTATTAGCTGCTTGGTTTGTTTGAACTTTCTCTTATTCTTTTTTGAGCTTGTTGTTGCTTCCATAATTATCCTTAAAATGAAGCAGATGAATAATCACCTGCTTCCTCATTCCCAGCTATTTTTTCTGGTTTGGGTTCATCTGCTTACCTCTATTACCATGTACTTTAGCATTAGCAGGGTTGTTTCCTGAAGTGCCTTTATTATTATTTGCTTGATTCGCTTTGTGATTACTATTTTGATTAGACATTATTTTCTCCTCATTGGTTGTCTGTCTAAATCATATGAAATTATGAAAAAAGAAAAACTGATAGTTTAATGATAATTAGCGATAACCAATGATACATTGATTTTTCTGTGGCCATCTAAAATAATAGCTTTAGAATCAATTACAAATTGAATTAACTAGAACTCCATACTATCAACTCAGGAAAGAAGGCTATGTGTAGACATTAGCTATATATACTAGGATTTGTAGTGGTCAACTAATTTTGGCCACAGTTTTAGAATCTTGGTATCTAACCTCAGATTCATTTGGCGCTAAACCAG
>NZ_JALNTN010000007.1:0-166827 GCF_023161905.1 Pseudoalteromonas sp. 2CM41L
ATTCGAACCCTCGATAGAGCTACAAACTCTATACTCCCTTAGCAGGGGAGCTCCTTCGGCCACTCGGACACCTCTCCGTCTTGTGGGGCGTATAATAAAGATTTCAGAAAATATGTCAAACACTTTTATGCCAAAAATGACTATCTGGTTACAGAACGCACATAAGTCAGCTTTAATTGTATAATTGGTTTGAAAAGTAAACGATTTAAATGTTTTTGTCTTGAGGATTAACGCCCATTAAAGGCACTAAATCATCTTTGAGCTGCGCTAAATATTGCTCTTGGTAACCTAATTGCTGAAACTCAGCAATACAGGCTCGGTAATAAGCTTGTCGCTTTTGCTCTGTGGTGTCAGTTTCTGGCGATTCTTCAACTCGGTTGTCTTTCATATTATATTCTAAGTCCATTTGAGAATTCATATTTAGAGTGCTATTTTAACCCAGCTCAAAATTTTGGCGTATTTTAGCTAAGTTTTTTACATAAATACAACATAATGTTTAAAAAACAGTCATGAAATTACGTTATAGCACTGTTATTAAGGTTATTTAAAACAAGGCTACATTAAATAACCCAATCTGAATTAACTATTAATAAGCACTAATAACTATCTTTAAAATTTAGTTTAGTACTAATTAATTAAAAAGCGAACAATCTTATCCTCTCTTTCGTCTGTTTTTATAAAGCAATTTACTCTCCAACTTTTTCTGCATTGGCGCTTATTTTTATACTCACAAAAAAACGCCGCTAAAATTTAGCGGCGTTTATCACATTTATTTTGTTAAAGCTTAGTCAGCTTGTGGGCGCATATGCGGGAACAAAATAACATCTTTAATGGTTGGTGAATCAGTAAATAACATTACTAAGCGGTCAATACCAATACCTTCACCGGCAGTAGGCGGTAAGCCGTACTCTAGTGCGCGAATGTAGTCTTCATCGTAATGCATTGCTTCATCATCGCCGGCGTCTTTTTCTTCAACTTGGCGAGTAAAGCGCTCTGCTTGATCTTGTGCATCGTTAAGCTCCGAGAAGCCATTTGCAAGCTCACGTCCGCCAACAAAAAACTCAAAGCGGTCGGTAACAAATGGGTTTTCGTCGTTACGGCGCGCAAGTGGCGATACTTCCCACGGGTAGCCTGTAATAAATGTAGGTTGGATAAGCATGTGCTCAGCCGTCTCTTCAAATATTTCACATAAAAACTTACCTGGGCCCCATACACAATTTTCAGGAATTTTAACGTGCACTTGTTTAGCGTACGCTTTTAATTCTTCAAAGTGGTTTTCTGGGTCATTAAATACCGCAGCATCAAACTCAGGGTTATATTTTAAGATAGCATCAGCCATGCTTAGGCGCTCAAACGGTTGGCCAAAGTCGTACTCTACTGAGTCGATAACTTCGCCGTTTTCATCTTTAGTGGTATTAACTACAATTGGGCTACCTAAAACGTTTGTTGCAACTGTACGTAGCATGTCTTCGGTAATGTTCATCAGGTCGATGTAATCAGCGTAGGCTTGGTAAAATTCAATCATAGTGAATTCTGGGTTGTGACGCGTTGATAACCCTTCGTTACGGAAGTTACGGTTAATTTCAAATACGCGGTCAAAACCACCTACTACTAAACGCTTAAGGTAAAGCTCAGGTGCTATACGTAAGTACATGTCTATATCAAGTGCGTTATGGTGAGTCACAAATGGACGCGCAGACGCACCGCCAGGAATAACCTGTAGCATTGGCGTTTCTACTTCCATAAAGTCGCGCTCTGCTAAAAAGCGGCGAATACCTTCAACTACTTGAGAGCGAATGCGGAATGTTTCGCGCGTTGCTTCGTTAGTAATTAAATCAACATAACGTTGACGGTACTTGGTTTCTTGATCTGATAAACCATGAAACTTCTCTGGTAATGGGCGTAGTGACTTAGTAAGTAGTTCGTACTCGGTCATTTCTACGTATAAATCGCCTTTACCTGATTTATTAAGCGCACCTTTAACACCAATAATATCGCCAATATCTAGTTGGCCATATTTTGCTTTTAAGTCTTTTTGCACATCTTTAGATGCGTAAGCTTGTACACGGCCTTTCATGTCTTGAATGGCCATAAAAGGACCACGCTTAGCTAAAATACGGCCAGCAATTGATACAACGTGCTTAAGCTCTACTAATTCTTCTTTACTCTTATCACCAAACTCAGCCTGTAAATCAGCCGTGTAATGTTCACGACGGAACTGATTAGGATGACCGTTGGCTGGGCAATTTTCGCGAATAGCGTCTAATTTGCCGCGACGCTCAGCGATTAACTTATTTTCGTCTTGGATTTGATCAGTCATTTTTTAGCTCTTTTTTAGCTTGGTGGTTATAGGCCAGATTTTAGGCTGGCTTCAATAAATTTGTCTAGGTTGCCGTCAAGTACCGATTGCGTATTACGGTTTTCAACGCCAGTTCGTAAATCTTTAATACGTGCATCGTCAAGTACGTAAGAACGAATTTGACTTCCCCAGCCAATATCCGACTTTGCGTCTTCTTGCGATTGCTTTTCAGCATTTTGCTGCTGAAGTTCAAGCTCAAATAATTTTGCTTTTAACTGCTTCATTGCTTGGGCTTTATTTTTGTGTTGTGAACGCTCGTTTTGACACTGAACAACCGTGTTGGTAGGTACGTGAGTAATACGTACTGCCGATTCGGTGGTATTAACGTGCTGACCACCCGCGCCCGATGCACGGTAAACATCTATACGTAAGTCAGCCGGATTAATATCAATTTCAATATTGTCATCTACTTCTGGGTAAACAAACGCAGAGGCAAACGAGGTATGACGACGACCACTTGAATCAAATGGGCTTTTACGTACTAAACGGTGTACGCCTGTTTCTGTGCGCAGCCAACCATATGCGTATTCGCCTACAAAGCGCACTGTTGCACCTTTAATACCGGCTACATCGCCATCGGTTGCTTCTACTAGCTCAACTTTAAAGCCTTTAGCTTCGCCCCAGCGTAAATACATGCGTAATAACATGTTACACCAGTCTTGTGCTTCAGTACCGCCAGACCCAGACTGTAAATCAAGGTAAGCATCGTTTGCATCGTGAGAGCCCGAAAACATACGGCGAAACTCTAAACCCTCAAGCTGTTTATTTAAGCCTTCAAGTTCAGTTTGCGCTTCAACAAACGTGTCTTCGTCTTCTGCTTCTACTGCAAGCTCTAATAAACCTTCTACGTCGTCAGCACCTGCAACTAAGTTGTCGATTGTTTCAACAACCGCTTCTAAGGCTGATTTTTCACGACCAAGTGCTTGTGCGCGCTCAGGTTCATTCCATACGGCTGAATCTTCAAGTTCGGCGTTTACTTCTTCTAGGCGCTCTTGTTTGTGAGCGTAGTCAAAGGTACCCCCGAAGCAGTTCAGTACGTTCGCGAATTTCCTTGATTTGATTAATCACAGGATTCACTTCAAACATGTACATTACTCCAAAATGGCTAGATTATTGCGCGCTAAAATTAGCACTAAACGCAATAAATTATCGTCAAATGATAAAAACGCCCGATTTTAACAAAAAACCGCGCGCTTTATTAGCCTTTTATGCATGCATTGTGCATATTTTTTAATGCACTTTTTCAAGCTCGCGAACAATTAATTGCAGGCTAAACTTGCCTCTAAATTCGTTTATGTCGAGCTGATAAGCCACTTTGACATAACGGGCCTCGGTGTCGGGCCATGCTTTTACATCTATTCCAAATGCAATAGCGTCAACTAAGCGTCCAGATTGATGTTTAAGCACCAGCTTTAAGTGCTTTTCGCCTACTATACGCTGCTGAATAACTTCAAAGGTGTGCTCAAATACCGGCTCTGAGAATTGCTGCCCCCATGGGCCTGATTGCTTTAATAGCTGAGCAAAGTCCATTGTAAAGCACTCGTTTGGCAGCTCGCCATCGGTAAACACAATGCAGCGTTTACTTTCTTCGCTTAACTGCGCGCTTACAGCTGCATTAAACGCGTTTTTAAAGTCATTAAAATTTTGCTCATCAATACTTAGTCCTGCCGCCATGGCGTGGCCGCCAAATTTATTAATTAAGTGCGGGTCGGCGGTATTTAGCCCTTCGAGTAAATCGCGCATGTGCAGCCCTTCAATAGAGCGGCACGAGCCTTTTATTTCACCGTTTTCGCCACCGGCAAAAATAACGGTTGGGCGGTGGTATTTTTCTTTTAAGCGACCCGCCAAAATACCAATAACACCTTGGTGCCAATCTTCTTGGTATAAACAAATGGCATCGGGAATGTTGTCGTCACTAAACGCGAGCCTATCAAGCACAGCTTGCGCCTCGGCTTGCATGCCCTGCTCTATTTCGCGCCGTGCATGGTTTAAGCTATCTAACTCGCTGGCAATACGCCTTGCTTGGTTTATATCGGTACTTAATAAGCACGCTATACCCAAACTCATGTCATCTAGTCGCCCTGCGGCGTTTAAACGCGGGGCCAACGAAAAACCAAAATCACTGGCGCTTAAACGCGCTGCATTACGATTAGCCACTTCAATAAGCGCAGTAATACCTGGGCGTGTTTTACCGCTGCGAATACGCGCCAGCCCTTGATGTACTAAAGTGCGGTTATTTGCATCAAGCGCAACTACATCGGCCACGGTGCCTAGGGCAACTATATCAAGCAAGTCGGCTAAATTTGGCATTGCATGGCGTTCAAAATAACCTTGCTCTCGTAACGTGCTTCTAAGGGCTATAAGCAAGTAAAAGGCTACGCCGACACCCGCAATTGATTTTGAAGGAAAACGGCAATCATGGCGATTTGGGTTAACAATTGCATCGGCATTAGGGAGCTGCTCCCCTTGCAAGTGGTGATCAGTAACCAGTACTTTAATGCCCACTTTTTTTAGTATGTCTATGCCTGCAATACATGAAATACCGTTATCTACCGTAATGACCAGCTCTGGTTTTATATCAACAATTTGCTCAGCAAGCGCAGGGCTTAAACCATAGCCTAAGCTAAACCTGTCCGGTACAAGGTAGTCTAAGTTATTAAAGCCAAACATTGCCAAGCCTTGCATTAAGGTAGCTGTACTGGTTGCGCCATCGGCATCGAAGTCGCCAACAATTAAAATGCGGCTTTGCGCATTCAGCGCATCAATTAATAGCTCGGTGGCTTTGTCGATGTCTTTAAACAGTTTAAAGTCGATTAGCGTGGCTGCACTATTATTTAGCTCGTGTGCATTTTGCACGTTACGCGTGGCATAAATTTGCTTAATAACAGGGTGCAGATCGCTTGGCAGGTAAGAATCGTCTACATTTTCGCGCGCAATGATCAGTTTTTTCATGCTGGTTTTTAACTTATGGTGTTCATAATAAAAAGACAAAAAAAGGCCATAAAGGCCTTTTTAAAACAATTCGCTTAATTAAGTGATCTATTTTGAGGCTGGAAGAACGTGTTGATAGCTAGGCAATAAATTCGCTATTTAGTTGTTCTCGGCAATTTCTCCTGCATTGCTCTATCTTCTGCATCCATGCAGTCGTAAATAAGCATTTTTTAACGCCTGTAGCAGCATGTTTAGCCCCGCAAAATGATTAAATATTATCGCGGATTGGTATTAAACAGTTACTCAGATTTTTAATTAACCTGCTTTGTTCGCCTCAAGCGCTGCACTTAATGCCGCGGCTGGCTGGTAGCCTGGGATCATTGTACCGTCTTCTAAAATAATGGCTGGCGTGCCGCTAATACCAAAGCTTTGGCCTAACTGGTAATGCTCAGCTACTGGTGCGCTACAACCGGCAACTACTTTAGTGTCTTCGCCTGATTTAGCTTCTGTTAGTGCTTCTTGTTGGTCGCGTGCACACCATACATTCATTAAATCGGCGTAGCCCGAACCTTGCAGTCCACCACGCGGAAACGCTAAATAACGAACAGTAATGCCTGCATCAAGCAAGTCGTCTAGTTCGCGGTGTAATTTACGACAATAGCCACAACTAATATCGGTAAATACCGTAATTTGGTGTTTTTCGTTAGGCGCTTTATAAACAATCATTGAATCTTGGTATTCTTTAATACCTTCAACACGGACACCATTTAACGCTTGCTCGGTTAAGTTGCTGCGGTTGTTTAAATCAATTAGCGTGCCTTGCATTAAAAACTGGCCGTCTGGGCTGGCGTAAAGTACACCTTTATTTGTAATAAGCTCTTTTAAACCGGCAACAGGGCTTGGGTTTATTTGCTTAACTGTTACACCTAACGTGGCAAATTTAGTAACAATAGGATCATTAGCATCTGGCGTTGTGGCTACGCCATTTGCAAATGCACTAATACTTGTGCACAACATTGCACCTGCTAACATTAATTTTTTCATAATTTTCTCTATCTAATAATACGTACTAAATTGACCGCTAAGCTGATATTAAATTTCATATTACGCGCGCGGATGATGCTCTGAGTGTACCGATTTTAATCGCTCATTGGCAACATGGGTATAAATTTGTGTAGTCGATAAGTCGCTGTGCCCTAACATCATCTGCACCACTCTTAAGTCGGCACCATGATTAAGTAAATGTGTTGCAAAGGCATGACGCAATGTATGCGGCGATAAATCTGACTCAATAGACGCCAAAATAGCATAGTGTTTAATACGATGCCAAAAGGTTTGTCGGGTCATACCTACACCGCGTTTTGAAGGAAACACAAAATCGGTGGCGTGTTTTATCATTTGTGCACGCCCCCCTTTTAAAAACTGCTCAAGCCAGTACATGGCTTCTTCGCCTAAGGGTACTAAGCGCTCTTTGTTGCCTTTACCTTTTACAAACACAACCGACTGGCGCAAGTTAATTTGCTCCATACGCAGCCCTACAAGCTCGGTTACACGCAAGCCCGTAGCATAAAGTAGCTCTAGCATGGCTTTATCGCGCAGCCCCATTGGCTCTTCAATATTTGGCGCACTTAATAATGCCTCTACTTCGGCTTCTGAGAGCGTTTTAGGTAACGATTGACCCGCTTTTGATTGCGCAATGTTTTCAAGCGGTGAGCTTGCGATATGTTTTTCACGTACAAAATACTGATAAAACCGCTTTAAAGCACTTATGCTGCGTGCCGTGCTACGTGGTTTTAACCCTAAATCTACGCGATACGCTAGGTAGCTTTCTATATCTAAGCTGGTTACCGTCATTAAGCTTTCGCCTTTTAAAAACTGACAAAACTTATCTAGGTCACTGCGATACGCGCTAAGGGTGTTTTCGCTTACACCTTGCTCTAAGTACAAGCTATCTAAAAAGGTTTCTAAAAAGTCGCTGTTGCTGTTTAGCTCGGTATTTGGTTCAGGTAAATCGTCAGGTAGCGTTGTCACGTTGTGATCTCATGTTGGTAATACCCACGGTAGAAGGTATCAATTAAAAATACCTTACGGTAAACTGCGCCCTATCATAACAGGCAATTACACAGTGATAAATACGATGCAGATTGGTTTATTTTTTGGCTCTACTACATGCTACACAGAGATGGCAGCAGAAAAAATTCGCGACCTTGTTGGCGCCGATGTAGTGACCTTACACAATATTAAAGACGAACCACTTAAAAATGCAGAGCAGTACGACTTTATCATCTTTGGTATTTCAACATGGGATTTTGGAGAAATACAAGAAGACTGGGAGTCTAAGTGGGACGACATTAAAGATGTAAACCTAAATGGTAAAACCATTGCTTTATTTGGCATGGGCGACCAACAAGGTTACGGACAATGGTTTCAAGACGCCCTTGGTATGCTTCACGATGAAATAAATACCCAGTCGTTTACGCAACTTGGTTTTTGGCCAAACGATGAAAACTACGAGTTTGAAGCGTCAAAAGCACTTACCCCCGATGGCAAACACTTTGTTGGCCTAGCGCTTGATGAAGACAGCCAATACGAGCTAAGCGATGAGCGCATAGCCAGCTGGGTTGAACAAATAATGACAGAGTATAGCGAAACGCTATAACGAGTTTGGCCTAAACCATGTTTAGGCCAACGCATTACAAATAACTAAGTTTTTTAGCGCACTTTTTTTCACGTATTCTTGCTTGCCTTTGCAATAGCCAATTAGGCGCAAAGGTATTAATAATACATGCCAGTACAATAAGCGCTGAGCCTATTACTTGCGATAAACTTAATGCTGTATCGTAAAAAATTAGCTGAAATAACAACGCAAATAATAAGTTAGAATAAATAAGCGGCGCTAGCTGCGAGTTAGAACTGGCTAATCGGTACGCCTTTCCTCTAAAAAACTGCGTTGCAGCAGTCGAAAAACCAATTAATGCCACCATCAGTAATAAACTGTAATTACTTATATCGATTGCAAAACCTTGGTAAAAGCGCTCACCTTCGCTGGTAAACATTAATACTGGCACCATAAAAATGGCAGCCAGTGTAAAACTCCAACCGTTAATAACCATCATCGGAAGCTTAATTTTACTGGCTCTAAACAAGGTGATTTGCGAGCAGGCATTAAAAATACCAGCCCCTAAACCAATTAATAAGCTCCAGCGCCATTGTATGCCGTCGCTATGAATATTTTGAATAATCACACCCGCAAACATCAGCGCCATTGTAGGTAGCAATAACCAATTTAATTTAGTTTTAAAAAGCACCCGTTCTATTAGCGGTATAAATAACGGCCCAGTGCTAAATAAAATAACCGCTTCCACCAGCGTTAAAGTATTTAGCGCCACTAAAAAGCAGTTTTGGCACAGCACTATAAAAATTGCGCGAATAGCAAAGGTTCGCCATGCTGATTTATTAGGTAGCTGCCATTTAATACCTGCCGCCAATGCCAGCATAATAATCGCGGGTAAAAACACCCGTAAAAAAACCACTTCGCTGGTGCTAAAGTAATCGGTAAGTAACTTGGCTATAAAGCTATTTAACGCCAAGGTAAATGTAGAGAGCAGCATAAACACACTAGCACGAGAATTTAACGTCACCGCAGTTATCCTTTGAATAAAAAATGAATGTAAAAAGCAAAATTAAAGGCTTAATTTTTTTAATCTATTTATTATTTTTCAAAAAATTGGCATTGGCTTTTATGGCGCTAATTTTACGTGTACTTTATAAATTTAAAAGCGAATAATATTTAACTAACCTGTAAGTAAAACTTAACTGTTAATAAATAACCTATGATCAAATCAGCGCCGTTAAAATCTCTCTATACGTTTATAGCTGTTGCCGAAACTGGCAGCATGGTGCTCGCAGCTGAGCAGCTAAGTATTAGTCACTCGGCGGTAAGTCAGTCTATTAAAGCGTTAGAGTTACAACTTAATACACCGCTTTTTAATCGCATTGGTCGCCGCGTTGAGCTCAACCCTGTGGGTGAGCGCTATTACAAACGCATAGCCCCAGCCATGGCTGAAATTTTAGCAGCCAGCCAAGAGGCAAGTAACACAGCGAATGAGCCAACTTATTTAACACTCAATATGGTTAACTCGCTAGCTCTGCACTGGTGGATCCCTAGGGTGGCTGATTTTCAGCGCATTTCGCCAAACAGTGACATTCGTATTTCTAACTTGGTGGGAGAATTTGATTTAGAGCGCGAAGGGATTGATGCAGCGATTATTCATGGCCAGCCCGATAAGTGGCAAAAATATCACTGTGAAAAACTAGCCGACGATCAGTTAATTTTAGTCTGTAACCCACAGCTTTTAGTTGGCTTAAATAAAGATGAGTTAACCGCGCAAAATTTGCTGCAGCGTTTTAAAGCAATCTACGTTACCAACCCACGTAGGCAAAACGATTGGCAAACGTGGTGCGAGGCTAATAATTTAGCGCAGCCTAAGCAGCATAATAACTTAACCTTTAATATTTCAGTGCAAGCAACGCAAGCCGCGATGCGCCAGCTTGGCGTTTTGGTCACCCACAAACAGTTTGTACGCGACGATATAAAGCACGGCATGCTCACGCAAATTGGCCAAAGCATTGTTAATCCGCATCAGCAGTTTTATTTTGCAACGAGCCACGCCATGCTTAATCACCCACAGGTAAGCGCATTACGAGCGTGGCTTAAACGCGAGTTTTTAAAAACAGCAAACGAGTAGTGCTACTCCACACGTTGCCAATATTGGTTACGGTAAAAAAAGCCTATATAGCCACGTACTTCTAATGTTTTACCGTCGTTTTGTGGTGTTAGTTGCACGGTATAGGTTTTACCATTTGTAGGGTCAAGTATTTCACCATCGCCCCACACGCCATCATCTTCTGGCTTTACATCAGTGATTATGGTCATCCCTAAAATAGGCTGATTTTTTAATGCCCCATCACACTCTTTACAAATACCGGTTTGTTTAGCTGGGTCTAAAATAGCCTCAACTTTACCACAGAGCACCTTATCGTTTTGAGTAATGCGTACGTACGATTTAGCCTCGTTGGTGTCTTCATCTATGGTTTTCCAAAGCCCAACAGGTGTCATGTTTGCAAGCGCACCTTGGCTTATAAATAAAGCCGCAGCGAGTGTAGTTAGTAACGGAAGTTTGTTTAACTTTTTCATTGTGTTGCCTAAATTAAAAATGGCGAATAAAACGATAATACCAGCTGATTAATAAACGCACCATGACATTAAACTGCTATTTAGGTACATATAAAAGTAAAAAACCAAGTGCGCGTTAACCCACTTGGTTTTTAAATTGGCTGATAGTTTTTTAACGTACGCGTTTTAAAGTACGTATTTAAAAGTCACGTACCTCTACACTTGAGCGGTTAAATTCAAACATATTAATTTTGCCACACTGTGCCATATGGTTAGTACTTGTATAGGGGGTATTTGCTTGGCTTATATCGCCTTCCCACTCTTGGCCATTTTTTATAAATGCTTTTAATTCAAACCATCCGTTAACAGCTTTACTGCAATCCATATCAACATCAAGCATCCAATAGTGTTCGCCCCATATATTAAGGGGTGTAACACCAAAGCCATCTACTGCTACCGATTTTTGGGCGCCATATTCACTTGGCCAAACATTTGTAGTCCAATCCATGGCAGTACCTTGCGCTTCACTGCTTTGGCCTTGTTCAATTCCATACCAATCTAGGTAGTTATCGTTTGCTTTCCAAGGTGTTGTGGTGTTGTTTTTTAGATTGTTATGGCGAATTGCCATAGCACATTCAACATTTGTTGTTTGGCAGTTTCTAGCAAGGTTTATATTTGCATAGGTGTGGTCTATACCACCGCGTACAAACATGTCTTGTCCACTTTGTGTTTGAGCATTAATAAAAATAACGGTTCTTTGCCAGTCGCTATTATTAGGCACTGTTCCTTGAGTTAATTTAGCATTTTTATGAATTGCTATTGCACCCCATGGCGCTACATTTAAATTTATGGTGCCGTTGCTATTAACTGTTATTACTTCACCGCTACAGCTAGTAGCATTACCCAAAAGCTCGCCTTTTAACACATTGCAGTACTGTCCAGGCGCCATATCTGTTTGAATTGTTGCATTAAGCGTTGAGTCTTCTTTATTAATTGCCATATGACCTGAGCTACCACGTCCAAATGCAATCTGGTTATGGGTGTTATCCCACCAATTTGTTACTACCCAGTTGTCGGCTGTGTTATTTCTAAAATCGACACCACCCGCGATATAAGACCAGCGATGCTCGCACTTCCAGTTACTTGCAAAACATTCTAAATTACCATTATTGTGCACCGGTACACTTGGCCCACCCGCATCTGTATCGCCGTGAAAATCATAACTCGACATTACTTTTGGATACCCATACGGATACGCCAACATAAATACGTTAGCTAGGTCGTATAAACGGCCATCTTCAAAGGTAATTACATTACCCGCACCACCATGGCCGCGCTGATTGTCGTGGTTATCTACAAATACCACAGCTGATGAACTTGGCATAAAGCCCCAGCCTTCACCAAAATTACTTAACCATGCGAGCGAGCCATTTCTAAAGGTATTACCAAGCTGCGTACTGTATTTAAACTCGGTAACTAGCCCTGTACTTAAATACTCTGAGGCTGCAACCGCTTCAGTACCTTGATCTATCACCTCATGAAACACCACTGGCGAGCCATTTATTTTTGCCATTAAACTTTGAATATCACTTGCAGCAACATGCTTAGCAGCATCAAACCTAAAACCTTTAACACCCATAGCTTGAAGGTCATTAATATATGCCGCTAATGTATTTTGCACATAATTTGAAGAAGTGTTTAAATCGGCCAGTCCTACTAGCTCACAGTTTTGCACGCGATAACGGTTATTACCGTAATCTTCTGGGTTAATAGAGCAACTTTCGTGAAAATCTTGTGGGCTATAAATAGGGTATTGTTTATTACCAAAAGTGTTACCAGCAGTGCCCGTACCACTGCCGGCTGCCATATGGTTTATTAAAGTATCAACATATATATCAACGCCTGCGGTGTTACAGCGATTAACCATATCTATAAATTGCGAACGGTTACCGCCTCGGCTTTGTAGTTGGTAGCTCACAGGTTGATAGCGAGTCCACCATTGGCTACCTGTAATATGCTCGTTAGGCGGAGACACCTGTACCGCAGCATACCCTTTTGGTCCTAAAAACTGCTCACATTCTTGGGCTACATCTTGCCAATTCCATTCAAATAAATGCACAAATGTTGTAGGCGCAGCCGATACTAAACTTGGTAAGGTTAAACCTAAGCTAAAACCTGCAGTGGTGATCATTTTATTCAGTTTCATAGAGTGTGTTTCCAGTGTTGGGCGAGTTAAACAACATACTCGACGTTATTTACAAGTGATTAACACTAGTTTGAGAGTTGCTCAAATAAAAACTGAATACGTATGCATAATGGGTAAACTATCCTTTATTACTAGATAATTACCTGCCTAAAAAATTACATTTTCAAGTAAAACGCTTTACATAACGCAATATAATCATCGCTGTAGCGGTTGTTTTCATCTTTTATGCATAGGGAGGTAAGCTCAGGCAAAGTGTTTACTAAGCTAAAGCGCATCAAACTGCGGCTAAATGCTTTACTTGGTGTGGTTTTTACTTGGCAATGCGCGTTTAAATAAAGCCCGTTTTGTTTTGCCAGTTCAATGAATAAGCCCGCCTCCGTGGTGGGTAAAATCACGTTAAAGCACGATTGCTCATGACTTAAACGCATATAGGCAAGTATTAGTTCGTCAAAACTTAAACCATCGGTATGGCGTGCGGTGTTACGGGCATCGCTTAGCCCTTTTAAACTGCGGTTAAAATAAGGGGGGTTAGAAATCACGACATCAAATGGCGCCGCCTGTTTAAACGCTTGTATAGTAGTGTGCTTTACTGTGATATTTGGCCACGGGCTAGAGGCTATATTTTGCTGCGCTTGCTTGTAAGCAGCTTCATCAATTTCAACAGCGGTTATGCTAAATGCTGGTTGACGCTGTTTACACATAAGCGCAAGTAAACCGGTACCTGTGCCTATATCGAGTAATGTGTTGGCACCTTTTAAATACGCCCATGCGCCAAGTAAAATGCCATCGGTTGAGACCTTCATAGCACAGCTATCGTGCTCAACCTTAAATTGTTTAAATGTAAACCCTGACATTTTTTCACCTTTTCATTCACCAACTGGCGTATAGCGCGTATAATTGCAGGTAATTGTCCCTTATTTTAGACACTCTATGCAATTTTCTGAATTTGATCTTGATACTAAACTACTCAACGCCATTGATAAAATGGGCTACGAGACACCAACCAGCATTCAACAACAAGCTATTCCTGAAGCGCTGCAAGGTCGCGATATTTTAGCATCAGCACCTACTGGCACAGGTAAAACGGCGGCATTTTTAATTCCGGCTATTCAATACTTAATGGATTTTCCGCGTCGCGACCCAGGTTTTGCACGTGTGTTAATAATGACCCCAACCCGTGAACTGGCTTATCAAATTCATGAGCAGTGTGAACTGCTTGCTAAAGGCACTCACCTTAAAATTGGTGTAGTAACAGGTGGTATAAACTACGGCACCCATAAAGAAATTTTTGAAAACAATAACGATATTTTAATCGCCACACCAGGGCGTTTAATGGAATACCTTGAAACCGAAAATTTCCATGCTGAAAACGTAGAAATGCTTATTCTTGATGAAGCCGACCGCATGTTAGACATGGGCTTTAGAAAAGAAATGCTGCGCATATGTGACGAAGCTAAAAACCGTCGTCAGTGCTTTTTATTCTCTGCAACGTTAGAAGGCGATAGCGTTGAGTTATTTGCTGAGCGTATTTTAAACGACCCAGCTTTACTTGAAGCTGAATCGTCACGCAAAGAAAAAGCAAAAATTCATCAATGGGTTCACCTTGCTGATGACTACCACCACAAGCTTGAGCTGTTGGTTAATACCCTAAACGGCCCAGATGTAAGTAAAGCCATTGTGTTTGTAAAAACCCGTGAGCGCCTAGAAACGCTAATTGGTGAGCTAACTAACAATGGCGTAAAAGCCGCGTGGCTGCGTGGCGAAATGCCGCAAGATAAGCGCATGAAAGCGATGGAAAATTTTCACAGTGGCAAAACGCGCATATTAATAGCAACCGATGTTGCGGCCCGCGGTATTGATGTTTCTGACATTAGCCACGTAATTAATTTTGATATGCCGCGCACTGCCGATGTCTATGTGCACCGTATAGGCCGTACTGGCCGTGCAGGTAAAAAAGGGATTGCTATATCATTAGTTGAAGCGCACGACATTGGCATTTTATACAAGGTTGAGCGATACACAGAGCAAAAGCTTAAGCGCCGTATAATTAAAGGGCTTGAGCCACAGCATAAAGAAGCTAAGCCACCCGCTAAAAAGCGTAAAGATCCGGTAAAAATGAAAGCTAAGAAAAAAGCCAAAGCTAAAATTAAAAAGAAATAGCACACCATAAATAAACAAGCCGGCAGTTGCCGGCTTTTTTGTACCCGTTACAAATGTAACCCAAGCATGTAACTCATTCCCATTAAAATGTAATTATTGCCCACCTGAATTCTCAGTTAATAAAATAACCTTATATTTCAACAAATTAAAACTGGCATCGAAATTGTAACTGAGAAAGTAACTCAGCTAAGAATAGCTGCACGATTAACCGTAATGTAAGGATGAAGTTATGAACCGCTTTAAGTTAACTATCGCTTTAGTATCATTTTGTTGTTTATTTTTATTAGCTTGCGCTACAAAAGTAAGTGCAGCAACTAACTTAGCCGTAGTAAGCAGTGTGGCTACTCAACCTAACTTACAACAAACAATCACCAATACGTTACGTACTAACCCAAACTTAGCATTAAGCGATATTCGCGTGCAGGTTGAAGACGGTGAAGTTGACCTATACGGTGAAGCGCAAACAGGTTTTCAGCGTGCACTTGCGCAAAAGTTTTTAGAAAATATGGATGGCGTTAAAATTATCCGTAATAAAATTAGTGTTATCTGATACCGCATTACAATTTTTGTTTATATAACTTATTCCTCTGCGTGGCTTGTTTCTCCAACACAAGCCGCGCTTTTTTATGCTTAACAGCACACTTTAGTATCTAAACTTCTAGCTTTAGCTCCCCTATTAAAAAATAGAGCAAACACTTAGCCGTCCTTTCCCACTCTTTTAAATTAGTGACTTACTAAAGCTTTGAAAATGAATGCTATAACAAGGCTGTAAAGTTCATATGATCAGCGCATTTTTAATACCGTTGGCAACCTATTACTACTCACTAATTAACCACACCATAAATAACAGATAATATATGACTTAATGCATGCAAATGCCCCATAACTTACACAAGGAAGCTAATACATGAAATGGTTTATTAACTACTGCTAATCCCTCTTATTGGCCATGCAGAGGAAGCTATATTTGGCTTTGCTGCAGATGTGTCTGTATCCGGCTTTTTAGCCCAGAAAATAGTGAAATAGATATTATAAAAGTCTTTGCTGATTTGGCAGGATTAAAAGTAGGCGACAAGGTAATAGAGTTAGATAGCTGCACTATTCCAGCCTGCTCTGCTGAGGTTACAAAAAAATCGATGACAAAAAACAGTGGTGAAACGCTTTTACTACTAATCAAAAAAACTCGATGGCAGCGAAAAGCAAATAAGTATTAACTTAAAATAAATTGATTAAAAGTATAGTTAAATTTAACCCGACTTAGCGCTTTGAAATTACTAGCAGCGCACTTTTTATGTAAAAATGCGCTGCTAGTGGGTAACTATTACTGGGCTAGTTTAAAGCAGTATTAGTCGCTCATTCGCTTTGGTTTGAACCCGTATTACTCCCGCCTTGTTGTTTGGGTGACTGTTGGTTTATTTTATCGCTTATCATGGCATCGAGCTTTTCACCGCCTTTAATGCCAAAATCTAACGTACGTATTGGGAATGGAATACTTATATCTGCAGCATCAAGCGCTTGTTTAACAGCAACTACGCCTTTATGGCGTACTGTCATAAAGTCTGGCTCGCCTGGGTATTTTATCCAAAACCACACCAGTAAATTAATACTACTGTCGCCAAAACCTTCTGCGTACACAGCGGTTTCATCTTTACGTATTACAAAGTCAAACTCGTTAATTTTATCAACGATAACTTCTTTGGCTTTTTCAATGTCGTCGCCGTATGAAATACCCACAGGTACCTCTATGCGCCTAACGCCTAACGTGGTGTAGTTTTTTAACACATTTCTAAATAATACCTTGTTAGGTACCAGTATTAACTGCCCGTAAAAGCTCTCTATTAGCGTGTTACGCAGGTTTATAGAATGTACCGAGCCAAATACGTCGTCGGTTTCAATTACATCACCCGCTTTAAATGGCTTGCGTATTCCCATAGCAATACCGGCAATTAAATTCTCGGTCATGTCTTGAAAAGCAAAGCCTATGGCTAAACCCACAATACCCGCACCCGCTAGTAACGATGTGACTGTGCCTTTTAACCCCATAAAATCTAAAGCGATAAATAGGCCCACACATAACACAATGACCTTGAAAATAGACGCCATCAAATCAGCAATTTGCTTAGAGTCGAGTGAGCGCCTTAATAGGTTTTTCATTAGCTGGCCGGCAAAGCGCGCTATTATTGAAAATACAATGGCTATTACCACTGCCACAATAAAGTTTGGGATGTGGCTTATTACTACATCAAACCACCCTCCGAGTTTTTCTTCGATGAGTTTTTCGGCTTCGGCTACTGAAGGTATGCTGATCATATTTTTACACCTATCTATTTTTTATCTCATTAATAGTAGGTGAAGTTAGCAAGTTTAGCGCCAGCATAAAAAAAGCCATGCAATGCATGGCTTTTTAACTCATTGTTTGCTGAGTATAAACGCTTAGTTTTGCTCGTCGCGCATAAATACTGGCTCAAGCTCTTTTGCTGTTGCTTCAGGGCTAAAGTAATAACCCGCCACAGTAAACTCTTTTAATTGGCTAAGCTGTGTTATCTGGTTTTCTATAATGTAACGGGCCATCATGCCGCGCGCTTTTTTAGCGTAAAAGCTAATTACCTTATATTGACCATTTTTGCAGTCTTTAAAATGCGGGGTAATAATTTGCGCATTGAGTGCTTTTTTATCTACTGCTTTAAAGTACTCGTTTGAAGCAAGATTAACCAGGTATTGTGCGTCTTGCGCTTTTAATTCCTCGTTTAATTTATTAGCAATAATGCTACCCCAAAATTCATACAAATTTTTCCCGCGAGGGTTATCAAGCTTAGTGCCCATTTCTAGGCGGTAGGCTTGCATTAAATCAAGCGGTTTTAGCAAGCCGTATAAACCCGAAAGTATTCGTAAATGGCTTTGCGCATAATCGAGGTTAGCGGCAGTGAGTGTTGCGGCATCTAAACCACCGTACACATCGCCGTTAAAGGCTAGTACCGCTTGTTTAGCATTACTTTGTGTAAATGGTTGCGACCATTCGCTAAAGCGCGCAGCGTTAAGCCCTGCAAGCTTATCGCTAATTTTCATTAGGCTGCCAATTTGCGCTGGAGTTAGTTCACGGCATACTTTCATGAGCTCTTCGCTGTGCTCTAGTAATTCAGGTTGAGTGAACTTATCTGTTGCGGGTGGCGTTTCGTAATCAAGATTTTTTGCTGGTGAAATAACAGTGATCATAGTTAGCTATTGACTTGTAATTTATTTAATGTCAATTTCAACATTAAATGAGACGAAAAGCACGTTTTGTTTATAAAATACCATTGAAAATTAATCGCAATGGCCTAAATCCTACCTTAATAAATCATGCATCGTCGTTTTTCTATTGATAAGGACATAAGACCTATCAAGCATTGTCACACTGTTGCAGTATTGAATACTTATATTAAGGTAGTTTAGATTTTCTTTTAACTTGCTTGGAATGAGGAAGGCAAATGACTAGCGCTCTACAAAGGCTAAAACAACATTCATCTATCGTAGCCGACACTGGCGATATTGAAGCGATCAAAAAGCATCAACCTGAAGATGCAACCACAAACCCGTCGCTTTTATTAAAAGCGAGCGAGATTGAAGCTTACAAGCCTTATTTAGATAAAGCTTGGAGCTATGCAAAAGAAACAGAGCAAGATGCAGCTAAACAGCTTGAACTTGCATGTGACTACTTTGCCGTATTACTTGGTAAAGAAATTAGCGAAATTGTACCTGGTTATATTTCTACTGAAGTAGATGCTCGTTTATCATTCGACACCCAAGCAACTATTGATAAAGCACATACCCTGCTTAGCCTTTATGAAAAAGAAGGTGTAAGCAAAGACAAAATTTTAATCAAAGTTGCGTCTACATGGGAAGGCATTAAAGCGGCCGAACAGCTAGAAAAAGAAGGGACTAAATGTAACCTAACTTTATTATTTAGCGATGCTCAAGCGCGTGCATGTGCCGATGCAAATGTATTTTTAATCTCGCCATTTGTTGGCCGTATTTTAGATTGGCACGTAGCAAATGGTATGGAAAAACCAACCGATCCGCTACAAGATCCAGGTGTTCAATCTGTACGTAGCATTTTTGAGTTTTATAAACGCCACGATTACAAAACCGTTGTTATGGGCGCAAGCTTCCGTAACACCGGCGAAATTATTGCGCTTACAGGTTGTGACAAGCTAACGATTAGCCCTAACCTACTAGAAGACTTAGGCAATTTAGAAGGCGCAGAAGAATACTTACTACAAAGTGATATTCCTAAAGAGCCAAAGCCTGCTCCACTTACTGAGTCGCAGTTCCGTTGGTTACATAACCAAGATGCAATGGCCACTGAAAAACTAGCTGAAGGTATCCGCTCATTCGCAGATGCACAAGAGCAGCTAGAAGCACGTTTTAAAGCAATGTAATACGCGCTAGTTATGTATTAAACGCCGCACCTGCGGCGTTTTTTTATGCCCTTAATATAATCCGCACCGCTTTATACTAACCTGCCACAACATGTACCATTGCCTACACAGCTAAATAGCTCACTTTTAGTGTTTTTTTATTTATTTTTTCTATCTAAAAATAGCGCGCTCAATAAAGCTAGTTAGTATTAAACTTCATCAACGCATCACATACCTGTAACAAATTCGTCACTTTTTTATTCTATTTTAGCTAGGCCTGTGGTATAGGTATTCTCGAGGTTCACTAAAATCAATAGGAGATAGTCATGGATAGCCTAAACGATATATTAGAGATATTAGAAGGTCCTGATACAACAAGAAAAACCTCTCAAAAGAATAAAAAAAGAAAGTGGCGCGAGATTGAGGCCATAAAAGACAAACAACGGTTACGTAAAGAACTACAGGAGTTAGACTTTTTTACAGACAGCATTGAAATTGATGAGCTAGATTTTTAATTTCAAACTCATTGCGCTCAATTAGGCAATTTATTTTGCGGCAGGAAAACCGTATCGATAGTAAAGCTAACGCCAGGTTTTACCCCTTCAAAGTAATTGATAATTATTGCGCATAGGCATTAGTACTCAATAACTAAGCAAAAGGCTTTCATGATACGAAAGCCTTTTTTAATATATCAATTAAACCTGCCAGTTAATGGGCGTATCGCCTTGGGCTTGTAATAATTCATTTGTTTGTGAAAAGTGCTTACAGCCAAAAAAACCACGATGCGCAGAAAGCGGCGATGGGTGCGGACCTTTTAAAATATGATGGCGAGCGCTGTTAATATTTTTACCTTTTTTTTGCGCATGAGCGCCCCATAAAATAAACACTACCCCTTTGCAGTGTGCATTTATATGAGCTATCACGTTATCGGTAAATTGCTCCCACCCTAAATGCTTATGCGAGTGCGCTTGGCCTTGCTCAACCGTGAGTACTGTATTGAGTAAAAACACGCCCTGCTCTGCCCAGCTTTGTAAGTAGCCATGGTCTGGTATTTCAAAACCGGGAATATCCGTTGCCAATTCTTTGTACATATTTTTTAACGACGGCGGTAACTTTTTAACCTCTGGCAACACAGAAAAACATAAGCCATGGGCTTGGCCTTCTCCGTGGTATGGGTCTTGGCCTAAAATAACCACGCGAATATTGTTAAGGGCTGTCGCTTCAAAGGCACTAAATACTTGCTCTTTGGGTGGGTACACAGCAACACCTTCGACACGGCGTTTTGCTACATAATCTAATGTTTGCTGCATATAAGGTTGCTGTAATTCATATTCTAAAAAGGCTGGCCAATCGCTCATTGTATACTCTTAATTTGTTTGCGTGATGCGTCTATTTTATCACACATATTTGCCAGTCCATCTAGCATGCGCGGCGTAAAACGATGTAATAAATCGGCATTTACACGTATAAATTGGTTCTGTTTTACAGCGGGGACTTCTGGCCATTTTTGCCAATTAATTTTAGGTTGTGGCTTATCGGCTTGTTCATCAGGAACAATAATAATCTGTGGTTTTTTAATCACCACGTTTTCAATACTTATTTGTGGGTAGTCGGTTGGGCTGTGTGCAAATACATTGCTTACATGACATGTTTCTATAAGCTGGTTTATCCATGTATTTTCACTTACCGTCATCATTGGCTCTGGCCATAATTGATAAAAACCAGTTAATATTTTTTTGCTTTGCTGCTGCTTTTTAATTTTTTTGAGCTTAGTAATAAATGCGTTTGCTACTTGCTTGCTTTGCTCAATACGCCCTGTAAATTTTCCAAAAGCAATCAGCTCGTTTGCAACTTCTTCTATTTTTTTGGGATCACTTAAATGTATTTTTATACCAAGGCGTTTAATTTGTTCTAAATCTTCACTTTGATTACCGCTTTTCCAACCAATCACTAAATCGGGTTTTAGCGCTAATAATTTTTCAAGAGAAATACCATAGTAACCACCAATGCGCTCAATATTTTTAGCTTCATTTGGGTAGTCAGCGTAATCAACAGTGCCAACAATATTGCTCCCCGCACCTATAGCAAATAGGTTTTCTACTATATGCGGTGCAAGTGCTACAACGCGCAGTTTATCTGGCGCAGCTGTATCACTGGCCACGGCACTGCCCCCAGAACACAATAACAGCAGTGCAGTAAAAAACGCTTTATACATTAGTAATCAAACCCTTCTAGTGCTTTTATACCCGAGTCGAAGGCGTGTTTAACATTGCGCACTTCGCTTACTGTATCGGCAAGGTCTGTTAATGTGCGGTGCGCTGCGCGACCTGTAATAATAACCGATTGCATGGGAGGGCGATTATTTAGCGCGTTTACTACCTCATCTAAATCAATATAACCGTAAGTCACCATGTAGGTAAGCTCATCTAGTAATACTAAATCAATACTGCTATCAGCAAGCATACGCTTTGACTCTTGCCACGTTGCTTGCGCGGCTGCGGTGTCGGCTTCTTTGTTTTGCGTATCCCATGTAAAACCGGTATTCATAACGGCAAATTCAACCCCTGCGCCTTGTAATAAGTTACGCTCTCCACACTCCCATGTGCCTTTAATGAACTGACAAACAGCGGCTTTTTTACCATGCCCTACGCAGCGAGCAACCACACCAAAGCCTGAGGTAGATTTACCTTTACCATTACCCGTAATTACCTGAAATATCCCTTTAACATCTTGCGCAGCAGCCACGCGTGCATCTACCTGCTCTTTTACTTTTTGTTGGCGCTGCTGGTGCTTATCGTTATTTGTATCCGTCATTATTATCTCCTTCATAAATCGATATAATGTGTTGTATGTTCAAATGCGCCTCGCACATAGTGGCTAAGCGCTCAAGTTGTTGCTCGCGGTGCGCTACAATACTCACAGGTTGTATGGTTGCATCGCTTTTTACCCACTTTAAAATTTGCAGTGTGGCAGCGGGTTCATCAAACAAGCCGTGTAAATAAGTACCAGCAATGGCATTGTCGTCACTAATAAAGCCATCGTTTTCAAATCCATGAGGGTGCGCGTTAAACGTTAAAAATGGCTTATTAAGTGCTGCGCCTTCACTAATGCCGGCATGAATTTCGTAGCCGCTACACGGTGTTTGCAAATCATTTAACTGCATAGCCGCCGTTACTTTAGTGAGTACTTTTTGGGTGCTAAGTGTGGTTTCAAAATCGCATAGGGCAAGCCCCGTTACTTGCTTTAATGACGACTCGACTCCGCTGGGATCATTTATGGTATACCCCAACATTTGCATACCACCACAGATACCAAGTACTTTGCCACCATAGCGTAAGTGCCGCTTTATTTGCGTATCCCAGCCTTCATTTTTTACAAAACTTAAATCACCCAGCACGTTTTTACTGCCAGGAATAATAATCAGATCAACCGGTGGGATCGCGCGTGTGTGGCGTACATAATTTATATTAATATTTGGGTGCAGCCGCAATGCATCAAAATCGGTATGGTTACTAATATGCGGCAATAAAAGTACGGCTATATTAATGGTGGCAGTCGTCACCGTGTTATCTATTGCTACAGCATCTTCGGCATCAAGTGCTAAATCATGCAAATAAGGCAGCACTCCAAGCACTGGTTTTTTTGTGTAGCGCTCAAGCCAATCTAGCCCACTTTGTAGCAAGCTTATATCGCCTCTAAAGCGGTTTATAACAAAGCCTTTTACGCGCGCTTGCTCGGATTCGCTTAGTAAGGCAAGTGTGCCCACTAAATGCGCAAACACACCGCCTTTGTCTATATCGGCAATAATAATGACAGGACAATCTACCGCTTCTGCGTAACCCATATTGGCAATGTCGTTCTCGCGTAGGTTTATTTCTGCGGGGCTGCCTGCGCCCTCAACCAATAATAAATCGAACTGCTTTGCTAGGCGTTTATGCGAGGCAAGCACTGCATCCATCGCAACCTGTTTATAGTTATGATACGCCCCTGCCTCCATATTACTAATGGCTTTTCCATGTACAATGACTTGTGCCCCAGTATCACTATTTGGTTTGAGCAATATGGGGTTAAAGTCGTTTTGAGGCTCTACTTTAGCGGCTATGGCTTGCAAAGCTTGCGCACGGCCTATTTCGCCCCCCTCTTTTGTAACCGCGCTATTAAGCGCCATATTTTGCGGTTTAAAAGGCGCGACCTTTATACCTCGCTTTACAAACACTCTGCAAAGCGCAGCGACTAAGGTGCTTTTTCCGGCATCTGACGTAGTGCCTTGAATCATTAAGGCTTTCATCAGCACTATGCCTTTGCTTTTCTAAAAAAGAGTAAGCTTAAAAAGAATACGCTACCCATAGCTGCTGTAATTACCCCTACAGGGAGCTCTTGGTTTTTAAGTAATGAGCGCGAAAGCACATCGACCCACACCATAAACGTGCCGCCCACTAAGCTAGTAATTAGTAAGCCAGCAGTACTGCCCTGAGATATAAAAAAGCGCACTATGTGCGGCACCATTAAACCTACAAAACCAATACCGCCACATAGGGCCACCAGCACGGCCGTTATTAACGAGCTCAATACCAACATTAAAATTCTAAAACGGTGCACACGGACCCCAAGCGTTATCGCGCTTTCATCGCCAAGAAGCAGCGCATTTAACTGCCTTTTAAAGCTCAGCATAAAGCTAATACACACCACTATAACCACGCATGGCAACCATAACGTGGCCCATTGTGCGCGGGCAAAGCTGCCTAACGTCCAAAATAAAATACCAGCCACTGCTTGCGGGTCACTCCAATACAGCAATAAACTTGTAAATGCGCTAAATAAAAACGACAGTGCCACCCCCGCTAGCAACATTGACTCTACTTGCGACCTTTTTTGCCGCCCAGCAATAAGTATCAATAAGCCCATTGCTAAAAAGCTCCCCAATAAGGCAGCAGCCGATAACATAAACCCTGCACTAATACCCGCAACAGCCATAAGCAGTACGACCCCAAACGACGCGCCTGACGATATGCCAAATAAATACGGATCAGCGAGCGGGTTACGGGTAACCGTTTGTAAAATAAGCCCTGCAATAGCCAAACCTGCCCCTGCCATAAAGGCAAGTAAGGTACGAGGTAACCTAAGCTCATAAATAATACGCGCGTTAAACGAGCCCTCCCCTGCTGATAAAACCCCTGTGAGCACATCACTTAACGGCGTATCTGCGGCGCCAAAACTCAGTGCGCTAAAAAGGCTAACCAGTGCAATTAACACGGCTGCTATAAATATTGTCCACTGGTTTATTTTTGTTATATCCATTTAATTAATAGCCATAAAAGTAAGTAATATGAGGAATAGTTTGGCCATTTTCTGTGCGCTGAGGGTGGCTAGTTACGCGCGCACATACCCCAAAAACATCCGCTAGCATGTCCTCACTAAGTACCTGCGCAGGCGAACCTGTATGTGTTATTTTACCTTTATTAATAACCACCAGCTCATCGCACATAGCGGCTGCTAAATTTAAATCATGAAATGAGGCAAACACAGTGACCCCTAGCGATTTTGCCAGTTCCATCACTTGTATTTGGTATTTAACATCTAAATGGCTGGTTGGCTCATCCATAATGAGTAATTGCGGTTGCTGCACTATAGCGCGGGCAATTAATGCACGTTGCTTTTCGCCCCCCGAAAGCGATTCAAAATTTTGCTTACACTGTTGCTCAAGCCCTACGGTTTTTATTGCCTGTGTAATTTTTTGTTTGTCGCTGTGGGTGGTGGCGCTAAATAATGACTTATGAGGTGTAAGCCCAAGGGCAACCACATCAAATAATGTTAGGTTAAATTGCGCAGGCGTTTCTTGTAGAACTACAGCAACATATTTTGCGTAGTCTTCACTTTTAAGCTGCCAAATATCCTGCTGATTAAAGGTAACGTTACCAGCGGTGGGTTTATTAAAGCGATACAAACAGCGCAGTAAGCTCGACTTACCCGCCCCATTTGGGCCAATTAACCCAATAAACTTCCCCTTAGCTATGTGTAAATTAATATTGTTTAAAATGGCGTGTTCATCAACTTCCCACGACACATTTTGAACGTTTAATAAGGGTGTATTTGGCGCTAATGTAGTTTGCAAAAGTGAGTCCTTGGAAAGCGTGCACTCACTAACACACAGCTAAAAGACTAGTGCATCAATAAAAATGAGTTTACCCGCTCGTTAAAAAAGTATACCAATCTAGAACTTCTCATGCTGATTGATATGTCTCATTTGTATCTGACTTAAAGCGTGGTGCTAATTACAGTTACGGGAATAGTTGAGGAATTTCACCCCATTCCAAATGAGGGTCTATTATGGGCGGGTAAGTAAATAATTTAAAGCAAAAAAAACCGCGCTCATTAGAGCGCGGTTAATAAAGGGAGTGTTTAAGCAACGCTTAAAACTTGTATTCCATACCTAGGCCAACGTGGTCTTGGTCAACATTGTTGTCCATATCGAAGCTTGAGTAAAAACCAAATACTTTAATGTTTTTATTAAACTTATGATCAACACCTACAGAAACTGCCGTTTTGTCGTCGCTGTCATCAAAGTCCATTGCTTGGTATTGCACTTTAAACGTGTTTTTACCCATGCTGTAGGCTGCGTTTAATAAATAGCCGTCAGCTTCTGCGCTACCGTCTACTTTTTCTTGAGTTTGGTACATAGCGCCTAATTTAAAGGTCTCTACTTTACCTTGAATTGACGCACGCACTACATCGTAGCCATTTACTTCGCTATCGGCTGCAACCGAGGCGTATACCGCACTCTTTTTAAGTGCAGAGTCACCGTAGGTAACCGCCATTGAATAGCCGTTATCTGCATCTACGTCATCTTCGGCAATAAATGTAGCAAGTACTTTAAAGCCTTCGTAGCTTTTAGATGTATAAGTGATTGAATCACCTAAGCGGTTTTCACCTTTAAAGACATTTTTAATATCGCCTTCAAGGTCATTAAATAAATCTAACTTACCTTGCGATTGTTTAAGCGCTGTATCGTTACGACCCACAACAACTTGACCATATGCACCTTTTAAACCTACATACTGGTTACGTGCAGAAATATTGTCATCGTTATCACCTTTAGAGTCAGCATCAGATACATCAACTTGAAACTCAAACTTATAAACCGCTTCTAATCCATCAGTAATCTTTTCAGACCCTTTTAGGCCAAAGCGAGATGCATTACTTTTAATTTCAGTGAAAGACCCTTCGCCATCATCAGACGATTGCACAGTAACATTCGCTTTACCGTATACATCAACGTCTGCAAACGCGCTAAAAGATAAACCACTTACTAGTGCAACACATAAGCTCGATTTTACAAAATTCATGTTATTTCCTCGATAATCACAAGACTAATTTTTAAAACAGCTGCAGTTTGTCACCGTTAAATGACAGATATATTACAAAGGAAACATTTTTGTCTTTTTATTTTAATAAAAGTGTCTAAATTCTGAAAACAAAACGACATGAATATTTAATAAACAAAATTGTACCTATTCAACCTCATTAAAAATAATAGTCGGTATTTAGTGTTCATCAACAGGCTGATAAGCATTTATTTTAGGTAATAAGTTAATCAGGGTTTCTATTAACTCTTTTTGTTCGTTGTCTCTGTGGTAGGCCACAAAAATATCACGCGAAGTATGTTCTACATCTTTTACATGAAACAGCTCACCCTTTTCTAGGTGAGACTCAACAAGTACCTCGGGGATAAACGCACTGCCGCCACACTGAAGAATTAAATCAAGGGCAATACGTCCCGTACTGGTTCTAAAATAAGGCGGCGTTTTACCGGTAAATTGGCGCGCATGCCATAGTGAAAACGTAGTACCCCAATCAACGTATACATATTGGTTATCAAAAAAGTTCTCGTTAGTGGCCGTGTCATAGCCACTAACCGGAATAATTGGCAGCTCGCAAATTCGCTCAACCACAAGCTCGTCTACTTTAGGGGGGTCAAATAAAATGGCCAAATCAAGCGTACGCTCTAATAATAACCGCGTGCTTTCTTGTTGGGCTTTAACCTCTGCGACCAACGACACCCCAGGCATAGCCGACACAATATTAGTAATGCCAAATTGTAAAAACGCATCCCATATATTAGGTGTACCCGCTAAACTTATTTGCTTGTGCATGTTATCGGCAAGTGCAACATCGACTTTGGCACGCTGCATGCCGGTGATGATCATTTTAGCGTGCGGAAGCAATCGCTCTCCTGGCGCCGTTAATTGAATATTGTTACGCTGGCGAATAAACAAGTTTACACCCAACCCCTGTTCTAATTGGCGAATTCGAAAGCTTACTGCCGATTGAGTGATATACAGGTTTTCAGCCGCTTTACCAAAGTGACGCGTGCGCACAACCTCTACAAATGTTTTTAATAAATCTATATCCAATTTTTTATCCTCACGATAAAAATAACTTGTTTAATAAATTGTCAAACTTGCATCATACTCCAGCAATAAACAGGGTATGAGGATACAGTTATGAGCAACGATATTTCACTACTTCGCCAAGCGTTTGTTAGCCAACGTCAATTTTATGATGATCAAAACTTTCCTCGCGGGTTTAGCCGCAGCGGAAACTTCACCTTATTAGAAGCCAGCATATTAGAGCAACACGGCGTTGTACTAAAAGGGCTTTATAATAAAACTTTAGCACCCCAAAATACGCTACAAGAGCAATTTGTTGACGTAGTTTGTGGCAGTAAAGAACCTACAAACCCAATCGAAAAAGCCTGGGTTAAATATTTAAAACTAACAACCTGTAAAACCAAGTTTCATACACTTTTTGGCCGTTCAAAAATGTCAGGGCCGGTACCAATAAGCCAAGACGATTATAGCGAATCAGATAGCGTATAAGCCTCTAAGATATTTGCTTTTTTGCGTTTTAACAGTTACAACTTGTATAAGCAAATACTTTTGCAAAATATCAAACAAGGTTGTTACGTGACGCGAAAAATACTCATAGTTGAAGATACGCCTACTATAGCGCGTGTGCAAAAGCATATCGCGCTTAAAGCAGGTTACGAAGTAGATATAGCCGAGTCTTTAGCGGCAACAAAAGAGCTAATAAAACACAATAGCTACTTTTGCGCTGTTGTTGATTTTATCCTTCCCGATGCTCCTGCCGGTGAGGCGATTCCGTATACTATTAATGCCGACATCCCCACCATAGTAATGACAGGCAATATAGATAAACAAACTCGCGACACGGTAGAAAAATACCCAATAATTGATTACATAATCAAAGAAAACAAACAAGCTTACCAATACCTAGAAAAACAACTAAGCCGTTTACCACGTAACGAGAACGTAAAAGTGTTGGTCGTCGACGATTCAACCTCTACCCGTAGATACATTTGTAGTTTACTAAAGCGCCATAAGTATCAAATACTCGAAGCAAAGGACGGCAAAGACGCGCTAGAGGTACTTGAAAGCCAAAAAGACGTGTCTGTTATTATTACCGATAACGAAATGCCAAACATGAATGGTGATGAGCTATGCGCCGAAATTCGCCGGCTTTACAGTAATGATGAAAAAGCCATTATCGGTATTTCAGGTGCTGACTCGTCAGCATTATCGAGCCTATTTTTAAAAAATGGTGCCAACGACTACCTCCATAAACCCTTTAACAGCGAAGAGTTTTACTGCCGACTAAGTCAAAACGTCGACATGCTTGAGCAAATAGCAACAATTAAGCGCCAAGCAAATACTGACTACTTAACGAATCTGCCTAATCGACGCTACTTTTTTGAAGAGTCGAGCAAATCACTCAAGTATTTAAAAAAATCAAATCAAGATGGTGCACTCGCCATGCTTGATATAGACCATTTTAAATCGATTAACGATACATACGGTCACGATTCAGGCGATGAGGTTCTCAAAGGGTTGGCGGTGTGTTTTAAAAAGTACTTTGAAAAGCAGCTAGTCGCTCGCTTAGGCGGTGAAGAATTTGCCGTTTACTTTACTGATGCAACCACAGCGCAAGCGCTTAAACGCCTTGAAGGATTTAGGCAATTTATAGAGCTTAATAGCCAAGAGTTTAGCCAAGAAAAAATTAAATTTACAATTTCTATTGGTTTTGCAAGCGGCCCTATTTACCAAATAGATGAGTTACTTAAACAGGCCGATTTAAAGCTGTATGATGCAAAAGAAACCGGCCGTAATAAAGTAATAAGCTAAACCTTAACGCTGCTTTATAGCAACTTGCTTAAACTATTATTGCGCATAGGTATTAAACTTCGGCGGCGGTTACAGCCGCTTTTTTACGCTTACGCGATTGATGATAAGAGTCCCAAGTAAATATAGCCAGTGCACTCCAAATACAGGCAAACGTAATCACCCGCTCTGCATCAAATACTTCATCGTAAAACACCACAGCAAGCATAAACATTAAACTTGGTCCTATGTACTGAAAAAAGCCCAATGTTGTGTACTGCAAACGTTTGGCCGCTCCGGTAAAGCAAAGCAGCGGCAACGTAGTAATAATACCGGCACTAATTAACAGCGCATTGGTATGCCAATCGTTTAAGGCTAAGTCGGAAGTAGGCGTTGGTGCCATTACCCACCAGTAAATTAATGCAACAGGCAGTAAAATTAGGGCTTCGAGTAAAATGCCTGGCAGCGCTTCAACAGGTAACTTTTTACGCAGTAAGCCATAAATAGCAAAAGACGTGGCAAGCGAAAACGCCACCACCGGAAACGAGCCAAAACTGACCAATTGCAATACTACGCCCGCAAAGGCTAAAAACACTGCAAATCCTTGTAACTTTCGCAGCCGCTCGCCTAAAAATAGCATGCCCAACAGCACATTAAGTAATGGGTTTATGTAATACCCTAAACTGGCATCGAGCATATGGTTATTATTAACCGCCCAAATAAACAGCCCCCAATTAAAGCCCAATATAGAAGAGGTAAGTACTAACATTAAAATAATTTTTGGCTGGGCAACTATGCGCTTAACCTTATCCCAGTATTTAAGCACACTGACCACAAGCACTAAAAAAACCACAGACCAGACAACACGGTGAGTTAAAATTTCAAAAGCAGAAACATGCTGTATTTGTTTGAAATAAATAGGCGCTAAACCCCACATTAAAAAAGCTAAACAGGCAAAAATACCGCCTTTACGCTGCTCGTTTGCAATCGACATACATACTACTTATTCATACTAAAAGGCCGACAGTTTATACCAATTCGCGCTATTAAGTGATTTATTTTGCGGTAACTAAAGCTCAGCGCAAGGCAAAGCTTTTTATTTTAGCCGTACGTAATTAGCAGCTTTAACCTACTAAATACGTACCTGTACCAAAGGCGATTTGGATTGCCTTTTCATTGTGTAGCTCCATTCTACATACACACACTTTATTACCAGAGCGAATCAAAGTAGCACTGGCTGTAAATGTCTCCCCTTTGCCAGGGCGCAAATAATCTGTGCGCAAATCAATAGTGCCTAAGGTAGCCAGCTTTTGCTGTACGCTAGGGATATCGAGCTCGGTTAATTTATCGATAACACTGGCTGCTGCAAGCATGCCGCCCACATTATCGAGCACCGCCGATATAATACCGCCGTGAAGAATTTTTTGCGCAGGATTGCCTATAAATACATCCTGCCAGGGAAAGGTAATTTTAGCTTGCTCAGGACTGAGCGACTCTACCGAGATATTTAAAAACTGATTAAATGGCATGCCATTTACAAACAGTGCGCCAACTTGTTCAATTAACATTTCTTTATTCATTATTATTCTCTATGTTTAAATTAACACTGGTACGATGAGTTAAGCATACCTGAAGCAAAACCACGAGGCACTAATTAAATCATTTACCTCTAAGCTAAAGACATCCTATAAAAAAAACACTAAAATAGCCGCCGATGAATACTCTAACCCCTACACCTAGCACATTAGTCCGCAAGCCCGACACGGTTCTTAAACAAGTGTTTGGCTACAGCGAGTTTCGTGATGGCCAAAAAGCGGTGATCGACGCGGCCATTAATGGCCAAGACTCTTTGGTACTACTGCCTACAGGCGGCGGTAAATCAGTGTGTTACCAAGTACCAGCGTTAGTGCTTGAAGGGGTTACTGTGGTAATTTCACCGCTTATCTCGCTCATGCAAGACCAAGTAACGCAACTGCAAGCATTAGGTGTTAAAGCCGCTTACATTAATAATAGCTTGGCTCGCGAAGAGCAACAATTAGTGTACCAACAATTGCACCAAGGGCTAATAAAATTACTGTATGTTGCCCCTGAAAAAGTGCTTCAGCATGAATTTACCGAGCGACTCAGCCACTTAAATATCAGCTTATTTGCAATTGACGAAGCACATTGTGTATCGCATTGGGGGCATGACTTTAGACCTCATTACTTTAGATTAAATGAGCTTAAGCAGCGCTTTTCCCATGTACCTATGATGGCACTGACCGCCACGGCCGATAAAGCGACCCGCTTTGATATAGTTGAGCAATTAAAATTACAACAGCCCTATATACATACCGGCAGCTTCGACAGACCGAATATTCGTTACACCATCGAAGAAAAGTTCAAGCCAATGGCGCAACTACTGCGCTATTTAAAAGAGCAAAAAAATCAAAGTGGCATTATTTACTGCACTAGCCGTAAGCGTGTTGATGACATTGCCGAAAAACTCGCTGATGCAGGTTTAAATGCCGCCGCGTACCATGCAGGCATGAGCAACGAGCAACGCCAATTTGTGCAAACCGGATTTGCCCGTGACGACATTCAAATAGTCGTTGCGACCGTTGCCTTTGGTATGGGCATAAATAAACCAAATGTGCGTTTTGTTCTGCATTACGATATTCCAAAAAGTATTGAAGCCTACTATCAAGAAACCGGCCGCGCTGGGCGTGATGGCTTAGCCGCAGAAGCTATTATGTATTTTGATCCTGCCGATATAGGCCGCGTTAGGCGCTTTTTTGAAGACATAGACGATGAACAACGCCGCCGCGTAGAAGAGCAGCGTTTTAATGCCATGGCCAGCTTTGCCGAGGCGCAAACATGCCGCCGGCAAATACTATTAAACTACTTTAGCGAGTATAAACGCGAGCAATGTGGCAACTGCGATATTTGCATTAACCCGCCAAAAAGCTTTGATGGCACATTAGTAGCGCAACAAGCACTTTCGTGTGTGTACCGAGCTGGGCAGCGTTTTGGCTTAGGCTATATTGTAGAATTATTACGCGGGGCTAATACCAGCCGCATACGCGACAACAACCACCACGAACTCAGCACCTATGGCATAGGCAAAGACAAAAGCAGTGAATTTTGGCTCAGTATATTACGCCAACTTATACACCAAGGCTTGTTAAGCCAAGATATTACCCAAGGTGCCTCACTGCGCTTAACCGAAGCAGCACGCGCTGTACTTAAAAGTGAATACGCTCTACAGCTTGCCGAGCCGCGCTTACAAGCTAAACACGTATACCAAGATAAACTGGCGCAGTTTAACTACGATAAAAAACTATTTGCCCGCTTACGGGCTCTGCGTAAAGAACTCGCTGATGCCGACGATGTACCGCCGTACGTTGTATTTAACGATAAAACCTTAGCCGAAATGGCGCAGTTAATGCCCACCAACGACAGCGAATTTTTAAAGGTATCGGGCGTTGGCTTTACCAAACTCAATAAATATGGCGGCGAATTTTTAACGGCCATTCGTAATTACCTTGCTAGCAATTAAGTAAACTATGACCCAAATTGAATACAATCACGCCCATAAATGCATTGTTATAAGCCCGGTAGAAGCCCCACACGATGAAGACTTTGAGCTGTGGAGCACGCTGTTTTTACACGCCGATGAAATAACAATTATTGACTACGCTGGGGGTGCTGACCGTCATCAATTGCGCTTTAGCTATCAACAGCAAACCTTTAATTTAAATTTTGAACACTACAGCGAAAGTATTTGGATTAATGGCGAAGGCCAAGAAGCCGAGCATTTATTAGCAGCCCTTGCTTTTTACTTGAGCTAAAACACCTCGCATATGCACTAATTAACAAAGGTGTATAACAGTAACAATTAATTAGTTTCAAAATCCATACCTTTTACTTACATTGTAATAACAATGATGTAAGCTGATATTACGACTCATATTTGCAGTAGTATTGAAGAGGTTGAATGGTGAATAGAAAATGGATTGCACACTGTTGTATAAGCTTAGCCCTTGTAAGCTTTAGTGCGCCTAAGGCCTTTGCACAACAACCACCCAATAAAACTAACACCTGCTCCGCTGTGCAAACTCACTCAGACAAAAGCAATAATTTACGCCGTGAGGTTGAAGATAAAACCACACTGATTAATAGTCGCAGCGACGCCCAAATAACCTCAATTACCCTTAAACAACTTAACGTTTTTAATACCGAGCTGGAGGAGGAAAATAACGCGCTTTTTCGTTTTGCCAACCGCGCGCATATTCAAACCGAGCCAGACGTTATTAGTAATATTTTATTATTTAAACAAGGCGATAATTACAATGCCAGAAAGCTCGCTGAGTCAGAGCGTTTATTACGCCAACAAAACTATTTATATGATGCGCAAATAAGCGCGGTTGAAAACTGCGACGGCAACGTAGATGTAACTGTGGTAACTCGCGATTTATGGACTTTACTACCCGAAATAAGCTTTAGCCGCAGCGGTGGCGAAAATAAATCGAGCATTGGCTTTCGCGAGTCCAATTTACTGGGTTGGGGCAAGCGCTTGTCGTTTTCACGTACTACCGACAGCGATCGTAATGGTTATTTATTTGTTTATGACGATCCTAATATATTATCTAGCCGGTATCGCGGGCGCTTAGAGTATGCCGACAACAGCGACGGTAAACGCCACTTATTAGAGCTAACCTATCCGTTTTACGCCATAGATACACCTTATAGCTATGGTATTAAAAGCTTTTCTGAACAGCGAGAAGAGTCGTTGTATCGCCGTGGTGATGAATACAGTGAGTTTGATCAAACAACCGATTTTTTTAGCGCTTTTTTAGGCCACTCTAAAGCATTATCTGATAGCTGGACACAGCGCTTAACGCTTGGCTATGTAAACCAAGAAGACAGCTTTGCAGAAATAGAAACAACCTTTGCTCCCTTGGCCAAAAACAGACAGCTAAGTTACCCCTATGTGAGTGGTCATTGGTTTGAAGACAGTTATATAAAAGTGCGTAATTTTGACAGTATTTCGCGCACCGAAGATTTAAATTTAGGGTGGAATATTAAAGCCCTATTAGGTTACTCAGATGAATCACTAAGTAATGATGACAGCAGAGCCGTGTATTCGTTAAAAGCTAAAAAAGCACACTTTACTACCGACAGAACGCTGTGGCGTTTTAGTGCTCAAGTGGATGGTTATTGGAATAAAGAGCAAAAACAACTAGAAAACTTTTTAGCCACCAGCGAAGTGCAGTACTACTTAAATACCAGCGAAAACCAATCTTGGTTTGTTAAAGCCCGTGCCCAGTATGCTAAAAACCTAACCGCCGATAAGCAGCTAACACTTGGCGGCGAAACGGGCCTTCGTGGCTATCCTATGGATTACCAGCATGGCGACCGAAGCTTTTTAGTCAGCTTAGAAAAACGCTATTACTGGGAGTACGATTTACTGCAGCTATTTAAAGTCGGTGCAGCGGGCTTTGTTGATGTTGGCCGCGCTTGGTTTAACGATGAAGACAACGGCGAGAACGATCATGTTTTAAAAAATGTTGGGGTGGGTTTGCGTTTAGCACCTAGCAGAGCAAACTCTGGCACCATGATCCACCTTGATATTGCCGCCCCGCTTGATAGCTACGACGATGTTGATTCGGTGCAGTGGCTCGTAAGTGTTAAAAACACCTTTTAAATAGCGAGCAATAAACGAAAGCGTTACACTAGCGCTTTAAATTTTCCTAAAAACAGTACGGGATCACACTTTGGAATTGTTTGCGCTTTTAGAGCTAATGGGTACGCAATATAAATTGATTGTTACCCTTATCGCCATTTTACTTTTTCCTCTTTTATTAAAAGTCACTAAAAAGTTGCTCGAAAAAACCATAAAAGGAAAAGTAGATGTTCATCGTAAATTTAGAGCTGAGCTGTTATTAAAAATAATACTCGCGTTTGTAGTGCTGTGCTTAGTGCTTATATTTTGGGGTATAGAGCTGCGCGGGCTATTAGTTTTGGGCTCATCATTATTTGCTATGCTCGGAGTCGCTTTATTTGCCGCTTGGTCGCTGCTTAGTAACCTTACCGCTTTTTTACTCATGTTTATTCAAAATGGTTTTCATGTGGGAAATTGGGTGCGTATTGTTGATGGCGCAAACCATATAGAAGGGCGCATTGTCGAATTAGGTTTAATGAACGTGCTACTTGAGCATGTGGATGGGCACCGAGTTGTTTACCCAAATAACCTGTTTGTGACACGCCCGGTTATGGTATTAAATAAAGAACCTAAGCCTACAAAGGCACCGGCAATAAAACGGATTATTGGCCCTAAAAAGACATAGTTTTAAAAGTCATATCCGCAAAAAAGCCGCAGTAAGGCAAACCTCACTGCGGCTTTTTACTAGCTAACATAATGCTAATTATTTAGCTCAGCTGTTTTAAGCTCTTCATCTAAATCATTTATTTCGTCAATAAAATGCTCTAATTGCTGCTCTACTAAGCTGTTATCATTTGCAAAGTAAGCAAGGTGGAATACCGCATCCCCTTCGTTTACTAGTGGCATAGTTTGCTGGCCTATCACAATACCGCCTTTAGGCGCTAAAAGCTCAAGTTCGGCATCACCTAATGGGCTACTTATGTACGCCAACACTTGGCCTTTTTCTACGTGTTCACCTAGCGATACTTGCGCTCGTACAATGCCATCTACCTCAGCGCGTATCCAACTTGTAGACCCTGCAATAATAGGTTCGGGCAGTTTTTTAGGACGCTTGCCGCGGATCATTTTTAAATGCCGCATCACATAATCCACACCCTGCACACCTGCTGCAATGGCAATAGGGTCAAAGCGTAGGGCTTCACCGGCTTCGTAAGTAATAACCGGTATACCTAAATTAGCGGCTTCACTACGTAATGAGCCATTACGAAGGGATGCATTTATAACCGCTGGCGTACCAAATGCTTTGGCCATCTCAGCGGTTGCTTCATCATCTAAATTAGCGCGTATTTGCGGTAAGTTAGTACGATGAATCGCCCCCGTATGTAAATCAATAATGTGGGTACAATGTACCGCCACCTGATTAAAAAACATATGTGCCATACGCCCCGCTAGCGATCCGCGCTCAGAGCCCGGAAAGCTGCGGTTCATATCACGTCTATCGGGTAAATAACGTGATTTATGAATAAAGCCAAACACATTAACAATTGGCACAGCAATTATGGTTCCGCGCAGTTGGCTTGCATCTATTTTTGAGAGCAGTTGGCGTACAACTTCTACACCATTTAGCTCATCACCATGAATAGCGGCACACACCATCAGCACCGGGCCTTCCATTACACCATTAACCACCTCAATAGGAATATTGAGCGGTGAATGGGTGTAAAGTTTAGCAGCCTCTAAGGCAAGGGTTTTACGCTCGCCCACGCCAACACTTTCACCTAATAAGGTAAAAGGACGATTAATTTTAACCTTTGCCACGGGTTGCGGTTCCTTTAATAGCAGCATTTTTTTCGATGAAATCAATCACCATACCGGCAATATCTTTACCTGTTGCCACTTCAATCCCTTCAAGGCCTGGAGAAGAGTTTACTTCCATTACCAACGGCCCACGAGATGAGCGAAGTAAATCAACGCCCGCTACATTTAAGCCCATTGCTTTTGCTGCAGCAACGGCGGTTTTACGCTCTTCTGGGGTAATGCGTACTAATGTAGCGCTACCACCACGGTGAAGGTTTGAGCGGAACTCGCCTTCTTGCGCTTGGCGCTTCATGGCCGCTATTACTTTATCACCAAGTACAAAACAACGAATATCGGCTCCGCCGGCTTCTTTAATGTATTCTTGAACCATAATATTGGCTTTTAAACCCATAAACGCTTCAATAACACTTTCAGCCGCTTTACGTGTTTCAGCAAGTACAACACCAATGCCTTGTGTGCCTTCAAGTAATTTAATAACCACCGGAGCACCGCCTACCATTTCTAGTAAGTCTTTAACGTCATCTGGTTTGCTGGCAAAACCGGTTACCGGCATGCCTACGCCTTTACGTGATAACAGCTGAAGTGAGCGTAATTTATCGCGCGAACGAGAAATAGCCACCGATTCGTTAACAGGATAAACCCCCATCATTTCGAACTGACGTAAAACAGAGCAACCATAAAACGTCACCGATGCACCAATGCGTGGAACAATGGCGTCAAAATCTTTTAAATTTTCACCACGGTAGTGAATTTCTGGCTGTTCTGAGTTTATATTCATATAGCAACGAAGCGCATCAATCACCTTTACCTCGTGACCGCGTGCCTCTGCCGCTTCAATTAAGCGACGCGTTGAATACAAATTTCTGTTGCGAGATAAAATACCAATTTTCATAGTTAAAACCTTAACTATCTAATAAATGAGATAAAGCCGGATCAACGACTATACGATTTTCCATGGCTGTACGCCCTAATAACATTCTAAACTTCATGGTTGCTCTACTCGTTAAAGTAACTTCTATTGGCCAGCTGTGCTGCCCTGCATGCAACCTTGTTTCTATAAAATAGCGTAACTCTTTTTGCCCACTAGAGCTGGTTACGGCCTTAATTTTTTTAACCTTTGCTTTGCAAGTAATGCGTGTTTGCTCATCGTCTTGCAAAGGCTGGGCTATAAATTTCACCCACTTTTCACCGTCTTCTTCGTACTCTTCAATGTTAATTGCATGAATACATGAAGTGCGGGCGCCAGTATCAACTTTTGCTTTAATCTTCTCGATGCCAAGCTCGGGTAAACTTAACCACTCACGCCAACCAACTGTTAACTTTGCTGTCATAAATGTGCCCTTAATAAAAAAGTGACTTATACGCTACGGCGCAAAAAACACCAGCGAAATAAATTTATCTAGTCGATGAGTAAATTAAATTGATCTTTTATAGGAACTAATCACACAATGCGCGCCTTGCTGTTTAGTGCCTTATTTAGCAATTAAAGCCTGCATATAGGTTTTACCTTAACGCTAACTTATTAAAAGTTAAGGTAAGTTTGTAAAGCACTATGCAGATACACTATAGTTAACTGTATTAAAAATACACTATTATATGAGTTTAAAATATGATTAATGGTTTACTGCATGCACTGGTGCTTGATGAAAAAGGCGGCGCGCACGCCATAGAAAACACCCGCGATTTAAATAACTGGCACCCTAGCCAAGGTAAACTGTGGATACATATGGACTACAGCCAAAGCGAGGCAGTAACGTGGCTTAAAAGCCAGGCTCACCTTACCGACTTTGAGCTTGATTCGCTTATTGCTGATGAAACTCGCCCTCGCTTAACACCTAGCACCAATGGCCATATGCTGTTTTTGCGTGGTGTAAATTTAAACCCAGCGCAAAGCCCTGAGGACATGGTGTCAATTCGTTTATTTATTAGCGAATCTGTGGTTATCACAACGCGCAAACGTCGCTTACTTTCGATTCAAGATATATTAGCAGAGCTTAATGCTGGCCACGGCCCATGCTCAATATCAGAGTTGGTCGGCTCTATTACGCAAAAACTGACATCACGCATGCAAAGTGTCATTGATACGCTTGATGAAACCCTTGATGAATTTGAAGAAGAAATAGACGAGCCAAGTAAAAAGTTTGATAACCAAGGTTTATCTCAACTGCGCCGTCAAACTATTGCCTTAAAGCGTTACTTAAAACCGCAAAAGGAAGCGTTAAGTTTAATGGTAAATAACCATTACCCCTGGCTTTTAGATGAAGATAAAGCAAAGCTAAACGAAACCACTAACTTACTTATTCGTTATTTAGAAGAGCTAGATAGCGCCATAGAGCGTGCGCAAATTATTCAGCAAACCATTACTAACCAGGTGTCTGAGCAATTAAATCAACGCATGTATGTAATGTCGGTTGTGGCTGCGCTTTTTTTACCACTGGGCTTTTTAACGGGCCTTTTAGGGGTAAATGTAGGTGGCATACCTGGCACCGAAAACCCTTATGCATTTAGTGCATTTGTGATTTTTTTAATTGTGCTTACTGGCGGTATTGGTGTGTACTTTAAAAATAAAAAATGGTTATAAAATAAAGTTTTTTTATTATGGCCGCTCAATTGAGTGGCCATAATAAGTCACTAATTAATTAGTTTCGCGCGTATAACTCACATTGGTCATCGTCACTTTTGACTCTGTAATGCCTAAATCCTCAAAACAGTTTTTAAACGAGTTAGAGTTTCCGGCCTCACCACATTTATCTAATGTGTATGGGTCTTGCGATTGCAGGTAGTTACCAAACTTAAAGTATGACTGCGAATCATCCTCTACTGGTATACCGAACGAGTTACCGAATGCCGTAACCTCTACATCGCCGTAGTTATTAACTACCCGCAAGTTAAATGTCTCACCGCTGGTCATTGTACCCAAAGCAAATTTTTCTTCATTACCGCTGGTATTACGTAAACGTACGTACACATCAAAAATTCCGTTGTTCGCTACGCTATCATTAAAGCCCGATTCATCAGTATCCGACACATACACTTTAGATATAGTGCCGGTATCGCTAGCATGGTGCTGCGATATAATTGTTTTTCCGCCATCAGACATCTCAACTTTTACCGTAGCTTCGAACACCTCATAGGTTTGAGTCATAGCAACGCGTAAACTTTCTTTAACCTTATACTCATGACGCCAGCCATTACCATTAGGCGTAATATGTTGTGCCTCTAACGGCACAAACACTAAGGTGCTATCGTCAACGAGAGGATTTGGGTTATCACCTTCTAAATCAAAAATGCTACCACTGGTTATGCTGCTAGGAATTGTTGAACCATTTGAGTTATCGCTGCCGCCATCTGAGCCACCATCATTACTTCCGCTGCCCTCAACCAAGGCAAAATTATCAAACCTTACATCGCTGGTGTTGTTGTAATGTTTAGCAAAAACCTGAAGTGAATTGGTGTTTGCTGAGGTAAATGTTTTTGTTACTTTAGTCCACGAAGAAACATTAAAGGTTTGGTTTTTAAATAAACCATTTAAATCGTTTACACCAATTTGCCCTTTACCCAGCACATAAGCACTTAGGGTGTATTCAGTGTTAGGCTGTATATCTACCACTTGATAAACCCGTGCTGGACTGCCCTGAATTTTTAACGATTTTGAGCCACTGTAAGCATCTGAAGAAATAGCGGCTGGGTCGGTTTCGTTCCAGTTACTAAAGCCACTTTCAAAGCCTGCATTATTGATTGTTGCAGCATGAGATAGCGCTGAACTTGTCGCAATTGCGCTGTAAAAAAACAGTTTTTTATGGTTAATCATTATCTTTATTCCTTTAAACCTGAATATAAAAATAACCTAACTACCTAGTTTTGTGTCAGTCACTAAAACTTAGATCACCCTGTGTAAACAGGTTTCTATTTTTGTGTATGAATAGATTTGGCAAGAACACTCGGGTTACAGAAATCAATCTAAAACCCTTAAATTGGCCTTACCAATATTAATGCCATATGGCGAGCTAAAGGCTATATTCTTTGTTACCAATATGTCAACAGAGGATGTAATAGCAAATAAGTATTAGTTTTATTAAATATTGCATTTACAACTTGTAAATAGTTATAACTATTCAACAGGTTATATATTAGGGACAGGTTAGCAATAAATAAAAATATTTTTTCAATTTAATGAATAAGTAGTACGTCGAAATAAACCCTATTACCAATAGGAATATGAACAAGCTTAACTTTTAATGAATAAATTAAGGAGAATTAAGTTTTTTATATGAAAGATAATAATTGGTTATAACAAAAATAAAATTGGTAACACGAAAAGTATTAAATTTTTGCCGTTAAATAAGGCCAAATAAAGGGGGTATTAATGCGCCATTACACTAAAAATGAATTAATATCTGAAAATAGGCTGCGGTTTAAAGAGTCATGTTTACTCTGTGCACAAAAAAAGCGAGCATATATAAATGCTCGCCTTTATCAACTAGCTAACGCCTTACTCTTGAAAGTAAGTGCCCCAACCGTCGTATTCAACGTCACACTCAATAGCTAGCGCTGCAAGTTTATCAACGTCTTCCATTATAACTTCAACGTCTAGCTCAGCTTCGACTACAATATCAAAGCTCCAAATTTTGCTGCCATCTTCTAGCTCAAGCTCTGCCGGTTCTTCAACATCGTAGCCTAATTTAAAGGCAGCCAGTGCCGCTTGCTCTAATTTGCTAAAATCTTCGCATACAAAATGATGCTCAACTTCATAAAGTATTTCAGGATCAGAGCCATCTTCAAGTAGTGAACTTACGATGTCTTCACTTATTTCACGCCAGTTTTCCATTATTTATCTCTCGCTTGAGCATCTAATTCAGTTATTTTAGCAGCCATAAGACTATGCACTTGGGTGGCCTGTTCACGGGCACCCACTTTTTTATCAAGTGATATAGGCGCTAACATTTCAATGTAAATTGTACCATTATCCCAGCGGTTTAGCTTAATAGTTTTATCAGTTGTGCTCATACATACCGGTACTATGGGTACATCTGCGCTTAAAGCGGTGTGAAATGCGCCGGTTTTAAATGGCAGTAAACCTCGGCCATAGCTTCTTGTGCCTTCGGGAAATACCCAAATAGATAGGCCTTTTTGTTTAATTTTTTCAGCGGCTTTTGAAATTGTACCTGCCGCTTTTGAGCGATTAGCTCTATCAATCAATATGTTGCCCGACAACCAGTAAAGTTGTCCAAAAAATGGGATCCACTTTAAGCTTTTTTTGCCTAAGCTAACGCAGTTTTTAGGCACCATAGCCGATACAGTAAATAAATCGTAATTGTTTTGATGGTTTGATAGGTAAACCGCAGGGCCAATATTGAGCGCATCAGGGTGGCGTTTAAGGACAAGTTTAACCCCTAACATTTTAGCCATTGAGCCAAACCAGCCGGCTATCACATGCACATTATTAGGGTGAAACGGTCTCACAATCGACAATAACAACCCAAACACGCAGCTGAAAAATATAAACAGCACCATAATTAAAACACGTATAACAGCTAACAAACTTCTCTCCAAAATGTGTGTGCAATGCGCTATAAGCCACGCATATTTCACTATTATAACGTGATTTTATGACGATCACGAGACAATAGCGAACAGCTGTAAGCTGAAAAATACATGATAAACAAAAACGGCCTGCAAAAGCAGGCCGTTAGAGGTATATATTACGGGTTTATTCTTCGGCTAATGTGTCATCACTTTGCTCATCTGCCGGCGTAAACTCCACCACTGCTTCATCAACACGCTGTAAGCCTCGCGGTAACTTATTACCTCTACGCCCGCGCTCACCATGATAATGCTCCAAGTCGCTCGGTTTAAGCGTTAGCTTTCGTTTACCAGCATGAAGGGTAACGCTACTGCCTTGTGGTACCACCGCCAGCACTTTGACAAACTCTTCACGTGCTTGCACTTTAGCCCCTGGTATAGAGATAATTTTATTGCCTTTACCTTTACCTAGTTTTGGTAAGTCGCGCAGTGGGAACAACAGCATGCGTCCTTCGTTCGAAATGGCCATGCAGTAATCGGTTGCTACATCGTTTACTCTGATTGGTGAGAGTAAAATTCCGCCCTTAGGCACGCTCACTAAGGCTTTACCGTTTTTATTTTTACTTACTAAATCTTTAAAGTCAGTAATAAAACCATAACCCGCGTCAGAGGCCATAAGTAGCACCTGATTGTCTTCACCCATTACCACGTGCTCAAAATTAGCTCCAGTGGTGAGGTTAAAGCGCCCAGTCATTGGCTCGCCCTGGCTACGTGCCGATGGCAAGCTGTGTGCATCGGTTGCAAATGCACGCCCTGCTGAGTCTAAAAATACCGCAGGCTGATTACTCTTACCCTTAGCGGAGGCTTTGTATTCATCGCCAGCACGGTAATTAAGCCCTTCTACGTCAATGTCATGGCCTTTACCAACACGTGCCCAGCCTTTATCAGAAAGCACGACTGTTACCGACTCTGAAGGAATTAAATCTTTTTCACTCAGTGCTTTAGCTTCTACGCGCTCAATAACAGGTGAGCGGCGATCATCGCCATACATGTCGGCCGCTTCTTGAATTTCTTTTTTAAGAAGCGTTGACATACGACGGTCTGAGCCAAGCGTTTGCTCTAACTTGTCACGTTCTTTGGCCAGCTCATCTTGCTCGCCACGTATTTTAAATTCTTCTAGTTTTGCTAAATGACGAAGTTTTAATTCTAAAATGGCTTCGGCTTGAGTATCGGTTAAATCAAAGCGCTCCATCAACACAGGTTTTGGTTTATCTTCTGTGCGAATAATTTCAATCACTTCATCAATATTTAAAAAGGCAGCAAGTAAACCTTCTAAAATATGCAATCGTGCCAGTACTTTATCTAAACGGTGCTGTAAGCGCCTACGTACTGTTTCGCGTCTAAACGTTAGCCACTCAGATAAAATACTGCGTAGGTCTTTTACTTGCGGGCGGCCGTCAAGGCCTAGCATGTTTAAGTTTACACGGTAGTTTTTTTCAAGGTCGGTGGTGGCAAATAAGTGCGCCATTAACGGCTCAGCTTTAATGCGGTTTGAACGCGGTACAATCACAATACGGGTTGGATTTTCGTGATCAGACTCATCTCGTAAATCAGCGACCATTGGCAGCTTTTTAGCATTCATTTGCGCTGCTATTTGCTCAAGCACTTTAGCCCCTGAACACTGATGCGGTAGCGCAGTAATAACAATATCGCCATGCTCTTCAGTATACACCGCACGCATTTTAATTGAGCCTCGGCCGGTTTTGTATATTTTATGAATATCGGCTTTTGGGGTAATTATTTCAGCGTCGGTTGGATAATCAGGTGCGTTTACAAGCTCAAGTAACTCATCAAGCTCGGTTTTAGGCTTATCAAGTAATAAACAACAGGCACTGGCTACTTCACGCACATTATGTGGTGGAATATCGGTTGCCATACCTACTGCAATACCCGTTACGCCATTTAATAAAATATGCGGTAAGCGCGCCGGTAACACTAATGGCTCGTCCATGGTGCCGTCAAAGTTTGGCGTCCAATCAACGGTGCCTTGGCCTAGCTCTTTAAGTAATACCTCAGAGAACTTTGATAAGCGTGCTTCGGTATAACGCATTGCCGCAAACGATTTAGGGTCATCTGCTGCCCCCCAGTTACCTTGCCCATCGACTAATGGGTAACGGTAAGAAAACGGCTGTGCCATTAATACCATAGCCTCGTAACAGGCACTGTCGCCATGCGGGTGGTATTTACCTAATACATCACCTACCGTACGAGCCGATTTTTTATATTTAGCAGCGGCCGATAAACCCAGCTCGCTCATAGCATAAATAATACGACGTTGAACCGGTTTTAAACCATCACCAACATGCGGTAATGCACGGTCCATAATTACGTACATAGAGTAATTTAAGTAGGCGTCTTCGGTAAAACGCCCCATTGTTTGTTGTTCAATTCCTTGCATTAGCAAGGTATCTGTATCACTCATTAAAGCTTACCTAGTTTTTCTTATAGCTTACGCGGTAGATCACGTTTGCGTAATCGTCGCTTATTAGCAGACTGCCGTCATTTAATTGTGCAAATGCAACTGGGCGTCCAAAGGTTGTTTCGTTATGCATAAAGCCGGTAATAAATGGCGTGTATTTAGTAATACGCCCTTGCTCTACATTGGCTACAGCCACTTTATAACCTGATTTTTTAGTACGATTCCACGAGCCATGTTCAGCAACAAATAGCTGCTCTTTGTAAGAGCCCGGGAACTGTTTACCGGTATAAAAATGAATGCCAAGTGGCGCAACGTGAGCTCCTAGCGCAAGCGCTGGCGGGCTGTAGTCACTAATGTTTTTACCTTTACCAAACTCAGGATCTGCAATGGCACCGGCGTGAACGTAAGGAAAACCAAAGTGCTCGTTTTCTTTACTTACGCGGTTAATTTCATCAGGTGGAATATCATCACCCATCATGTCGCGGCCGTTATCGCTAAACCATAATGCTTGCGTGCTTGGATGAAAGTCAAACCCCACTGAGTTGCGTACCCCTTGGGCTATTGTTTTAATTTGTTTGGTTTCTACATCAAGTGCAAAAATACGCCCGTAACGCTCATCTTCGGCGCATATATTACACGGAACACCAACCGGAATAATAAGCTCGCCAGTGGGTGCAAAGCGTAAAAACTTCCACCCGTGGTGACGATCCGATGGCAACGCGTTGTAAACCACGTCAAATTTAGGGTCTTTTAACTGCGTGTCTACGTTTTTAAAGCGAATAATACGGTGTACTTCACCTACGTATAAGTCGCCATCTTTAATTGCTAAACCAGAGGGCATGTTTAGCCCCTCAGCAATCACCATTTTTTTATCTGCTACACCATCACTGTTATGATCGATTAACGCATACACATTTCCTGCTTTGCGCGAACCTGCGTAAACAATGCCTTTTTTTGATACTGCTATTTGGCGTGCATTTTCAACATCATCAGCAAATAAGCTTACCTCAAACCCAGGTGCTACGGTGAGTTTGTCTAGTATGTCTTTTGCCATTGCTGGGGCTGTTGTTAAGCCAAGCAATAATAAACTTCCTAGTATTTTATTCATTTGCCTCTCCAAGTGTTAAACACAAGCTTATTATACCTGTGCTTTATTACCGTGATCTTCTAGCCACTGGCGTCTGTCTGACGAGCGTTTTTTAGCAAGTAGCATATCCATCATTTCTAATGTTTGCTCTTCTTCATCTAGCGTAAGTTGCACTAAGCGGCGAGTATTTGGGTCCATTGTCGTTTCGCGCAGCTGCAGCGGGTTCATTTCGCCCAGCCCTTTAAATCGTTGCACGTTTACTTTACCGCGTTTTTTCTCTGCTTCTATGCGGGCCAAAATACCTGTTTTTTCATCTTCATCGAGGGCGTAATACACCTCTTTACCAATGTCGATTCTAAACAGCGGTGGCATAGCTACGTATACATGCCCTGTTTTAACCAGTTGCGGAAAATGACGCACAAACAAAGCACACAATAAGGTGGCAATGTGTAGTCCATCCGAGTCAGCATCGGCCAATATACAAATTTTATTATAACGCAGGCCGGTTAAATCAGTTGAGTCTGGGTCAATACCCAACGCCACCGAAATATCATGCACCTCTTGCGAGGCTAATATTTGCCCTGATTCAACTTCCCACGTATTCAAAATTTTACCGCGCAGTGGCATTATTGCCTGAAACTCACGATCGCGTGCCTGCTTAGCCGAGCCACCTGCTGAGTCACCCTCTACCAAAAATAGTTCTGTACGGTCGTTATCGGCGGCACTACAGTCGGTTAGTTTACCGGGTAACGCGGGGCCTGAGGTAACGCGTTTACGCACCACTTTTTTAGCCGCTCGCAATCGGCGCTGTGCATTTGAAATACACAGTTCTGCAAGCAATTCTGCAGTGTCTGTGTGCTCGTTTAACCATAAGCTAAATGAGTCTTTAACCACACCCGATACAAACGCTGCACATGAGCGAGAAGAAAGCTTTTCTTTAGTTTGGCCGGCAAATTGTGGGTCTTGCATTTTTACCGATAACACGTAGCTACAGCGCTCCCAAATATCATCTGGGGTAAGCTTTACGCCACGCGGTAATAAGTTTCTAAATTCACAAAATTCGCGCATTGCTTCAAGTAAGCCTTGGCGCAAACCATTTACGTGAGTACCACCTTGTGCGGTAGGAATAAGGTTTACATAGCTCTCCGCAATCGACTCGCCGCCTTCAGGTTGCCATACAACAGCCCAATCAGCCCCTTCAATCGAGCTTGAAAACTCGCCTACAAATGGGTCTTTTGGCAGTACTTCAAAGCCTTTAACAGCTTCAATTAAGTAATCCTTTAAGCCTGTTTCGTAAAACCATTCTTGAGTTTCTTTAGTTTGCTTATTAACAAACTTAATGCGCAAGCCTGGGCATAAAACCGCTTTAGCTTTTAATAGGTGGTTTAATTTAGTAATTGAAAAGTTAGCTGAGTCAAAGTAACTCGCATCGGGCCAAAATCGAACGGTTGTACCGGTGTTGCGCTTACCAACAGTGCCAATGACATTTAAGTCTTCAACTTTATCGCCGTTTTCAAAGGCCATTCTAAATTGTTGAGCGTCGCGCCTTACCGTTACTTCAACACGGTGCGATAACGCATTTACAACCGAAATACCTACCCCGTGTAAACCGCCCGAAAACTGATAGTTTTTGTTAGAGAATTTACCACCTGCATGCAGCTTGGTAAAAATCAGCTCCACCCCAGGAATACCTTCCTCAGGGTGAATATCTATAGGCATACCACGGCCATCGTCTATAACTTCAAGAGAGTTATCTTCGTGTAAGATCACATCAATTTTAGTGGCATGGCCCGCCATGGCTTCATCGACACTGTTATCGATAACCTCTTGGCCTAAATGATTTGGACGTACCGTGTCGGTATACATACCAGGGCGGCGTTTTACCGGCTCTAATCCATTGAGAACCTCAATGGCTTCGGCGTTATAATTTTGCTGACTCATAATTTTTATCTTTATATGCGCTTAGGCTAATTTGTTTTAGGTAATTTAAGAAACTCTACAATACTATCTAAGGTGCGTTCAAAACCAACAAAGCTGTGATCGCCACCAAACTCAACTAACTGTTTGCATTGTGAAAAATAATTTACTGCGTGTTGATAATTTAACACTTCATCTCCCGTTTGCTGCAACAAATAGAGCAATTCGGGGGATGTTAATTTAGGCACATACAATGCTTTTAAAGCATCCATGTGGCTGGTATTTAACTCATAATGATAATCTTGGTACGGATTATAATTGTGGCCAATAAGCGGCGCTAATAAGTTAAACGGTGCTACTGCTGGGTTTATTAATGCTGCTCGCAGGTTATAACGCTGCGACAAATAGGTGGCATAAAATCCACCTAGTGAGCTCCCAAGTAACGCGGTATCTGGCGTTAATAAATGCTCAAGCTGTAAAATAGCTTGTAAGGGCTCGTGATTTAAACGCGGTACGCAATAGTCAACGTCATAGTTTGCCATAAGCTCGCCAAAGCGCACAGCTTTATATGATTTTTCAGAACTATTAAAGCCATGAATATAAATTACGCGTTTAACCATACAACATCCGTTTTAACTGTTAAAGCATTGTCCTGTGTAGTTAAATGCAACATTCGATAAGCGGGGCCGTGGTTTTCTTGCTGCCATTGCGGGCAATTTTTTGTAAATTGCACCGAACTGGCGGGCGTTGCATAAATACTCAGCTCTCTAAAAGTTTGCGTATAGTGATTATGCACATGACCGTGCAGCAACGCCGCTACATTAGCGCTATTAACTAACACGTTTAATAATTGCGGGCCGTTTTCAAGCATGTGTTTATCAAGATAGCCATTAATAGCAAGCGGGTTGTGATGACAAAACACTACATGCTGCGATTGCGAACTTGCTAAACAATCAGTGATTTCATTTAAGTGCTCACTAGACACCCACCCTGCAGGTGTAGGGCCTTTTGAGTTTATAAGTAGCAGCTCAAATCCTTGTGCGATAATGCGTTTAGCCGACACTATTTGCCCACCACTGATACGATTAAGCATGGCAATCTCATCATGATTGCCTGGTACCCAGAATACTGGGCAGGTCAAATCAGCGTTATTAATAAGCTCAGCAAATAATAAATAAGATTCAAAACTATGATCTTGTGTTAAATCACCACCAAATATAACCGCATCTAATGACTGCGTGGCCATGTGCGCTAATGCTTGTGCAAAATGTGCGGCGGTGTTTACGTTAAAGTACTCTGCGTTAGGGTCGGCAAATAAATGGCTATCGGTTATATGCGCAACACGCAGCGATGAGCGGTTAAAGTGATAATGCTCATCAAACCAAGCCATTGTTTATATCCCAGTTTAGTACTGCTCGGCCATGCTCTACACAGGCTACTAACCAGTCATATAAAAATGCATTAAGTTGATACTTTTCATCTTTTTGGTGCATTTTAGGATTTGGATAACCATAAGATGGCTTTATCCGTTGATGATAATCGTGGTGAATAATTTCAGCCACTTTTGCATCTTGATAAAGCCTGACTGTTAAATACAAAGGAGAAACGCCTTTAACCATCCCTGTTAGCTGTTTGATAGAAATATCCAGTGTGTACTTAGCACTATCGTCAATGATAATGGCAAATTCACTATGACCTAATTTAACTTTACGCACACTATTAGCGCTGCGCTCTTTAGGTAATAGTTTTGAAAGACGTACGTAATTATGCTCGCAAAGCGTCATGTACTTTGGGAGGCTCTGAATATATCTTTGGGTTGCTAAAAGTGCTGTCAAAGTACCGCCGTATTAAAAAGTTAAAATTATGTCCACTTACTGCTTATTTTTTCACGATTTAACGCCAACCACTGTAAACAGATTACCGTTGCCGCGTTATCTATTTCACCGTTATTGAGGCGCGAAAGCGCATCATCAAGGCTTAAAATATGGGTTTTGATGTCTTCACCTTCGCTTTCAAGGCCATATACACCACTTTGTACTTGGCTTAAATCTGCCCGCGCTAGGTATAAATGTAAGCGCTCAGTGGTACCGCCCGGACTTGAAAGGTAAGAGAGCATAAATTCAAGATCAGTAAGCTCAAGTCCAGCCTCTTCATAGGCTTCTTTTTTTACCACCCCTTCGTAATCGGTACTGCCATCGGTCATACCGGCAATACATTCTAGCAGCCAGGGCGAGTGTTTGCTGTTAATAGCGCCAATACGTATTTGCTCTATTAATAGTACACTTTGCGTAGTTACATCATAAGGTAGAACAGCAATGGCATCGCCCCGCTCTAGTATTTCGCGCTTTATAATTTGCGATGTACCACCATTAAACAGGCTATGCTCAAACTCATACATATCCACCTTAAAAAAGCCATTATACAGACTTTTAACTGCTTTTAAGCTCACATCTTTATGTGTAAATTGAACCAAGCTTTTATCTGCCATATTATACATCCCGCTTATTTAAACGATTAAAGTTTGTTAATATATTCTGTTACATTTGAACATACAGTTTTACTAATTTCTTTTTTAGTTATTAAGCAAAACACGTTACCATGCTTTTAGTACAAAATTTGTCTAAGGACTGAACCTAACATGAAAAAGAACATCCTTGCAGCGCTCGTTAGTTTGTCGTGCGCATTAGGCACAACCACAGCAAGTGCTGAAGATTTAATGCAAGTTTTTGAAATTGCTACTGCTAACGATCCCACTGTTTTAAAAGCAAAAGCCCAAGCAGATGCGCAATCTTACGAAAGCGATTTAGCAATGAGTGCATTACTGCCGCAAATTGGCGTAAGCATGGGCTATGAAAAAAGCGATTCTACCTCTTTTCAGAGCGTTGGTGATTTAGCTGACCAAGTTAAAATAAACAGCGATACCGACCAATTCACGCGTGGTGTTAGTTTAAGCCAAACCTTATTCGACTTAGGCGCATGGAATACACTTGATATTGCCGAAAAACAAGCGCTGCAAGCCAATGCGCAATACGATAACGCAAAACAAAACTTAATTGTGCGCGTTGCTGAAGGCTATTTTAACGTATTAAGCGCCATTGATAACCTTGAATTTGTGCAAGCCGAAAAGCGTGCCATTGAACGCCAGTTAGAGCAAACAAAACAGCGCTACGCAGTTGGCCTTACAGCGATTACAGATGTTCACGAAGCGCAAGCACAATACGATAACTCAGTAGCACAAGAAATTATTGCTAGTAATGCCGTTGAAACCGCACGCGAGCAACTGCGTGAAATAACCGGTAAATACCACGCAAAACTCGATTTTTTAAACACCGAAACATTTTCAACAGTAAAACCGGTTAAAAAATCGACTGACTTTGTAAAAGTAGCTGAGAACAATAATATCAGCTTACAAGTGGCTAAAGTCACGGTTGATATTGCTAAGGATCAGATCACGCTTGCTAAAGCTGGCCACTACCCAAAGCTAACACTTGATGCCAGCTACGGTGATTCTTTAACTGACCAAAATATAAATGGTTTAAGCTTTAACGACCAACCACGTGCCGACTCAACATCGGTTGCCGTTAATTTAAGTGTTCCTCTTTACACTGGCGGCGCAACCGTAGCTGCAACTAAACAAGCCCGTGCGTTTTATGTTTCAGCCAGCCAAGATTACGAAACAAATTACCGCGCCGTAACGCGTACCGTTATTACCTCATACAACCAGGTTGTATCAGACATCGCGACTTACAAAGCTCTAGAGCAAGCTGTGGTATCAGCGCAAAGTGCGCTTAAAGCAACAGAAGCTGGCTTTGAAGTAGGCACGCGTACTATTGTTGATGTGCTTGTAAGCACGCAAAACCTGTATGATGCAAAACGTAACCTAGCTGATGTACGCTATCGTTACGTGTTATCTACGCTTCGCTTAAAGCAAGCTGCAGGTACACTAACAAGTGCCGATTTACTGGGTATTAACCAAGGCTTAAAAAAAGCCTAATAAGTTAAAAAGTAACGTTTAAAGCCAGCCATTGCTGGCTTTTTGTATTTTATAACACTAAGCGTTAAACTAGCGTTTTTATTTTAGAGAGTATTTTGTGGTCACCTCATCTCCTTTTAAAGCCTCGTTTTTAGGCCCTCGTTATTGGCTAACGTGGATTGGCGTTTTCTTTTTGTATTTGATTTCGTGGTTGCCACAAAAAATTCAGCTTAGCTTAGGTAAGTTATTGGGGCGCTTAGTACACAAATTTATGAAACGTCGTCGCCATATTGCCGAGGTTAATATAAAGCTGTGTTTTCCTGATATGAGCGAAGCCGAGCAACAACAGCTTGTGCTAAAAAACATGGAAAATACCGGTATTGCCATGGTGGAAACTGGCATGGCCTGGTGGTGGCCGCAGTGGCGCGTTAAAAAAGCGTATGGCTCTATCAAAGGATTAGAGCACTTTGAGCGCGTGCAGGCTCAGGGTAAAGGCGTATTGCTATTGGTGCCGCATATTTTGCATTTAGAAATGGCGAGTCGTGTTATGGGCACCAAATGCCAAGGGCTTGGGTTTTACCGCCCACACAACAATGCACTCATGGAATACTTTACAACCAATGGCCGCCTTCGTTCTAACGAGTATTTAATTGGACGAAAAGACGTAAAAGGCTTGTTAAAGTCACTAAAAAATAAAAAGGTGTGTTATTACCTACCCGACCAAGACTACGGCCGTAACCGCTGTGAATTTGTGCCTTTTTACGCAGTGCCAGATACAGCCACCACCACAGGCACATTACTTTTTGCAGCAAGTAAACACTGCGAAACCATGAGCCTAATTAGTCGTCGTGATGAGCACGGTAAATACCATTTAGAAATAGTACCTGAGCTTGAGAACTTCCCAAGCGGCGATGATAAAGCAGATGTAACACGTGTAAATCAGCGCGTTGAGCAATCAATTAACGCAGCGCCTGAGCAATACATGTGGCTGCACCGCCGTTTTAAAACACGCCCTGATAAAAATACCCCTTCTTTTTATAAAAAGTAGTGGTATAAATAAATAATGATAATAAATGAGCATGAGTTATGTGGTTTTGGGTTAAGCATTTAATACTAGCAGTTGCATTAATCTTACTAGCTACCTATGTGTTAGTTGGTACGGGTCCATTGTTTGACATAAAAGAGAGTAAAAACGCAGCTGCCGAGGGGCTTTCTCGCTTTTATTCGTCTATCCGTAACCAAGTTAAATCCGATAGGGAGCGCGATAAGTTTGTACTACAACTTAAAAAGCCAGAGCAAACACTTGATCGTGTTTTAGCAGAGCGCGGCAGAGCCGTTGACCCGATGCCTGCTAGCTGGACAGGAACAAGTGCACCAAGACGCTTTGAAAACGGCTCAACGTTAAAAGACGTACTTAACCAATACGCTAAAAGCGAAGGTATTCAATTATATTGGTATTTGAGTAAAGACTACGTTGTAAAAGATCATTTTAGGGTTGATAGCAGTTTTACCTCAGCGCTTTATCAAGTTGGCCGCGCAATTAATGATGACTTTGAATACGAAGTGTATACCTACCTTTGCCACAAACAGCGCGCAGCGGTGATCACTGAGCTGCCCTCTGAATTTGTGCGCAGCAATTGTTTAAAGCTTAATACTTAGCAGCGTAAATAAACCAAACCCATACATAATAAAAACCCAAGCCTGTGCTTGGGTTTTTAATGTTTATGTTTCTAGTTCAAATATTGCATTCCAGCATGCCGTTACACTTTCTATATCGGTTTGATACTCCTTACGCGACACCAAACGACCTTGCTGATTTAGGCTTAAAACGTGGTAACGTGAGCGATAATCAATATACGCCTGGATTAACTGCTGTTTTTGGGTTTTAGTGATACAACCAATCGCGGCAGCATCTGTGAGTATTCTTACATTATCGGAAAACACCGTTAGCTGGCTAAACTGATTTGCGTTTTTGAGCACTAGGTATTGAGTTATAAATTCAATGTCGGTCATGGCGCCCACATCTTGTTTTAAATCAAATTGCTCAGAGTTTCCCTTAGCTAAGTGCGTGCGCATTTTTTCGCGCATTTTAAGCACATCCTGCTTAAGTGTATCTATATCGCGTTGGGCACATAATATCTCTTTACGAATTTGTGCAAAACGCGCTCTTAGCTCATCTTGGCCTAATATAACGCGGGCGCGCACAAGCGCTTGGTGCTCCCAAGTCCATGCTTGCGTTTGCTGATAATGATTAAAGCTCTCTAAGTTAATAGCTAATAAACCAGAGGCGCCTTCAGGGCGCAGGCGTGTATCAAGCTCATACAATATGCCCGAGGCGGTACGGGTATTAAATAAATGCATTAAGCGCTGTGCAAGTTTTAAATAAAACTGTCGTGAGGTAATCGATTTATCGCCATTGGTGCTGCTATTACCGTCATGATTATGCACAAACACAAGGTCTAGGTCGGAGTCGTAGCCTACTTCAAAGCCGCCCGTTTTACCGTACGCAATAACGGCAAAGCCTTTGTGTTCATCATCTGTATTTGGTGGCATGCCAAAGCGCTTAACCGTGTTATACCACGCTATATTAACGGCTTGGTCTACCACAGCCTCGGCAAGAGCCGTTAAGTGATCGCTTACTTTCATAACATCAATCACACCGGTTGCATCGGCAGCCGCAATACGTAATTGATGTGTTTGCTTAAATTGCCTAAGCGCTTCCATTTGTAGCTCTAGGTCGTCGTGTTCTATACGCAAAAAATATTGTCGTATTTCATCTTTATAGGCGCTCAACGGCGTAGGTTTGTAAAGCGCAGCAGGGTCTATTAGTTCATCAAGCAAAATAGGATAACGGGAAATATGCTCCCCTATCCATTTACTATGGCAACATAATAAAACAAGCTGCTTTAGCGCACCTTGGTTTTCGTACAGTAATTCAAGGTAAGCAGTACGCGATACAATTTTATTTAAAATTTGGCATACCAAGGTAAATGTTTCACCACTAGCATTAAAGTCACTGAGCTGTTTGAGCAATAAAGGCATTAGTTTGTCGAGAATATCTCGCCCACGATTACCTATATTTACCTTACTCAAACGTTGTTTAAAATCATGAAGTGGCACTTGCCATTGCTCTTTTATATCGTTTAAAAAGCTAACATCACCATGATCCCAAGCACTTATAAACGCACCTTCGCAGGTATCAAGGGGAACGGTTTCCTCCCCTATCACCAATAAAAATTCATCGTGAATTTTAGCCATAACCTGCTCAATCTCGCTCATGGTATGGTTAAAACTTTCAGACTCGAGTAAGTAATTTAAGCGCTGTTGATTGAGGTCATCATCGGGCAGGGTTTGCGTTTGTTGATCGTCAAACATTTGCAAGTATTGCTCTACTTTACGTAAGTGTAAGTAGTTGCGCTTTAGCTCATTCGCTTCTTGCTCATCCATCGCTTGGTTTAACGTTAACTGCTCTAAGGCGTACAGTAACGATTGGGTTTGTAAGTTTGCTTCTCGCCCACCACGCACCATTTGCAAAGCTTGTACAATAAATTCAACCTCGCGAATGCCACCAGCACCTAGTTTTATATTGTTGGTCAGGCGTTTTCGGCGAACCTCTTGGGCTATCATAAGCTTCATTTTTCTCAGCGATTCGATCACCGAAAAATCAATATATCGACGATAAACAAAGGGCTTTAAAAGCTGTATAAATTCATCCCAATATTGATTGGGTGTGCCAATTAGCCGCCCTTTTAACATGGCGTAACGCTCCCAATCGCGCCCTTGCTCTTGGTAGTAATCTTCTATGGCGTGAAAGCTCATCACTAAAGGCCCACTTTCACCAAATGGGCGCAGGCGCATATCAACCCTAAATACTTGGCCATCACCGGTTACTTGATTAAGTGCATTAATCAGTTTTTGCGCTACTTTGGTGTAAAACACTTGGGCTTCAATACGTTTACGCCCACCTTGGGTCGGTACATTGCGCGGATAAGCAAAAATCAAATCTATATCTGATGAATAATTAAGCTCGTGGCCGCCCAATTTACCCATGCCTAAAACCATTAAAGGCAAAGAGTTACCTTGCTCATCTAATGGCTCCCCTGCTGTTTTTGCCGTTTGCGCATGAGCCCATCTATTTGCGCTATTAATTAGCATATCAGCTAATAGGCTTATGTATTTTATGCTGTCACTGATTGGGTTATCGCAACACAAATCGAGGTACGCTACTTTTAACCAGTATTTTTCTCGGTACTGTCTTAAAATCTTATTGCACTGGTTTTCATCTACCTGCTGCAAGTCAAGGCCGTCGAATGGCGCGGGCACATCTCGGCTAAATTGCTCATCGGGGTTTATTAACCAGTCTTTTAATTGAGGTTGCGACTCTAAACTACGAAAAGCAAAGTCGCTCAAAGCACATAATTTTACAACTTCTTCTTGTATAGGTTGCTGCGGATACAGCTGTGCAAAGCGTGTTGAGCCAAGTTTTTGTAATTGAATAGGAAGTTGCATTTTGTTACTCATCAATCCTCTCTTTTATATATGCGCTAACCATACTAGAATAACTAAAACCAAGAAAGGTTATCTCTACTTAGGATCAGCATGTCATATTTATCATTATCTAACACTAGTTTAGTTGCGATTGCCATTAGTTTTGCGGTTATATGCATTACTATTTTTAGTCTTAGAATTGTCGCTCAAATAAAAGCAAAACAGGCACTTAAAGATGAACTAGCGCAGCATGATAATTTTGCAATGGGGATTAGTTTCGCCTCAGAAATTACCGTGGTTATTGCCACTATGGCATTTTTATTTGATGAAATAAGTATGAGTACGGCACAACATAATCCATTAAAAGTGGTTATTTTAATTGTTCTATTATTTACATTTATAAAAGTCGGGCATTTAATTCATAGAAAATGGATATTACACAGATTTAATGAAGAAGCTGCTATATTAAAGCAAAATGTATGCGCTGCATTGGTTGATTCTGGTATGTTATTAGCCAACTGTATTATTGCACTTGGCTTGTATACCTGGACTCATGCACAAGGGTTTAGTAACTTACTTATTGCTTTTGTTAGCTTTTTTACGCTACAAGGGATGTTTGCGCTAGATAGCAAAATCCGTGAATACCGCTTCGCTAAAGCAAACCAAGGTGCGTCACTGCAAAGTAACTTTAACCTTGAAAACACCTCTATTGGCATTAGATATGCAGGAAAATCAATAGGTTTAGCCCTAGCCGTGTATGCAGGATTATCTAGTGCGGCCTTTCAAAATGGAAAAATGGTCGAAAATATATTTACACTGGTAATGCATTGCGGTGTAATGTGGGTGTTATTATATTGTTTAAGTTTTGTAATAAAAGCAATTTCATTACCCAATATTGATGCCGCTTTAGAGGTCGACCATCAGGACAATATAGGCATAGCATGCATTGAGTTTGCTGTTTTTTGTGCTATAGGCTATTTACTTATTAGCATGTTTTCACTTTAACGCCACGCTATTAAATAAGTCGCCAAGCGCCCCGTATTTAGTTAACTGGCATAACACATTTGCATAAAGCAACGGGGCCCTATGTCATTTGAAGTAACTAACTATTTGTTAATTGATATAGATAACGAATTTAGTCGTACATTTGCCGAGTATTATTTTAAGCACGCGGCACCCAATACACCCAGCACCTTAATAGTTGCAGGCAGTAACACCCGTAAGCTGGTAAAAATGATGTTTGACGAACTCATTAAAGACTATTGCTATTGCGACCTAGAAAACGAAATTAGCGTATCTGAACTGGCCACTTACCTACACGAGCACCACGATATTCAGGGCGTGTTATTTAATAACACCGACTATCTACTTGCCGACGACAAACAACGTTTTATATATAACTCCCTGCATGAAAAACGCTACGTAGTTAGCTTTGACGACAACGGCTATACATTTAATCGTATTACTGACGAAGGCTTTAAAAATCACTTATCGTGCGATACCGATATTGCCGAAACACCTAAAGATTTAATCGCACTTGCCAAGGCACTTAAACAAAAATAAATAATTGCGTACAACGCCCTGCTTACTTACCATAGCGCTATACACCTTTACGCTATAAAATAAGTGACCCCCATGCGAGTACCTCATATTTATCAGGCATCGAGTATTGCCTTAAACACCCCGGTTTCTTTAAACGACGATGCAGCGGGCCATATTGGCCGCGTATTGCGCATGAAAGTAGGCGAACATGTGTCTATTTTTAATGGCGAAGGCGGTGAATACTTCAGTGAAATTATTGAGGTAACTAAAAAAACAGTTGTTGTTATGCCACAACGTTTTGATGAGCATGATGTCGAGTCGCCGCTTAAAATTCATTTAGGGCAATGCGTATCACGTGGCGACAAAATGGACTTTACCATCCAAAAATCTGTTGAGCTTGGTATTAGCGAAATCACCCCTATTTTTAGTCAGCGCTGTGGCGTTAAACTCAGTGGCGACCGGTTAGAAAAAAAACACCAACAATGGCAAAAAATTGCAATTTCAGCCGCCGAACAATCGGGGCGTAACTTTGTGCCAGTTGTTCACACACCGGTTGATTTAAAGCAATGGCTTGAACAACAAACAGACGCCATTAAGCTCACTTTGCACCCTCGTGCCGAGCACAGCATTAAAACAATAACCGTTCCAAGCGCCGGTGTACGCTTTTTAGTAGGCCCTGAAGGCGGCTTTACCGATGAAGAAATGCTGCAAACTAAAGATCAGCACTTTGTTGATATTCGCTTAGGGCCGCGCGTTTTACGAACAGAAACGGCCGCTTTAACGGTCTTAAGTGCATTACAATTACAATTTGGCGATTTAGCTAATTGAAATAGCTCAATGGCACCCTCATATTAAAACTATTAGCACTCTAGTAGTCATTATAATTAGATTAAGGCACAGCGCATGGCGATAAAGTTAGGTATTATTTCTGATCCTATTAGTGGATTTAACATCAAAAAAGACACCGGGTTTGCAATGATGATGCAAGCGCAAAAACGTGGCTACGAAATTTACTACATGGAGATGGATGACTTATCGCTTCGCCAAGGTAAATCGTATGCGACCGCAGCAAAAGCGCAGGTATTTAACAACACCGAAAAGTGGTACGAACTTGAAGAAAAAGCCACAATCGCGCTTGCCGACCTAGACGTTATTTTAATGCGAAAAGATCCACCGTTCGATACGGAGTACATCTACGCAACTTATATATTAGAGCGTGCAGAGCAAGAAGGTACGTTAATTATTAATAAACCACAAAGCCTGCGCGATGCTAACGAAAAGCTATTTACAGCGTGGTTTAGCGAGCATACGCCAGATACGCTAGTAACACGCAGCCAAGCTCAAATACGCGCGTTTTTAGCTGAGCATAAAGACATTATTTTAAAACCACTTGATGGCATGGGCGGCGCATCTATTTTTCGTATTAAAGAAGATGATGCAAACATTGGCGTTATTTGCGAAACCTTAACTGAGCATGGTAGTCGCTTTGCCATGGTGCAAAATTACATTCCAGAGATCAAACAAGGTGATAAACGCGTATTGGTTGTTGATGGTGAAGTTATTCCGTATTGTTTAGCGCGTATTCCACAAAATGGTGAAACCCGCGGTAACTTAGCTGCAGGTGGCCGTGGTGAAGCCCGCCCCCTTAGCGAGTCAGACCTTAAAATAGCTCAAGCAGTTGCCCCTACGCTTAAAGAAAAAGGGTTAGTGTTTGTAGGGTTAGATATTATTGGCGACAAGCTCACCGAAATTAACGTAACAGCACCAACCTGCGTACGTGAAATTGAAGCCGCTTACGATATATCTATTACCGGTATTTTGTTTGACGCAATTGAGCGTAAGCTCGCTAAATAAACACCATTTAAAAGTCCATTAATTTAAGTATTTCATACAATTAATGGACTTTTTATACGCTACGTATATATCTATGCCATACTCAAAGTTCAATAAGTATTCATAAACTAAAAGGGTGAAATCTATGCAATCATTAGAAAATCATTTTTTAATCGCTATGCCGTCGATGCAAGACCCTTTTTTTAAACGTGCTGTTACCTATATTTGTGAGCACAATGAAGATGGGGCTATGGGATTGGTGATCAACCAGCCTATTGATGTGACCGTTGGTGAGCTTTTAGATAAAATAGAAATAGACAACGACAAAACCCAACAAGCCGCGCAAGTCTCTGTGTTTGCAGGTGGTCCGGTTAAAACCGACCGAGGTTTTGTACTTCATTCACCTCAGCCAGGCTACTCTGCAAGCCAAAAGCTTAGCAGTGATATAATGATCACCACATCAAAAGACGTACTTGCCAACCTGACCACCGCCCACGCACCTGAGCAATTTATTATTACGCTTGGTTATTCGGGCTGGGAGCAAGGACAACTTGAGAAAGAGCTTTTAGATAACAGTTGGTTGATCATTAAAGCCGATCCGAAGATCATTTTTGATACACCGGTAGAAAAACGCTGGGAAAAAGCAGTTTCGATGCTAGGCTTTGATGTTAGCCAACTTTGCAGCGAAGCTGGACACGCTTAAAGAACGATAATGACGAAAAAAAACCTTAAGCCGCAAGGCCAGCGCACCGTAATGGGCTTTGACTTTGGCACCAAAAGCATTGGTATTGCCATAGGACAAGAGCTCACAGGCAGTGCGTCTAGCTTAAAAGCGGTAAAAGCCCAAGATGGTATTCCTAATTGGGATCATATTGCGGTTCAAGTTAAAGAGTGGCAACCCGACTTAATGGTCGTCGGGTTACCCCTTAATATGGATGGTACTTCGCAAGAGGTAACCTTTAAGGCTAAAAAGTTTGCTAACCGCTTGCACAATCATTACGGCATACCGGTGCAAACACAAGATGAGCGACTCACAACCGCCGATGCTAAAGCGCGTTTATTTGAACACGGTGGCTATAAAAATTTAGGGAAAGGAAATGTCGATAATATGTCGGCAGTGATTATTTTAGAGAGTTTTTTTGAAGCCAGTTATGGTGAATAAGTAATGCCGACTCCTTTAATTACGTAATCTATTTTAAAGGTAGAAAAACACCGCAGTGGTATAAAACGTTATAAGTAATTTTATCCATAAAAAAAGCGCCCAGCGGCGCTTTTTTTATGGATAAAATACAGTGTTAATTGCTGTTTTTATCATCTAGTCCATCTATGGTTACACCTTGTAAAAATCCTGCACCTTGTTGCTCGTTATTGCGCAGCTTAATCATTAAGCGTAAATCGTTTGGCGAATCAGCATGATGCAGTGCATCGGCGTAATTAATACGTTGCTGTTTGTATAGCTCAAATAAGGCTTGGTCAAAGGTTTGCATACCCATTTCTTTAGACTTAGACATGGCTTCTTTTATGCCACCAATATCCCCATTTTTAATTAGCTCTGCCACCATGGGTGAGTTTAATAATATTTCAATCGCGGCTACACGCCCTTCCCCATCAGAAGTGGGAATAAGTTGCTGGGCAACAATGGCGCGTAAATTTAGCGCTAAGTCGTACTTAAGCTTGTCGTGTTTTTCTTTAGGCACTAAGTGCATAATACGGTCAATGGCTTGGTTGGCATTATTAGCATGCAATGTAGCCACACATAAGTGACCCGTTTCGGCAAAGCTCAGTGCGTATTCCATGGTTTCTTGCGAGCGTATTTCACCAATTAAAATAACATCGGGAGCTTGGCGTAAAGAGCTTTTAAGTGCCGACTCAAAGCTGTCAGTATCAAGCCCTACTTCGCGCTGAGTAATAATACTTTTGCGGTGCTCGTGCACAAACTCAATCGGATCTTCAATGGTGAGTATATGGCCGCGCTGGTTGCGGTTTCTGTAGCCAATTAAGGCAGCCAGTGAAGTTGATTTACCCGTGCCAGTACCACCAACAAACAGCACTAACCCGCGCTTTGACATAATTACATCGGTGAGTGTAGAGGGCAGCCCTAAATCACTTACATCAGGTATTTGCGTTACAATGCGGCGAATAACCATACCCGCTCTATCGCGCTGCCAAAAAGCCGATATACGAAAACGCCCTTCGTCTGTGGCTATCGCAAAGTTACACTCTTTAGTGGTATGAAACTCGTTTTTTTGTTTATCGCTCATCGCTGACTCTACAAGCGCAAGCGATTGCTCATCACTTAACTTATCGTCGCTAAGAGCGATAAGCTCACCATTAATTTTTGCACTGACTGGTAATTGGCTAGAGACAAATAAATCCGAGCCTTTTTTATCAATCATTATGTGTAAAAAGTGATTTAAAGATAAATTCATAATATGTCCTTAGCCACCAAACTGGGTTTTATCTTGGGCTTTTTCTTTTGCGGCTGCGGTTGTCACAATGCCGTGATTAACTAAATTATTTAAACATTGATCCATAGTTTGCATACCGTGTGATGCACCCGTTTGTATAGACGAATACATTTGTGCAATTTTATCTTCACGAATTAAGTTACGAATCGCCGGTACACCAATCATAATTTCGTGCGCGGCCACGCGTCCACCGCCAATTTTTTTAAGTAGTGTTTGCGAAATAACGGCACGCAGTGACTCAGAAAGCATTGAGCGCACCATATCTTTTTCTTCACCTGGGAATACATCAATAATACGGTCAATCGTTTTTGGTGCCGAGGTGGTATGTAGCGTACCAAACACTAAGTGGCCGGTTTCTGCGGCGGTCATCGCAAGGCGAATGGTTTCTAAGTCACGTAGCTCACCAACGAGTATTACATCCGGGTCTTCACGCAGCGCGCTGCGCAGTGCATTAGAGAAGCTGTGCGTATCTCGGTGTACTTCACGTTGGTTAATAAGACTGAGTTTATTATCGTGTACAAATTCGATAGGATCTTCAATGGTGAGGATATGGTGATGTTTTGTTTGATTTATATAATCGACCATAGCCGCAAGCGTTGTTGATTTACCCGAACCAGTTGGGCCGGTAACCAATACTAAACCACGCGGGTTATCTGATATTGTTTTAAAAATATCTGGCGCACCTAAATCCTCAAGCGTCAGTACATCGCTGGGGATGGTACGAAACACCGCTGCAGGGCCGCGGTTTGAGTTAAATGCGTTAACACGAAATCGAGCAAGGTTAGGCACTTCAAACGAAAAATCCACTTCTAGGTTTTGTTCGTAGTCCTTGCGCTGATTATCGTTCATAATGTCGTAAACAAGGCTGTTTACATCTTTGTCTGCAAGTGCAGGTATATTAATGCGGCGAACATCACCATCTACGCGTATCATAGGTGAAACACCTGACGATAAGTGTAAATCAGATGCTTTGTGTTGCACACTAAACGCTAATAATTCGGTAATATCCATTTATGACTCCACAACTAACTGATAAATATATGGTTACAATAGCAGAACGACTCACATCCGCCTACGCTAGAATTGCCAGCGCGGCTAAAAATGCTAAACGTAGTAGCGACGCTATTACGCTGCTAGCAGTATCAAAAACAAAACCAAGCGACGATATTATTGCTGCCTACGAGCATGGCCAGCGCCAATTTGGTGAGTCTTATGTTCAAGAGGCTGTAGATAAAATAGCTCAACTACACACATTTAGCGACATCATTTGGCATTTCATTGGCCCTATTCAATCAAATAAAAGCGCCCTTGTTGCTGCACATTTTGATTGGGTACAAAGCGTAGATAGAATAAAAATAGCTAAGCGTTTAAACAGTCAACGTCCAGAAAACCTAGCCCCTTTAAATGTGCTTATTCAAGTAAATATAAGCGCCGAGGAGGCTAAATCGGGCTGTAGCGTAGAGCAAATACCCGAACTAGCTGAGTTTATTGACCAATGTGAGCAACTCACTTTGCGTGGTTTAATGGCTATTCCGGCTAAAAGCGACGATCCGAGTGAGCAAAGTCAATCTTTTGAGCAATTACAAACTTGCTTTGATAAACTAAAGGCCCAATATCCTCATATAGATACGTTGTCGATGGGGATGAGCAATGATGTTGAAGCCGCCATTAGCGCAGGTTCAACCATGGTGAGGATCGGCACAGATATTTTTGGAACTCGAACTTAAAAGGTGATAACAGACATATGTCAGATAAAACAATCGCATTTATAGGCACAGGTAACATGAGCTACGCCATTATTGGTGGCATGGTAAAAAACGGTTTTAATGCAAACAACATCATTGCTACAAACCGCAACCAAGAAAAGCTTGCCAAGGTAGCAGACGATTTCAAGGTGAAAACCACCAGCGACAATAACGAAGCCTTACGCGATGCTGATGTCATTGTATTGTCTGTTAAACCACAAATGATGGGCGATTTATGTAAATCGTTTCAAGAATCGGGTATCGACTTTAGTGATAAACTGTTTATTTCGGTAGCGGCTGGCTTAACCGTTAAGCGTTTACGCGAAATGCTTGGCCAAAACGTTAAAATGGTACGTTGTATGCCAAACACGCCATCGCTACTAGGGCGTGGTGTATCGGGTTTATTTGGCGCAGATGAAACAGCCGAAGAGCACGACTTTGTACAACAAGTATTTGAGTGCACAGGTATTGTTGTTTGGGTAGAGCAAGAGTCGCAAATTAACGATGTCATTGCTGTGACAGGTTCATCGCCCGCTTACTTTTTCTTATTTATGGAAGCCATTGAAGAAAAAGCGAAAGCACTTGGCTTTAACGATGAAGATGCGCGCCGCTTAGTACAGCAAACTGCGCTAGGTGCAGCCGAAATGGCATTGAGCCAACCAGAAATAAGCATTTCGCAATTACGCGCTAATGTAACTTCTAAAGGCGGCACCACCCATGCTGCGGTTGAGCATTTAAAAGGCGAAGGCCTAGTGCAAACAGTTAGCGATGCAATGGATGCGTGTATTGCGCGTGCAATGCAAATGGAAAAAGAACTTTAAAATTACTTTTTATTGAAGGTTACACTATGAATGCCATGCAATTTTTGATCAGTACCCTGTTTGATTTGTTTTTAATGGTGGTACTACTGCGTTTTTGGCTACAGTGGGCAAAAGCCGACTTTTACAACCCAATGAGCCAATTTGTGGTTAAAGCAACCTCGTTTGCAGTTAACCCGTTACGTAAAATTATACCTGGCCTAGGAGGGCTCGATTTAGCCTCTCTGTTGCTGGCATTTATTGTAGCCGTTGCCAAAATTAGTACTTTAATGCTGGTGATATACGGCGCATGGGCTGCGCAACCTGTGTTTATACAAGCACTTATTACCGTACTTAAAGAAGGCTTAAACCTTGTATTTTGGGTATTGATTATTCGCGCTATTTTAAGCTGGGTAAGTCAAGGTTATAACCCAATAGAAGCGGTTTTCCATCAGCTTACTGAGCCAATGCTCAAGCCACTTCGTAAAATTATTCCACCAATGGGTGGCTTAGATTTATCGGTGCTTGTACTAATTATTGGTATTCAGTTTTTACAAATGCTGCTAATGGACTTTTTAGCCTAAATTTTTTGTTTTAAGCAAAAGAGGCCCTTTGGCCTCTTTTTTATATAGGACATCATAATGAACCGTTTAATTAAGTTTTGCTTTATTAGTTTTTTAGCCTTTGCTTTTAATGCCCACAGTGAAGACATGCAAGGCGCACAGTACAAAGAGCTGGGCCCTTGGCAAGTGCATTACATTGCTTTTCCATCTACCTTTATTCAGCCGCAAATAGCTAAAACATATGGCCTTGAGCGTAGTGGTTATAAAGGCATTGTTAATATTTCAGTACTGAAAAACAATAGCGATAAAACCGCGCAAACCGCTCAGCTCAGCGGCACCGCAAAAAACCTACTCGGCAATAAGCAAGCCCTTACTTTTAAAGAAGTAAAAGAAGGTGAATCAATTTATTACCTTGCGCAAGTAGACTACACCAACGAAGAGATTTTACGTTTTGAGATAAACATCCAGCAAGGTAGTCAGTCTCAAAAACTCACGTTTCAGCAAAAATTTTACGTAGATTAAAAACATGACCAAAACATTAGTGCTTGCCACAGGCAACCCTGGCAAAGTTAACGAGCTGGCCAATATGCTTAGCCCGCTTAATATAAATGTGCTTCCGCAAAGCGATTTTAACGTAGGCGAAGTGGCCGAAACCGGCACCACCTTTGTAGAGAACGCGATAATTAAAGCCCGCCATGCTGCTAAAATTACCGGTATGCCAGCCATTGCAGATGACTCAGGCTTAGAGGTAGATGGCTTAAATGGTGCACCGGGCGTGTACTCAGCTCGTTTTGCCGGTGAAAGCGCCAGCGATCAAGACAACATAGATAAACTACTTAACGAATTAGCCGATAACCCAAATCGTAAAGCCCGCTTTTGGTGTGTGCTGGTATTAATGCGCCACGCCGATGACCCTACCCCACTTATTTGTAGCGCAAGCTGGGAAGGCGAAATTACACAAACCCAAAATGGCGAAGGCGGCTTTGGTTATGACCCAGTATTTTTTGTAGCAGAGCAAAACTGTACCAGCGCCGAGCTCACCAAAGAGCAAAAAAATGCGGTGAGTCATCGCGGCCAAGCACTTAAAAAGTTATTACTAGAGCTACAAAGCAAAGGCGGCCTGTGAACCTTCCACCACTGAGCTTATATGTGCACGTACCTTGGTGCGTGCAAAAATGCCCCTATTGCGATTTTAATAGCCATGGGCAAAAAGGCGACATTCCTGAAGCTGAATATGTTCAGCATTTAATTGACGACTTAAAAGCCGATTTGCACTTGGTGCAAGGACGTAAAATTCACAGTATTTTTATTGGCGGCGGTACACCAAGCTTATTAACTGGCGATGCATATACCCGCTTATTAAACGAAGTCGATAACCTGATTGGCCTAAGCGACAACTGCGAAATAACCCTTGAGGCAAATCCTGGTACCGTAGAAACCGGGCGCTTTAAAGAGTACGTTAAAGCGGGTATTAACCGTATTTCTATTGGCGTGCAAAGCATGCAAAACGACAAGTTAAAAGCACTTGGCCGTATTCATGGCGCCGATGAAGCGCACTACGCTGCAGAGCAAGCTAAGCAAGCCGGGTTAAATAGCTTTAACCTTGATTTAATGCATGGCTTACCGGGGCAAAGCCTTGACGATGCGCTGAGCGATTTAAAAAAAATAATTGCTTTAAACCCGCCACATATTTCCTGGTATCAGCTCACTATTGAGCCTAATACACAATTTGCATCCAAGCCGCCAACTTTGCCACAAGATGAAACCCTATGGGATATTCAAGAGCAAGGCCAAGCACTACTTGCTCAAGCCGGTTACATACAATACGAAATATCGGGCTATGCCAAGCCAGGCTTTCAATGCCAACATAACTTGAATTATTGGCGTTTTGGCGATTATCTCGGTATTGGCTGTGGCGCTCATGGTAAGGTGACTGATGCAAAAACCGGCATTATTACCCGTACTGAAAAAATTAAGCATCCGCGCGGTTACATGGATATGCTTAAGCCGTACTTGTATAAAAGCTGGCAAGTAGAGCAAGACGATTTAGCCTTTGAATTTTTTATGAATCGCTTTCGCTTAGTCGAGCCTTGCCCTATTGATGATTACAGTGCGCTGACTAATCAGCCATTGCAAAGCCAACAAGCGGCGTTAACTAAAGCAATAAATGCAGGTTTGTTAATACAAGAAAGCGGCCATTGGCAAGTTAGCCTTAAAGGGCATCGTTTTTTAAATGACCTGCTAGAATTGTTCGTGTAGTGGTTTTAACCACGCGCGATAAACATAAAATACAAGCAAATAAATATAATACACCCTAATGGGTTTCTAACAACAAAGGGAAAACAATGCGTAAACTTACCTTTATTGCAGCAGCCGTGAGCGTTGCTATTTTAGCCGGTTGCCAGCAGGCACCACAACAAACAACCCCGGCGCCTGCAGTGCAAGCGCAACCTGTGCAAAGCGAAATCGACAAAGCGAATGCGTTTTTTGAAGATACCTTTAACCGCGATGTAATGAACAGCCCGGTTTATCAAACTTACATGGGTATTAAAAAAGATTACGATAAATGGGATGACGGCAGCGAAGAGCAAAAACTAAAAGACCTTGCGCAAGCAAAAGAAGACTTAGTTACTTTAAATGCTATCAACCGCGACCTGCTTGATGATGCCACTAAAGTAAGTTACGACTTAAAAAAACAAGACCTAGAAAGCTCGATTGCTGATTTTAAATGGCGTTACCATAACTACCCGGTTAACCAAATGTTTGGTACTCACTCTATGGTGCCTGCGTTTTTAATTAACCAACATTCAATTAGTAATGTTAAAGAAGCTAAAGATTATATTGCGCGTTTAAACGGTGTACCTACTGTATTTGAACAGCTAATTACTGATTTAGAAACCCGTGCTGATAAAGGCATTATTGCGCCTAAATTTGTGTTCCCACATGTTATAGATTCGAGCAAAAACATCATTCATGGTGCGCCATTTGAAAAAGGTGAAGACTCAACACTATTAGCCGACTTTAAACGTAAAGTAAGCGCTCTTAAAATTAGCCAAGATGAAAAAGATGCCTTAATTAGCGATGCAACTGATGCATTAAAATCAGCCGTTAAGCCTTCTTACTCTAAGTTAATTAATTACTTAGCACAGCTAGAAAAACGTGCAGATAACCGCGATGGCGCATGGAAACTGCCTGACGGCGAAGCGTTTTACAATAACGCACTTAAGCGCACCACAACAACTGACTTAACCGCTAAAGAAATTCATGCCATTGGCCTTGCTGAAGTAAAACGTATTCATGATGAAATGCGTGAAATTAAAGACAAAGTAGGCTTTAAAGGTGATTTAAAAGCGTTTATGCAGTTTATGAAAACGGATAAACAATTTTATTATGCCAATGACGAGCAAGGTAAACAGCGTTATTTAGATGAAGCCACTGGCCTAATCAACACCATGAAAACTCGCCTAGATGAGTTATTTATTGTTAAGCCAAAGGCTGATCTTAAAGTTAAAGCCGTTGAAGCATTCCGCGAAAAAGCAGCAGGTAAAGCATTTTACCAACAACCTGCGCCAGATGGCTCACGCCCTGGTATTTACTACGCAAACCTTTACGACATGGAAGCAATGCCAACGTACCAAATGGAAGCATTAGCGTACCATGAGGGTATTCCAGGTCACCACATGCAAATTGCTATCTCACAAGAGCTTGAAGGTGTACCTAAGTTTCGTAAGTTTGGTGGCTACACCGCTTACATTGAAGGTTGGGGATTATACTCAGAGTACATTCCTAAAGAAATGGGCCTTTACTCAGACCCATACTCAGACTTTGGTCGCCTTTCTATGGAATTATGGCGTGCGTGTCGTTTAGTCGTTGATACCGGTATTCATGCAATGAAATGGACTCGCCAAGAAGGTATTGATTACTACGTAAATAACACGCCTAATGCCACATCTGACGGTGTTAAAATGGTTGAGCGTCACATTGTAATGCCATCGCAAGCGACAGCTTATAAAGTGGGTATGCTTAAAATTTTAGAGCTGCGTGAAGATGCTAAAAAGCAACTAGGCGATAAGTTTGATATTCGCCAGTTCCACGACGTTATACTTAAAAATGGCCCTGTACCACTTAACGTATTAGAGAACTTTGTAAACGAGTGGGTAGCAAGTAAAAAAGCTTAATACTTGGTTATAAATAGAAAAAGGTCGCTGATGCGGCCTTTTTTGTTTTATAGTAATAAAAACGCTCAGAGGTAGAGTTAAGAATGGATTTAAGCATACAATTACTTAATGCGCGCATTGCTAAGCATCAGCTAGACGAGCTCGATAACGACTTTAAACAGTTAAGCCCTGCTCAGCAAACATTACAGCTAAACCACCTTTACGAAAGTGCTTTGCGGATGAGTATTAAATACGACTTTATGCAAAATGTGGCAACACGTATTTTAACAACCAACACCCCACCAGCACCTTTTATAAACCAATTAACAACGACTGATGCATTAACGTTTTTTACACCTGCACTAAAAGAAAATAACTGCTTTTTAGCACAAGACGGCCAAGGAAATAATGTACTGCACAATGTATTTAAACACGCCAATGCTCAAAAGCTGGCGTTTAACTATGTGCGCTCATTAATGCTATTTGAATCTAACGATAATTTAGTAAAAGCCCTTGCACAAACAAATGCTCGCGGCCTTACCCCTGTTGCCTGTTATATCGCCTATGCTGATAAACCTAGCACACCAATAAAGCATGAATTTTCAGCATTATTAGCGCTTATGGAAATAGAGCAAAAACAAAATCCAACCGCTAAACAGCAACTGGCAAATATATTAAAAGGCGCTGATATAAACGAAACCAGCATTTTACTTAGCGCTGCTTACCTACAGCGCTCAACCGCACAAATTGCCCACTTAGTTAGAGCAATTTAGTCACTTAAGTAATATTCAACACTGGTGACCACCCTCACCTTTTTGATATGTGGCGTGTTTGAATCGCGATTGCTAATGCTAAATTGCCCTTGGCGAGCGGATTTTATTTTACCAAGCGTTGAGTTCGAATCTTTAGCAAATTTGTTGGCAACTTCACGGGCTTTTTCTGTAGCCTCTTGCACCATGGCTGGTTTTATATCGTTAAGGCCGGTAAATAAATACTCAACTTTGGTTTCGTAACTATTTTGCACAATGGCAATGCCCTGTTTAGCTAATTGACTCACTTTACTCAGCGCATTTTGTACTTTGTCGGGCGCGTTCGAATACACAATAATATTAGCGCGTACCAAGTAACGAAATTTTTGATTATCGTTAGCGTATTCACGGGCTTGCTTATCAATAATCGACTGGCTACCCGTGCTTATTTCGTCATCATCAAAGCCATGTAGCTTTAAAAATGCAATAACAGCATCGTTTTTTTGCTCAACCCGACTAACCAGCTTTTCTAAGTCGTTGTCTGCATCGCTGTATTGCAGCGGCCAAATTACCGTATCGGCGCTAACTTCACGCTCTGCTAACCCTTTAACCTGCACACTACGTTCCATGCTTTTTACATCTACTGCGGCACTTTTAATAATAAAGCCTAATAAAATTAAGCCTATACTTAGGCAAATTGCGGCTATAACGGTGTAAAAACCGGGTGTTTTATTCACAAAAAACTCCTTGATTGATATCAATAATAAGTATCTATGCGCTCGAAATAACACAGCAAACAGGGTACATTGAGACTATAAATAACGCAAAATATAATCAGCCAAGGATATGCCATGAGCTTAAAGCGCATCAGCCAATTTTTTAATCCGGCCTCGGTAGCCGTTATTGGCGCCTCGAATACCCCCACACGCGCGGGGTTTGTGGTTATGCGCAATTTATTGCAAGGTGGGTTTAAAGGGCCAATCATGCCCGTAAGCCCTACCCATACTGCGGTACACGGCGTGCTTGCCTACCCTGATATTGCCGCGCTGCCCAAAGTGCCCGACTTAGCCGTTATTTGTACAAATAAAAATACCTTACTGAGCATTATCGAGCAGCTAGGTGAGCTTGGCTGTAAAAGTGCAATTGTGATTGCTGATGGGCTCTCATTGAGCCAAAAAACAGCCTTAAAGCACGCTGCAAATGCCCATCACGTTACTTTGCTTGGGCCTAATTGTTTAGGGCTGCTTATTCCGCATATTGGCCTTAATGCCAGCTTTTCTCACACAGTTGCAGCACCAGGGAAACTGGCATTTATATCGCAATCCGCAGCGGTGTGTTCCACTATTTTAGATTGGGCTAAAAATAAAGAAATTGGCTTTTCATATTTTGTTTCGGTCGGTGATTGCCTAGATATCGATTTTGACGAGCTGCTCGATTTTTTAGGCCGCGATGCAAAAACCAAAGCGATTTTGCTCTACATAGATAATATTGAGGATATTCGCGGGTTTATATCGGCAGCACGGGCAGCGGCCTTTAGTAAGCCGGTTATTGCCATTAAAACGGGAAAAACCGGAGCAGGCGCACTGGCTGCTGAAATTCATACCGGTGGCAAGCAAAGTTCAGATGCAGTGTACGATGCGCTTTTTCAACGCGCCGGTATGCTGCGTGTTAGTGATTTGCGCGAACTTTTTGCAGCCACGCAAACACTTGCCATCCACCCTAAATTACTAAAAGTCGAGCAATTAACCATTTTAACCAACGGCGGCGGCCCGGGGGTTATGGCGGTCGATGAGCTTATTTTAAATTCGGGCAAACTTACCCAGCTTAGTGAGCAAACACGATCCGCACTCAATAAAGTTATTCCGCAGTCGGATACTACATCTAACCCTGTCGATATTTTTGGCGACTCTGCTCCGGCGCGTTACAAGCAAGCATTAGAAATTTTACTTCGCGCCGAAGAAGTTAAAAACTTACTTATTATTCATACCCCTTCGGCACTGGCACCAAGTGAAGACTACGCCGATATGATAGTGCAAACCTTACAAAAAATACCAAAGATGGCGCGCCCTTATGTAATGACCAACTTTATGGGTGAAGATGCGGCTTATGCTGCGAGGCGTGTTTGCTCTAACCACACTATTCCAACCTATCGCACGCCTGAGGGTGCGGTTGGCGCATTTATGCATTTAGTTAGCTATCGTCGTAACCAAAAACATTTAACGCAAACACCCGAATCAAATACCGATGATGCAAAAATAAATAAATCAGCGGCCACTACGCTCATTAACGAATTTTTAGAAGAAGAGCAAAGCTACTTACCCACTCATCAAGCAAGCCAAATTCTTAGTCATTATGGTGTTGAGTGTATTCAAACAGAAGTAGCCTACACGCCCACAGAGGCGCGTGAGCAAGCAATTGAATTAGGCTTTCCGGTAGCGTTAAAGTTGATTAGCCCAAGTATTGCCTCAAAATCAGAAGTAGGGGGCGTGGTTCTTAACTTAAACGATGCAAACGAGGTTGAGCAAACCGCCTTTGCCATGCTGATACGAATTAAAAACACCTATCCAGATGCTGTTATTGAAGGGTTTTCATTGCAAAAAATGGCGCCGCGTGCCGGCGCTAATGAGCTGCGAATTGCCATTAAAACTGAGCCTAATTTTGGCCCTGTTATATTACTTGGTGAAGCGGGTAATGGGTTAGAGTATGCCCAAGCAGCCGTTGCTTTGCCGCCGCTTAATATGAACTTAGCTAAATACCTCATTGCAGCAGCAAACGATAAAGGCGTATTAAAAGATCGCATTTTGCCAGAAAAAGTCGATAAATATCGCTTATGCGCCCTGCTCACACGTATATCTCAACTTGTTGTCGATCAGCCCGATATAAGTGCCATGGAACTTAATCCTATTTTAGCCAGCAATGGGCAATTTTTAGTGCTTGATGCCACTATTAGTGTTAATCGCTATCAGGCACGCAGCGATCGTAAACGTTTGTGTATCCGCCCTTACCCTATTGATCTTGTAGAAGAAGTAACCCTTAAAAATAATACGCGAGCTACATTAAGGCCTATTCGCCCGGAGGATGAAAAAGCCCACCAAGAGTTTGATCAATCACTCAATAAAGAAGATCGTTACAAACGCTTTTTTGGTGAGCTGCCCCAGTTTAACCACGACCAGCTCGCAAAAATGACGCAAATAGATTACGACCGAGAAATGGCCTTTATTGTTTGTCAGCGCTTTGAAGGTAAAAGCCGCACCCTAGGTGTAGCACGCGTTATTATGGACCCTGATAATTTACATGCTGAGTTTGCAACCGTGGTTCGCTCTGACTACCAAGGTTTAGGTCTTGGCAGGCTGCTTATGAGCGCTGCAATAAATCATTGTAAGCGCCAAGGCGTAGAAGTAATTGAAGGCATAACACTGCCTGAGAACACCGGCATGATTGAGCTTGCCCGTAAGTTAGGTTTTACAATTAGCCGTGATTTTGAAGAAGGCAGTATTAATATGCTGTTAAAGCTAAACACATGAGCAGCACAGCAAGACAAACGTTAGCGCAGGTATTTGAAGGGACTGGCGATTACCGCAAAGCGGGGCATATACTCGACACCGCGCTGATTGCTTTAATTATGCTTAACGTTATTGCCATTGTGTTGGAATCAGTACCGAGTATAAACAAAGTATATTACCCGCAGTTTTTACTATTAGAGGTTATTTCGGTGGCTATTTTTAGTCTTGAATACCTTGCAAGGCTTTGGGCCTGTGTCGATAAAAGCAAATACGCAGCTATAAAAGGTTCAAACGCAAAACGCCGACTGCATTATTTTTTATCACCTTTGGCTCTTATCGATTTAATAGCTATTTTACCCAGCTTGTTAATGTTTGTGTTTCCTCTGGATTTGCGTTTTTTACGTGTATTAAGGCTTTTAAGAGTATTTAAACTTACTCGTTATTCACGTGCAATGCAGTTGTTATTACAAGCATTTAAAGACGAAGCGAGCTCGTTACTGGCCGCGTTTTTTATTATGTCGGTACTGCTAATACTTGCCTCCTGCGGTATTTATTTATTGGAGCACGATATTCAGCCAGATAAATTTGGCTCTATTCCTGCGGCTATGTGGTGGGCTATGGCGACCCTCACTACGGTTGGGTATGGTGATGTTGTACCGCTAACGCCACTTGGTAAACTATTTGGTGGCGTAGTTACTTTGGTGAGCATGGGAATGGTGGCAATTCCTACAGGCTTGCTTGCCTCAAGTTTTTCGGAGCAAATACGTAAACGCCGGCAATTTTTTGAAGATGCCGTACATGAGCAAATTCACCAAGGCAGTTTAGATGACTCACAGCGTTTGCACTTAGAGGAGCTGCGCTACAAACTAGGTTTAAGTAAGCTTGAGGCCAATAAGGCAATTAAAACGCAGCTTAATCAACGCAACAGTCATTTATTTTGCCGCCACTGTGGTAAACGCCAATAAGCTTATTTTTACTGGTTAAATATGTTGCCCCAATCTTGTTTGATCAGTGCGGGTACAGCTTCTTTAGGTACTGGCTTACTAAATAAATAGCCCTGAAAATGCTTACACCCTAACTGCTTTAAAAACTGCAGCTGTTGTTTGTTTTCAATGCCCTCAGCCACACACTCTTTACCTAAACTATGAGCTAAGGTAAGCGTTGATTGAATAATGGCTTCATCATCCGAGTCCACACCAATATCTTGCACAAAGCTTCTATCTATTTTTAGTACATCGATAGGAAAACGCTTTAAATACGTTAATGAGGCATAGCCTGTTCCAAAGTCATCCATGTAGAGCTTACAGCCAAGCTTTTTCAGCATTTCCATACTGTGCAGCGCATGTTTAGAGTCACGCATTAAAATAGACTCGGTAATTTCAAACACTATGGCTTCTGAGGGCACATTAGCGTGGCTCAACGCTTTATGAATGTCGGTTACAAGCTCTTCGTATTCAAAATCAAGTGCAGAGAGGTTTATCGACAAGTACAGCTGAGGTGAAATCTCACGCCATTGTTTAAGGGCTTGCAACGCACGGGCAAAGGTTTGCAGCATAATTTTTGTTATTAACCCTATGCTCTCAGCCGCTAAAGAAAACTCTTGCGTGGGCACTAAAGTGTTTTCTGGCCAGCGTAACAACACTTCAAAACCTTCGGTTTTTTGAGTGTGCGCATTCACTATAGGCTGGTAGTAATTGCAAAACTCTTGCTCTTGATACGCTTTAGTTAGCAAAGACTCTAAATGCAGGGCTTTTTGTACATGCTGATTCATCTCCTGCTTGTAAAACTTATAACTGCTTTCGAGCGACTCTTTTGCATGGTACAAAGCTATACTCGCAGCTTTTAACAGCGCAGCATGATCTGCGGCGTCATCAGGCGCTACTGCTACCCCGATACTTAAATTAACGTTTACCACCTGGCCATTAAATTCCATATTTTGGCTTACAGAGTCTATTAATTTAGAGCAAATAAGTAATACTTCTTCAATTTGCTGCACATCTTCCACCAGCACCACAAATTCATCGCCACCAAAGCGCGCAACACTTGCAGAAGGACGCAAAGAGCGCTTAATACGCTTAGCCACTTGCTTTATTAGCTCATCAGCCGCTTCACGTCCAAATGAGTCGTTAAAGTATTTAAACCGCTTAATGTTTATGTGCAGCATAGCTACTTTACATTGATGATTTTGCGCTTGCTCAATCGCATGCTCAACCCTGTCGTTAAACAGCATACGGTTAGGCAAACCGGTTAATGAGTCATAGTTGGCTAAAATATGAAGCTCATTTTCAGCCAATTTTTGCGCATGAATGTCGGTTAAAATAATAACGTAGCTGCTTAAACGGTGTTCAGTGTCGGCCACTGCACTTATTTTTACTAACACATGGCGCTGCTCACCACTGGCTAGGGTGACTAAGTCTTCACAGGAAAAATGCTCACCCACATTCAGCTTTTGCATTATCCGTAAGTAGTCAAAGCGATTACTTCGCGATATACCTAAATTAAGGGCGCGGCTAGAGCGTGGCTCACTAGGAAAGTTAAAGGCCGTTTGCAACGATTTGTTAGAGGCGCGAACCGTAAAGTTTTTATCAAGAATAAATACCCAATCACGGGTTTGCTCAAACGCAGCGGTAAATAAACGGGCATGCTCTTCAAACACCATTTCGCGGGTCATATTGGTGTAAGTACCCGCTACTTTTTTAGGAAGTTGTCCGCTCCATTCCACTACTTTGCCAAAGTCTTTATACCAACGCCAATAGCCTTTAGCGTGGCGCAAACGATAAGTGCAATTAAAGTAGCCTTTATCGGTTGATAAGAATTCTAACCATTCTAATCTGAAAAGCGCTTTATCTTGAGGGTGAATTTTAGCTAGGTAATCATCTAGGCTCACGCTTTCTTGATCATACCCCAGTTCATTACATAAGCGCGGCTGGTAAATACTACTCGATGTAGACTGCCAATCCCACATGCCCGACTCGCTACCCTCTAAGGCTAGTTTTAATCGCGCTTCACTTTCTTTACTTTCTTTATTAGCGGCCAGTAATATGCGCTGAATTTTGTTGCGGCGCATTACCCAAAAAGCAATAAATGCGATAAACAAAACACCATAAAGCACCATAAAATATGGCGCTCGCCACAGGGGATACTTAACACGAATTTTTAGCACTGCAGGCGGCGTGTACTCGCCGGTTAACGGATCTTTAGCCCATACTTTGAGCTGGTAATTACCTGGATTTAATTTAGGGAATAACACCCGATTATTATTCCGGGTGTAGGTTTTTTGGCCGTTATCGAGCTGATACTCATAAATTATGCGCTCTTGATAGCTAAACGCCATCGCTGAAAACGCCACCTCTAAACCGATATCATCATGGTTGAGGACTATTTCATTTAATGGCTGTTTTAAATCGATAGATAAGTCGCGCGACATTAAATCAACTCGCGTTATATTTACATGATCAATTAATGAGTGGTAATTTTGATTTTCCATCGGATGAAAATATGTAATGCCCTTTAAGCTGCCATAGGCAATGCGCCCATCACTTAAATGCGCCATGGCACTGCTGTTAAACTCAGCAGAAAGCAGCCCCTCAGATGTAGTAAACTGCTGAAAATGAAGTGTTTCTGGGTTTAGTCGCCATATGCCTTTATGGCTACTCATCCAAATCATGCCATTATCATCAAGCACCATGTCATAAAGTAAGGTACCTAACTTATTTTTTTCTAAGTCAATCGTGTGTACCAATTTGTAACTGGCTGCATCAAGCCCAATCAGACCAAAATTAGATAGCGAAATCCATAAAATATTGTTGTTATCGACCACGTAAGAAAGCACATTAATAGCCACGTTATCGTGCTGTTTTGGCACTTTATAAATGGTGTTTAATGCTAATGTGGTTGGGTTTACCTGATATAAAATACCCGCATTAAAAAACAAGGGCATATCAGGCTTGGTTGCCAGCGCTGGCGAAAAACCATGCGCCAAAAACGGCTCTATTTTGCTAAAGTCCCCTGCTAATCGGGTGATCTGCTGAGTATCAATATTATATACAAACATACCGTGATCTGAGTGCACATAGTACAAATCACCGTTAGGCATTAAGGTTACGCCGTGTACCCAGCCTTCTATGTAGGCTCTATTGTTGGGGTTTGTTATTGTTGGCCCGTTAATTTGATGCGTTATGGGGTCAAACTCAAACAGCCCACGGTTTGTATGTAACCAAAGCTTTTGCTTATAAGGAATAATTTCATACACGCTAAATTCAGTAGTCAGTAAGTCTACTTTGTGGTTTTTTAAGTAAACTTGGCTGGTGTTAGTGGCTAAATCAATTTCGGTTAAGCCATTATGCGTTGCCAGCCATAGGCTGTTGCCATACTCCGTAATGCCCCAAACCGAAGGATGAGAAAGGCCATCGCCACCCAGTTTACTACCATCTATATTGCTAAAGTGATAGGTATTATTAGACAGATAAAATGCACCATCGGTTTTAGTAGCGAGCCAATACCCTCCCGATTTATCTTTTACCATGTCTATCATACTGGTATCAGATAGGCTGTATTTACTTTGTGTAATACGTGTGTTTTTTACCAACTCTTTGCTATTTAAATCAAATTTAAAGAGCCCTTTATTAGTCGCCAGATCTAGCTTTTCGCCTTCGTTGATGATGCGCCATACATTTAAATCGGCAATAACGGCTTGGTTTTTAAATGCTATGTCGGGGCGTTCAAACATGCCTGGCAAGTCGCTAATATCAACTTGATACAAGCCTTTAACGGTGCCTACTAACAACTGATTATTTTCAATAACCGAAAACGATTTAACGTTGTTTTGATAAATATGCTCAGCTTTGCTTTTTAAATGCTGCAGCGGCCTAATTTGCTCAGAGGCGATATCAAATACAAACGCCCCATGGCTTGTGCCAATAAAAATATACCCATTGTAATGAAAAAGCTCTCTGACTAAGGTGTTTTCGTATTCTTTAGGCAGCTCAAATAGGCTGGTTATTTTACCTGTTTCAATATCTAATTTAGCAAAGTCGCGACCACGCCCAATCCATAAGGTTTTGTCATCAACCGCTGCCATACTAAATACCGACTGGCTTAAAATTTGTTTTTCGCTGGTAGGTTGAGAGATAAATTGCTGGTAGGTGTCGCTACTTGGGTCGTATTTAAATAAGCCGGCAAGTAACGAGGCTATCCAAATATTGCCTGCGGGGTCTTGGTAAATACAATCAATTATGGCTTCTTCAAGCTCGCCATTAGGGCCATTAATTGAAACAACTTGGTAACCATCATAGCGGTTTAACCCCCCTTCGGTAGAGAGCCATAGGTAACCGTTATCATCAAGCAGCATAGTGTTCACATAGCTTTGCGACAGGCCTTCACTGGGGGATAAACGTTTAACCTGTGCGCCAACTTGGCAACTAAATATAGCGATTAAAGCTATACAGCAACTAATGATCCAATGAACGCCTTTACTCATGGCTTGATCCGTTGTTTTTGTTATAAGTATTCGAGAACGACTATATTTCGATGCGCATAAATATCAAAAAGTGCTTTTAAACCAGGAGTATATGTTAATACTTGGTTAAAACCAAGACTCGTATATAAAGCTGTAATATTTTTATAAGCAAAGGTGTAAAGCGGCATGCTTTGTTGTTTTATAGCGGCGCATACAAGTTGCTTTGCCAGCCCTTTTGCACGGTGCTGCGGGGCAACAAATACGGTCGATAAAAATAAAAAATCGTGTTTATTTTGTATTCGACACGCCGCAACTATCTGCATTTCACTGTAAACAACCCAAACCTGATCTTGCTTATTAGCACGTCCTCTTACGCTATACAGTGCATAAAACTTATTAACTAATGGAATCTTAAGTGTGTCTAACTTTTGTACTGTGTACATATATTAGCTTAGCATTAACGCCAAATACTGCTCAAACTGTTGCTTTAAAAACGTTTGCTCTGCCACTGGGCGGCTATGAATCGTATTATAAACTTGCTCACGTGTTTTTTTATTACGTTTAATTTGATAAGCCCAAAATGAGGCTTCGTAATCTAATTGAATCTGGTATTTTTGCTCTCGGGGTAAAGCACATAAATTAAAACTCACAACCACTCCTAAGTACGGTTAGTTATCCGCATTTATTATACGTATATTTGAACCCATTTACTGTTTAAAAAGCAACAAACATGGGCAAAAACCAAACTATTTTGGTATTATTCGCTGCGATCATTTGCCCTCTCCTTATTTTAAACGGAAGTAACCTTGCAGATACAGCTCAATGCTTTGTTTTTATTAGTCGTTTTATTTTTTAGTAAAATTACACTCGCCAATCACAATAGCGTTATATTTAACCGCCCAGCCGACTCAGCTCAAGCAAGCTATGCGCTCGCTTTACTCACATTAGCCTATAAAGAACTTAATTATGAAGTACACATAATTGATTTTAATCGCCAAAATGCCTTATTAGCAGCCAATAATGGAGTGTTAGATGGCCAGCTTGGCCGCGATATAAGTATAGAGGCGGACAATAAAAACCTGCTCAGAATTAACTACCCACTGTTTGACTATAAGCTTTTACTGTTTAAAAACTGCCAACCCAATACACTCGATAAGCTCGATAGTATTGCGGTTTTGTCAGGCTATCCAGTTCAGCACCATTACTTAAATGAGCATAAGTTTAACGGCAATATTATTGAAGTAAAAAATATTACGACCCAACTTAACCTACTAGCCCAGCATAAAGTTGATGGGGCAATTATGCTCGACTTTGTGCTTAAAGCCGATAACTTTTCCCTGCCAGAGACCTGTATGCAAACCCAGCTGCTAAGTACATTTTCGCTCTATCACTATGTACATAAAAAGCACGCGGCTTTGGTAAGTAAATTATTGAATGCTTTAAATAAGCTACACGATAACGGCACTAGTCGCGCATTGCGCGCAAAATACAATTTAAAACTCTAGCATGTACAGCAAGGTTTAAAATTCAAAGCCTTGTTGTTTATCTAAAGTGGCTTGTGATTGCGCAGCTTGGCGCTTTTGTAAATACCGTTTGTAACGTTGTTGGCACAAGCTAAGTACTTTCTTTTTTTGCGCATTGCTTAACGCATTCCAATTAAAGCGCTCATCCCGGCTTCGGTAGCAGCCTTTGCAATAACCTCGGTTGTTTACTTGGCAAATACTTTTACAGGGGCTTGGAATATCAAATATTTCAATTTGTTGCATTGCGCCCCCTAAGTAGATTAATTGCTTTGTATGAGTATAGCTTTATTTATGCACAAAAAAAAAGCAGCGTTTACGCTGCTTTATTACACTATTTGCCAACGCAGATGCCTAATGGCTTTGCTCACATACTTTGTTTGTGATTTCAGTTTTGCGTTGGAATGGCTTTGCATACATAGCTAAAACAAGTGGCTTTAGCTCTTCTGGCACTAAGGCTAAACGCTGCTCAAAAGTGGCGGTATCGGGCTCATCAATAACTGCTTGCTTGCACCCACCGGCAATGTAATTTCCTGGGTGTAAGTAAAAAGACTCAACAATGTGCTTATCAATTGTTTGCGCCAGCTCATCAGCATCATCGCAGCCGCTTTCAACCGGTTGTCCAAATGCTAAGTGTACATGCCCTTTAGCAGAGCTAAATCCTTCAACAATACTTGCTATGTCTTCGCCTGCTGATTTTACGTATTCACCGTGCTGCTGTTTATGATAAAGCTCTTTTGCTTTAGAAATTGCACAAGGCTCATACTGATAGGAAATAGACACCGGAACAATTTTTAACTCTTTAATGTACTCGCCAAATTCTTTCTTTTGTTTACGACCATTAAGTTGCAGCATTTTTAAAAGTGCCGGATCTGTTTGATCAAAGCCGTCTTTTGCACGCCCTTCTTTTTGCGCAATCCAAATAGAATTTCCTGCTGTTAACGAGTCATAAATATACGACGACAACTGCGTAAGCGCCTTAAGCATCTCTTTAGGTGCTTTGGCTGAGCGCTTAACGATAAAGCTTTTATTTAAGCGCATCAGCTCGGTTATATACGGTATTTGCAATAAGTTATCACCAATTGCTATACGCACCGTCTTCATTTTATGTTGATACAAACCCCAATTAACAAGTGCAGGGTCCAGCACTATGTCGCGGTGGTTTGATATAAATAAATACGCCTGCTGCGGGTCTAATTTGTCTAAACCCGAAAAGGTAACTTTTGAGGTAGTGCGTTTTATAAGTTTATCTAAATACTTTGCAACTTCGTTTTGTACATCTTCAACGCTCGTAAATTTACCCCATTTTTTTCGTAACTGGCTTCTCACCAGTGTACGAGCAATAAAAGGCATAGCGGATATAAAGCGCGGTAAGTTGTACTTTGCTATTACATCTATAAACGCATTATCGTTAATTAAACGCGCTAGCGAGGCCGCAACTTCATCGTCGTTGTAAGGTCTTATGTCTGCGTACTTATCTTCTAATTCACTCATTACTGCATCTACAATGTTAAAAAAACGGCACGCAAAACGTACCGTTTATATATAATTTTGATTATAACTCAGCCACTCTTAAATAAGAAATAGCCATTTGGTTATGCTTATTTGCGAGCCATTTCAGTCTATGACCACACAAAAAGGGGTTGGTGCATTGTTTTTTAGTTTTATCAACGTTAATAAGGCTTGTTGACCTTTCACAGTAAAGTGAGTTCAACCTCAATTGATAAACAGGCCCCAGCGATATAGCCCGCTAAAATATCATGTTATTTATATTTGAGTGGGCAGACCAGACAATTTAAACTTTTATCAGCAACCTGACTTTTTGTACTAAGCATTTGGTAGTAATAGCATTAACAAAGGTGTGTATTCGTAGTACCTTAAACGCTCTTGCCATTTTACGGTACGCATTTAGATAGGACACACAATGAAAATCACCATTCTCGATAACGCTACTTTAGCTAAAACCTCGTTAACTTGCATTGAAGAACTAGGTGAGCTAACTACTTACGAACTTACGTCACCAGAGCAAGTTGTCGCTCACAGCCAAGGCGCGGACGTCCTTATTACCAACAAGGTTGTGCTAAATCGCGATACGATAAGCCAACTTAAAACGCTTAAGCTTATTTGCGTAAGTGCAACAGGCACTAATAATGTTGATTTAAACGCCGCTGAAGAATTTGGTATTGTCGTTACCAACGTAGCAGGCTACTCAACCCCTTCGGTTGTACAGCACACGTTTTCGTTAGTGACTAATTTATTAGGTAATACACACCGCTACCAGCGCGACTGCCAGCAAGGCGCTTGGCAAAAAAGCGAGATGTTTTGCAGATTAGATTACAGCTTTAATGATTTACAAGGTAAAACATTTGCCATTATAGGCGGCGGAACGCTAGGTAAAGGTGTGGCGACAGTAGCGCAAGCTTTTGGAGCCAATGTAGTGGTTGCAGAGCGTAAAGGCGCCTCTTGTAGAGAAGGCCGTACACCTTTTGAAGAAGTATTAGAAACCGCTGATATAATTAGCGTGCACTGCCCGCTTACTGATGAAACACGCGATTTAATTTCGTTAGATGAGCTAAAAATGATGAAACCCAGCAGTATTATTATCAATACCGCCCGTGGTGGCATTATAAATGAAGCCGACTTAGCCACAGCCCTAGAGCAAAATTTAATTGCCGGTGCGGGTGTTGATGTACTTACTAAAGAGCCGGCAGAGCCTTCTAACCCGCTGGCTAATTACACAGGCGAAAACTTGCTTCTTACACCTCACATTGCATGGGCCAGCACAGAGTCAATCGTACGCTTAATTAATGAGGTAAGCCTAAATATTGCAGCCTTTACTAACGGCGAGTCTCGTAACCGCTTGGTATAATAACAATTTGCAATAATAATGAGCCGCATTGAGGCTAGGTTTTACCTGCCTCAAAGTCCCTCATTCTATTTAGTAAATAGCTGTAACGTGTTTTCGCTATGCTAAATAAACGCAGGCTAGCTTAATCGTTAAAAAACCTAAAAAGTGGCTGTTTTTGCTAATGATTTTTATAATTAATCACTTAAAAACAGCCATCACAATCTAACCCTATGAATTTTATAACTTTGTTATATTGGCCTATTACTTGCTCCTGATAAGTAAATAATTAAATTAAAACTCATCAAGGACTATAACAATGAAAAAATCACTTTTAGCTGCTGCACTTATTGCTCCGTTTTTAACAGGCTGTGTTATTGCTGTATCAGATGGCGAAGCAGAAACGCACTGGGCAGGTAACGACTCATCAAGCTGGCAACATCAGCATAAAAAAAACCGCGAAGCGATTGCAGATTTAACAATGGATAGCAGCTACCAATCTGTTTTAGCGCAATTAAAAACGCCAAACTTTACCGAGCTATTGAAAAAAGACGATGATGTGTATCAGGTACTGTTTTACGTGACTAACAGCATTCACTCTGATGGCAAAACAACAAAAGATGAATGCACGCCATTGGTATTTAAAAATGATAAATTGGTAGGTATTGGTGAAAGCGCGCTGGGCATGATCACAAAATAACAACGCGTCAGTAGCGTAAAGTCGCCCCGCTAGGTAATAACATTAACGTGTGGGGCCGATTTAAATAACGCTTTAATATAAACACAGCCACATTATAAGTTAAGCGCAACCACCTGATCGCGCCCTGCATCTTTTGCGGCATATAGCCCTAGGTCAGCTTGTTCAAGCAAAGCTTGTTCGGCACTTGCATTGCCGTTTTCCATACTGGCAATGCCAATACTGATTGTTATGTGATCTGCATTTAATGAAGCTTTGTGCTCTATATTGAGGCTGTTTACCGCTTTTCTTAACTTTTGGGCAAATGCTAATGCCTGTTGTTTATTAACATCGGGTAATACCGCTGCAAACTCTTCCCCCCCGTAGCGGGCAATAAAGTCAGTACTACGCTCACATTGCGCTGCTAACGCCTGGGCAACCTGCTTTAAACACTCATCCCCCGCTCGGTGGCCATAGCAATCGTTGTAACGCTTAAAGTGATCTATATCCATTAATAAAACAGACAAACACGAGCCATTGCGTTTACTTCTGCGCCATTCACGAGAGAGGTTTTCATCTAAATAACGCCTGTTGGGTATTTCCGTTAAACCATCAATTGAGGCAAGCATTTCTAACAAATCATTTTTTTGCTTGATCAGTAATTGGTTGCGTACCCGCACTTTAACTATAGACGCATTAAAGGGTTTAGTGATGTAATCCATTGCACCTAATTCAAGTCCTTTTGCTTCATCGGTGTGGCTATTATTAGCCGATATAAACACAATAGGAATAGACTGAGTAATAGGGTTTTCTTTAAGCTGTACAAGCACTTCATAACCATCAATGCCTGGCATCACCACATCTAAAATAATTAAATCGACCTGATTAGATTTAATAAAGGTGAGCGCTTTTTCGCCGCTTTCGACTAAAAATACGTCATGCTCCGTGCCCAGTGTTTTTTCAAGCACCAGCCGGTTAAGGGGATCATCATCCACAATCAGTATTTTAGCTTTTTTCGACATCCCGTCCCCCTAAGGTTTCAATAAATATAATCACTTGCTTTAGCTGAATGATTAGCTCTTTTAAAGTGTGCTGAAGCGGCTCGTTAGTTGTTTTAAGGTGCGTTTCACATTGTTTTGCACACAATGAAAGCCTAATAAAACCTAAGTTACCCGCCACGCCTTTAATGCTATGCACTAAGCGTACCACTTCATCTCGCTGGGTGTTTTCTTCAATTTGCTCTAACTGCGTTTCACACAACTTCGCAAACTTTCCGACCATGGTTGCCAGTAAATTTTCATCAAAATTAAACTGGGTGAGCGCAAAGCTTTGGTCATAAAACTTAGGTTTTATAAAGTCTACGTCTCTAATTGCATCTAACAGCACAGCTGCAACCACAGGTTTAGTCAAATGCTTATTCATGCCGCTACTAAGTGAGCGCTCAACATCTGCAGGTTCACAATGTGCTGTTAAAGCAAAAATAGGCAGCTGGCGCGCGTCAAACTGTTGGCGAATCAATTGCGTTGCTTGGCAACCATCAATATGCGGCATTTGCACGTCCATCAAAATTAAATCTGGTTTTAATATTTGTAGCAGCTCTATTGCATCTGGCGCATTGGTAACCGTTATTACATTTATATGGGCCTGTTTTAGCACACTGCTAATAATGTCTAAATTAAGCGGGTTATCATCAACCGCCATAATAAGTAGACCCGATATATCTTTTTTTACTTCTTCATTATTTTCAGCGGCTTTAGGTGGCTCTGCCCCCGCATTAGCATTTAAGCTAATCAAGCGCTGAGCTAACGCCGTAGCTTTAACATGTTGTGCGTTAATTTGCGTAGTACAAGGCAATGCTAAAGTGTGTTCGTGATTCACCACAACCACAGGGTATGAGTTGCCACTGAGCGTTTCGTGTATAGATTCAACCTTTAATAAATCGTTCAATGTGGTTTCATCAATAATCAGTTGCTGTGCATCAGCAAGCTTTATTGGGTAGCGAAGCGCCTCTTCTAAATCAATAGCTACCACTTGTGAGTAGGCATTAACCACTTCGTTTAGCTGTACAGTGTCATCGCTGACAATGGCTAATGTATTAGGTATAAATACACTATTTTTAGCCGTATCTACCGCAAGCGCTAGAGTAAAGAAAAACTCACATCCACGGCCTTTGTCGCTATTAATTGCAATTTCGCCGCCCATTAAGGCTACACCATGTTTAACTATAGCAAGTCCAAGCCCGACCCCTTGGTGAATACGCGTAGAAGATTCATCGCCTTGAGTAAAAGCATCAAACAGTCGTCGTTGGTCAGCCTTAGCAATACCTACACCACTGTCTATTACGTGAAAACAAATACGTTGCTGATCTAAAACGTCATTTTCTTCAAGCACCATTTTTAAGGTAATACTGCCTTTATTAGTAAACTTAACGGCATTGGTAAGTAAGTTACCTAATATTTGTTGCAAACGTATTGAATCCCCCACCAGCGCGGGGTTAATGAGTGGATCTATTTCAATATTAAAGCTTAACCCTTTGTTTTGGCACAATGGCGCTGTTAAGCTCTCGCAAATATCAATCAGTTCAACTAAGCAAAAAGGCACCGGTTTTATTTGCGCTTGCGAACTTTCTACTCGGGCAAAATCGAGCATTCTGTTTAGCATTAATAATAAGCTTTGAGCTGCGTTTTTAGCCTGCTTAGTTTGTTGCAGCTGCTTATTTTTTAAGCCTTGCTCTACTATCATATCTAACAGCCCTAACACAGCGTTAAGAGGGGTGCGGATCTCATGGCTTAGATTAGCAATAAAGCGGCTTTTAGCTATTGTTGCGCGTTCTGCGTCATGCTTAGCTTTAGTCAGCGCACTTACATCTTGAATATGAATAACATAATAAGAGGGATCACGGTTTTCATCCCACACCAGCGACACACTCAGCTGCAGCCAACTTGTTAGCTTTCCTTGTGAGAGCGTTAAATGATAAACCCGTTTTTTATCATCTAATAAGTGACAAAGCGCATTTTTTATTTCTTGCCACTGCGCCTCATCAAACAGCATTTTTAGTGGCTCACCAGTTAAAATATCTTGCTGTGAAAATAACTTACGAGCCGCTTTGTTAACTTGTAATATGGTGTGCTCAAGCGAAAGTAACACCACACTGTTTGCTGCAAATTCTATTGCACTTCTAAATTTAGATTCTGACGCTTTTAACGCCGATAGAGTTTGCTGCTGCTCAGTAATGTCTCGCCCAATTCCCATAGTGCCTAATAAGTGCTGGTGCTCGTTATAAAATGGGGCAATCGTTAATTGATACGATTTGTCGGTGCTATCTATGCGTTGCTCAATGCTACTTTTGGTTTGTAAAACTTGCTTTTCTAGTAGGCTTAACTGCAAATCGTCGCTGTCTAAATCTTCAATACGCTTACCGACAAGGATGGCTTGCTCTTTGCCTACATAGGCTTCAAATGCTTTATTACAACCTAAAAAAGAGCCATCAATATTTTTAAAGTAAATAAGATCAGGCACACTATTTAGCATGGTATTTAATAGCGCTAGGTGTCGCTCTTTTGCTTCGTAGCTGCGTTTTAGCTTTTGAGATTGCAGCTGTAACTGCTCATCAAGTTCTTTATTAGCCTCTTGGAGCGACTCAACTAACTGTGCATTTTTATCAAATACATATTTAACGCGAGAAAACCAAGGTTGCCAATTTAAAGGGATGGGATAATTAGAAAGCGCGGCTTTAGGGGCATCATTTTGTTCAAAATATTGCATTAAATGAGTCATTGGCCTAACAAAAATACGTTGGCTTAACCAAAAAAATACCGCAAACATTAAGCTTAAAAATAACGTTAAAAACGCAAACTCTAAAAGAACCTCATACCTAATTGGCGTGATCACTTTTATTTGCGGCTCATAAAAGGCGGCATGAATGGGCAGATTCCCCATAGCTTGCATAAAAAACTGCGCATTTTTGTTATTAACTAAGTTTATTTTTTCATTGTTATGGGCTAATTCAGGCCAATAATCTTTTAAGGCTGTTGCTTCATTTAACTGCTTAACAGAGCTGGCTATCACTTGATGCGACTGGTTCATAAACACATATTCGCCTTCGCTTGGTGCCACCTTTTTAAGCCAGCTAGACATGGCCTCTAAATCGTATATTAAAATGATGTAGTCTGACGAATTAGGTTGTTTTTTACGGCCAATAGCAAAATAAGCGCTATCGCGTATTTTAACAATGGCGCTTGAGGTAAGCTGGCCAGGTATAAATGTGGGCTTAAAATTACCATTTAAAATTTTATTAAGCATAGTGCTTTGGCTTTTATTACGCCTTACCACATAGGCAAACCCCGAATCATCAACATAGGCAACAGCCGACAACGATTGCATAAGCGATAACGCGGTATTAAACGTTGGGCTTAGGGTTGTAGCTTGCTGCCATTGGATCAACGCACGGTTAGAAAAAGCAAACTGCCCTTTACCAACTATTTCGCCTTGGCGCTCGCTAAAGTGGCGGTAGTAGTAATTGTCGTATTGATTAATACCTTCTAGTAAGTTGCGATTGAACTGCTCAACACTAGGCTGCTGATACGATATAAAGGCATTGTCAAAAAAGTCGTTTACCGAGCTCATTATATGGCTAACTTGAGCCGACACTTGTTCAAAATCGGCTTGACGTTTTTCTATGGCGCGCTCAACTTTTATATTATACAAGTGCAAACACAGTAAAAATGCCACAAATAAGGGAACAAATAATGCTACAAATAAAGAGCGGTAATAGTCTTTTAGAGGTAAAAATTTCAACGTTTTGCCTAAGTTTTGGCCCGATAGTCAGCCACTAGACTATCGAGCCAAATTGTTCTGCGCAAGTTATAAATTTTCTTCTGCAAAGGAGGCTAAACGGCTGCGCACTACCCCGTTTAAATTAACTGTTGCACTGCCTTCAAAGTCTTTAAAACGCTCAACAATATAAGTAAGGCCGGAGGTAACGGGGGTTAAGTAGTTACTATCTATTTGCGCTAAATTACCGCTACAAATTAGTTTTGTTCCCTCGCCACAACGGGTAATAATAGTTTTAAGCTGAGATGCCGTTAAGTTTTGGCTCTCATCCAAAATTACCACTGCATTTTGAATACTACGCCCACGCATAAAGTTCACCGACTTAAACTGTACATTGGCTTTTTCCATTATGTAATTGCGACTCGAAATTGGGTTCTCGTCTCCTTTGTGTAGTACCTCTAAGGTGTCGGTAATTGCAGCTAACCACGGCGCCATTTTTTCTTCTTCGGTACCGGGTAAAAAACCGATAGACTCAGCTATTTCGGGGGTATTACGCGTTACAATGACCTTGTCGTAAATACCGCGCTCAATCACCATTTCAAGCGCACTGGCCAGTGCCAGTAATGTTTTACCGCACCCAGCTGGACCGGTTAAAATAACCAGCTCAATACTAGGGTCAAGCAAAGCGTCGAGAGCCATACCTTGGTAAATATTTTTAGGTTTTACGCCCCACGCTTGCTGGTGCATTAAACGCTCAACACTAATATCTTTTAATTTAATACGCTCGTTATCGTAAGATTTGACCCGCGCAGCAAAGTGCTCGCTGCCATCAAGTATGTACTCATTGCAAAACACATCTGGAATTAAGTTTTTAGCCACATAATGAAACGTATCACGGCCGTGCTGCTGTGTTTCGCATTGCCCTACGTGCTGCCAAAAATCGCCCTCTATTTTTTTATAGCCGCTAGTTAATAAAGCAATATCATCGATTAATTGGTCGGTACGGTAATCTTCAACATATTTAAGGCCTGCACCTTTTGCTTTAAGGCGCATGTTTATATCTTTTGTCACTAATATAATTTTTGAATCGCTGTGCTGTTTTTGTAAATACACGGCGCAGTTAATAATGCGGTGGTCGTTTTCATCCCCCGGTAAACCAGAAATAGAATCTGCAAAAAGATGGTCATTAACAATAATGAGCGTACCGGTTGAATTGGCATTTGCCTTTTTATTGCTAGGCAGTGCAACACCCTGCAACATTTGCTCTGGAGTTGCATCTTTTAGTACCTCATCTAAGCCGCGAATAGCCACTCGTGCATCACGGCTTACGTCGTGTTTTCTATCTTTAATGTGGTCAAGCTCTTCTAAAACAGTCATGGGAATGACAACGTTATGTTCTTGGAAAGACAAATAAGCGAGGGGTTCGTGGAGTAATACATTGGTGTCTAGCACATACATTTTACTTTCAAGGTTCGAAGCTTTTTCCATAGCACTTTCCTTACGTTTTATGATTTTTATGCTATACCAAAATAACTAAGTAAAACGGGCCTAAATTCAAACCTGCAATACTTAATTGCTAAGGCATAATCTAAGTTTAGTCTATTTGTCATAAAAGTCCGTTTTATTACAAACACGATATAGTTTTTATTTACCTAAAAAAGAGCTATTTGTTAGCACTGTTAATGGGATTAATTCGCACTTATAAAATTAATTAAAAGTGAGTCAAATAGCGCCTTGCAGTGGTGTTATGTAACAGGTAACATAGCCGCCTTTTTCTTCATAGACGAGACATACATGAATTTTTCCTTAGGTCAGCGTTGGATCAGTGATACAGAGTCAGATTTAGGATTAGGCACCGTAGTTGCCATTGAAGGCCGCCAGGTCAGCATTTTATTTCCTGCCAGTGGTGAAAACCGTGTTTATTCTAGTGCAGAAGCACCGGTTACCCGTGTGGCATTTAATCCAGGTGATGTGATCAAAAGCGTTGAAGAATGGGAATTAGAAGTAGAGTCTATTGAAGTGCAAGGTGAACTACTTTGCTACGTAGGTACTCGCGTTGATACCGGCGAAGAAGCAAAGCTAAAAGAAACCTTTTTAGATCATTTTATTAAGTTTAATAAACCGCAAGATCGTTTATTTGCAGGCCAAGTAGATCGCTTTGATCGCTACACCTTACGTTACCAAACATGGCAACACCAATTTGAGCGCCAGCAATCGCCTATTAAAGGCTTAATTGGCCAGCGCGCTAACCTTATTCCGCATCAGCTTTATATTGCACAAGAAGTAGGTAAACGTTTTGCCCCACGGGTACTGCTCTCAGATGAAGTAGGCCTTGGTAAAACCATCGAAGCCGGCATGATTTTACACCAACAAATCATTAGTGGCCGTGCTAGCCGTGTACTCATTGTGGTGCCAGAAAACCTGCAACACCAATGGTTAGTAGAAATGCTACGCCGCTTTAATTTACGTTTTTCTATTTTTGATGAAGAGCGCTGCGACGAAGCCTTTGCAGACTCGCCAAACGTATTTGATACCGAGCAGCTAGTGCTTACCAGCCTTGAGTTTTTAACCAAGAAAAAACGCTGGTTTGAACAAGCAACACTTGCTGATTGGGATTTATTAGTTGTTGATGAAGCGCACCACCTAAGCATTAACAATGGTAAGCCGAGCACCGAATATCAGCGCATGGCTGAGCTTAGCCAAGATATTCCGGGTCTTATTCTATTAACAGCAACGCCTGATCAACTTGGTCACCGTAGCCACTTTGCCCGCTTACAATTGCTCGACCCAGATAGATTTTACGACTACGACGTATTCAAAGAAGAAGAAGCTAATTACAAAGACGTTGCCGAAGCGGCAAATCAGCTACTGCAAGCGCAAGCCCTTGATGATACAGCCAAAGCCACACTTATTGAGCTATTAAAAGAAACCGATATTACTGATGTGCTTGAAAAAGCTCAGCAAGGTGATTTACCGGCGCGTAAAGAAATACTTAACATGCTGCTTGATCGCCACGGTACAGGTCGTATTTTGTTTAGAAACAGTCGCAGCGGAATTGATGGCTACCCTAGCCGTAAATTACATGCTTACCCAATGGCACTGCCAAAGCAATATAAAACAGCAATGTCAGTACTTGGCAGCATGAGCGGTATACAAAGTGCAGAGCTAAGCGCACAACGCGCGCTGTTTCCAGAGAAAATCTTTCAAGAGTTTGAAGGTGAAAGTGCAAGCTGGGGCGCATTTGATCCACGTGTAGATTGGTTAATCGAAACACTTAAAACCCTAAAGCACGAAAAAGTACTGCTTATTTGTGCCAAAGCCGAAACCGCTATTAGCCTTGAGCAAATTTTGCGTGAGCGTGAAGCAATAAAAGCATCTGTGTTCCACGAGGGCATGTCGATTATAGAGCGTGACCGCGCAGCCGCCTTTTTTGCCGATGAATACGACAATGCACAAATACTGCTGTGTTCAGAGATTGGCTCAGAAGGACGTAACTTCCAGTTCTCGCATCACTTAGTGTTATTTGATTTACCACTAAACCCTGACTTACTTGAACAACGTATTGGCCGATTAGACCGTATTGGGCAAACAAAGGATGTTAATATTCATGTGCCGTATTTTGAAAATACAGCGCAAGAAGTATTACTGCGTTGGTACAACGAAGGCCTTGATGCATTTGAAAGCACATCTACCACTGGCCAGCTATTGTATAAAGAATTTAGTGAAGACCTACTTGATTACATTGCTGCTCATAATTGTGATGAAGAAGAGCTCGACCCTCTACTTGAGCAAGTAGCCAAGCAAAATGCCGTGCTACGCAAACAAATGGAAAGTGGCCGTGACCGTTTATTAGAGCTGCATTCATCTGGCCAAGGCGCTGCCGATTCATTGGTTGAAGAAATTGAAGCACTTGATAACCAATTTGAGTTACCAAGTTACATGATCAACGTATTCGACACGTTTGGAGTAAGCCAAGAAGACAAAGGCGAAAACACCATTATTTTAAAGCCAACAGAGCATATGCTAAGTGCATCGTTCCCTAGCTTAAAAGAAGATGGCATGACGGTTACATTTGACCGCGATACCGCCCTTTCTCAAGAAGACGTACATTTTATTAGCTGGGATCATCCTATGGTGCAAGGCACGATGGACATGATTTGTGATGATGACTTTGGTAGTGCTTCTGTAGCTTTGCTTAAAAACAAAAAATTACCACCAGGTACCTTTTTTGTTGAGCTAATATTTGTAGCCGAAGCTATGGCACCAAAAGCCCTGCAAGTAGGTCGTTTTTTACCGCCAACGCCTATTCGCATATTACTTGATAAAGCCAGTAATAACCTCGGCGAAAACGTGGCGTTTGATAGCTTTAACCAACAGCTTTCAGCCGTTGGTCGTCAAACTGCAAGTAAATTAGCGGGTGCTTTACAAGGTGCGGTTCACCCAATGATCAACACCGCAAAAGACATGGCTCAGCAACAGCTTGAGGTTATACGCAGTGCGTCACTTGAAAAAATGCAAAGCACCTTAGGTGAAGAACAAGCTCGCCTTGAAGCGCTTAAGCAAATTAACCCTAATATTCGCCAAGAAGAAATTACCTTCTTCGATAAGCAGCGCAGCGAGCTGACAACGCATATCGAAAAAGCCCAGTTAAAACTTGATGCGATACGCTTAATCGTAGTTTCACACTAAAGGGTTTTTGAGCGTTTAGTTTATAGCTATCTGCCGTTAGTTAGCTCAAGATTTAACTAAACTACACTTCAAAAAGCACGGTTTACAGGCCGTGCTTTTTACATTCACCTCTACAATTACTCATCAGTATCTTGGCCACCTAATATAGCCATTATTTCAATACCTATTTCTGTAACTCTGTAATAAATGCTGTCTGAGCCACAAACGGCACGCCGATTGTTCACTAAAACCGCTTTTTTCTGAGTTAGCAAGCTTACCATTTATTGCTTCTGCTCTTCTTGCACGGCGAATTAAATCATTCACCGATTCACTTTTATTTGTGTAATCCCCCCACGTTTTCAACGTGATTACGAAGCCATAAATCATTCTGTTCAGTAAGTGAAATACTTTGCCTTGCCATAATGTGTTCCTATAACTTTAAGCTGGTACAGTTTTACTCCAGCATGAAAAATACGCAATTAAACTTTTATCTTTTCCTTGAGCCTTTGCTCTCGCTCCCCTAGAATAGCGCCCTGCAAAATTACTGAGGTCGGCCGTGTTAGTTAATTACAATCCCCCAATGAGTCCGTATTTAACAATACTGCACCAAGATGACGACTTGCTCATCGTTAATAAACCCAGCGAACTTTTAACCGTCCCAGGTAAAGATCCAAAACATGCCGATAGCTTAATTAATCGCGTTAACCGTGTTTTTCCTACAGCTAAAATAGTGCACCGTCTAGATATGGCAACCTCAGGCATACTTTGCCTTGCTATGAATAAGGTAGCTCATAGGCATTTAAGTATGCAGTTTCAAGAACGTGAAACTGCAAAACGCTATATTGCACGTGTTTACGGCCAACTTGAGCGAGATACCGGATCGGTAGATTTGCCACTTATATGTGATTGGCCTAATCGCCCTAAGCAAATGGTTGATTATGAAAACGGTAAGCCCTCGCTAACCCACTTTAAAATACTTGCACGAGAAGATGGCGCAACACGTGTAGAGCTCACGCCAATTACGGGGCGCTCGCACCAATTACGCGTGCACATGCTAAGCCTTGGCCACCCAATACTGGGCGATAGACTTTATGCCCATAAAGAGGCCCTAGCCGCGGCGCCACGTTTACAACTACATGCGCAAATGTTGCAACTAAAACACCCCGTGACTGAGCAAGTGCTGACCTTTGAGGTAGAGCCCGACTTTTAATAGGTAAAGCCCACAAAGTTAGTACTAAACTTTTACCTTAGCGCGCCGATACTTAGTTATTACTCACGGTTTGGGCTTACTATGATATTTGCGCAGCTAATCAAAAAAACGCTACAAAGTGTATGTTGTTGCTCTGCGTTATGCTTAAGCGCATATGCCAGTGCTGCAGAGCATATAGCCCCACCTTCTTTATCAAGTATCGAAAATAGCGATATAAAACGTCTACTACCCAATGATGAAGTTAAACCCATACTTGCTGGTGATACAGAGTTTTTAAGTTTGTATAGTGAGTACATGAGCCGAGATTTTAGAGGTATTGTATTACTCATCCCTGATTGGAATTCTACCCCCACTAGCAATGCTGGCATGAGTTACCTGCGAAAAGAGCTTACTAATTTAGGTTACACAACCTACGCCATGACAGTACCCGATATAGATTGGCAAGCAAGTAACATGGCTTCACAAGCAGCTGCCCAATCAAGCACGCAATCAAGTACGCAAGCGCAAAATGAAGAGCCAACAAAAACGGCGCAAAGTAACAGCGACGGTGCTGTTACAACGGCTCAAGAGTCACACTTTGTTAATGCCATTGATTTGGTGAGTAACGAGGTACTAAGTCATTATAAAACTAATTTAATAATGCGTTATGAGGCGCTCTATCAAAACGCAATGAGTGAGCCAAATAATATTGTCGTCATAGCACAAGGTACCAGTGCGGGAGTATTGCTAGAATACTATGCCGATTTTCCTGACTCGCGAATAGATGCGTTTATAAGCTTAAGTAGTTATTTACCTAATACACAGCGCAATAAAGGTTTAGCGCAAACCACGTCGCTGGTGACCCCCGCCTTGCTTGATATTTACTATGCAAATGACAATACCGATATACTTATGAGCCTTAAAAACCGCCAGCGCTGGGTAAATCGAAATGCTAAATTTGATTACCGCCAGCGCCAACTCTTTGGCCTGCGCGATGCGCCAGAGCAGCATGCACGGTTAACTAAAGTGATAGACGGTTTTTTACGCCGCCTTTTTTAAATACTCGTAAGCCGCTTGAATATCTTGGCTTTTTTTAACTGCTACTTCCATCATGTGTTTAGGTAGCCCTTGAGATACTAATTTATCAGGGTGATGCTGCGCCATTAATTTACGATACGCTACTTTAATATCTCGTTGCGTCGCGTCACTACTTAATCCTAATAAAGCCAAGGCCTGTGAGCGGTTCATGCTGTTATTAGGGGGCACATGATGACCAGAACCTTCACGGTAACTGCTACTTTGACCTTGCTGCTGTTGCCTATACTGTTGTTGCTGCTGTCTAAAACTAAATTCAGCTTGGTAACGCTTAAGAATAAAAGCAAAATGGGTTTTAGAAATACCTAATTGCTTACTTACCTCTTGTAACAGCTGTTTTTCTTGCTCTGCGAGCACGCCATCAGAAAACGCCATTTGAATTTGAATTTCTAAAAACAGTTGCAGTAAGTCGTAACGTTTTGCAAAGCGTTCTTTAAAGTCGTGTACTGTTTCTTTAATCGAAAAGTCGCTGTCTTTACCTGATTGAAATGCATGCTGAGCTTCGCGGCGCTCATCGCCCTTTAGCCCCATTTCATCCATAAACATACTTGCCGCTTTTATATGCACCTCGCTTACGCGACCGTTCGACTTTGCAATATGCCCCATAACCGCAAAGCAGCTCGAAAAAAACAACGCTTGGCGCTCGTTTACATCATCACCTTTAAACAAACCTGAAAAGCCCCCGGCTTTATCAAAATCGTTTTTTAAACTTTTATCAAATAAATGGCCGAGGTATAAACCTAAAATGGCGCCAAAAATTTTGCCAAACATAAAGCCAAAACAAAAACCGAGTATTTTTCCCCACATCTAATTAACTGCCTCTATTAAAGTGTGTTTTGTATGCGCTCGTTGAGCTGCGCGAGTCGCTGTGGTGTGCCTATATCGTCCCACTGACCAATATAAAGCTCAGTTGAGATAACCTGTTGGGCGAGTTTTTCTCGCAGTATTGGCCCAAGCGGGCGTATGCCAGGCTCTAAACCTTTAAAAAAATTAGCGTGGTAACGGCTAATTCCCGAAAATGTATACTTTTGACTCTCAGCCGATAAGTGACTTAACGCAAAATCCCCTTTTTCGTTATGAGGTGGGTTTTCTACTAACACTATGTGGGCCTCGCCGTCTTGCAGGTGCAATTGTGTAAGCGCACTCACATCGTAATCTGTAAATACATCGCCATTAATTACAATAAATTGCTCACCTAGTAATGGCAGCGCCTGAATAATTCCGCCTGCGGTTTCAAGGCCGCCCTCAGCCTCTTGGCTATATTCAATGCGCACACCAAACTCAGCGCCATTTTTAAAATAGCTTTTTATTTTATCCCCTTGCCAAGCTAGGTTTATAACAATGTTAGTAATGCCAGCGGCTTTAAGGTTATTAATATGATGCTCAATCAGCGGTTTCCCCGCCACTTTTAGCATAGGTTTAGGCATAGCTTGTGTAAGCGGCATCATTCGCTGGCCGCGCCCGGCAGCTAAAATCATGGCTTTCATGTGCGCTCCTTCGCTAATTTTAGTGTTACCTGCGGTATTGCAGTGCTGCTTACCCACTCACTTAACGCTGCAAGCTCTGGATAGGTTTTAGCAACATCAACAATGTAATCCAACGTCGGTAAAATATTATCAAGGTAGCCGGTTTTACCATCGCGTAAATAGAGCCGGCAAAATATTCCCGCTGCCTTTAAATGGCGCTGAATACCCGTTAAATCAAACCACTGTTTAAACTGCTCAAAAGAAATATCTGTTATTAATTTTTGCGTTGTAAATTCTTCATACCCGTACTCAAGCAGCTGATTAAGCTGTGCTTGTGGCAACTTAAAGTAGCAATCGCGTAGCAGCGACACTAAGTCATAACACAGCGGCCCGCGCACGGCATCTTGGTAATCTATAATTGCCCACTGCTCATTGCTATACATAATATTACGGCTGTGATAATCACGATGAACCGTGACCGTAGGCTGCGCTAGCATAGCGTTCGTTAATAGCTCACAGCTTTGTTGCCAAAGCGTTTGTTGCTCAGTATTTAATGTTAAGCCAATAAAATCAGTAACCAGCCATTGGCTAAAAATATTCAGCTCAAGGTGAATAAATTCTTTATTATAATTTTGCATAGCTGCTGATTCAGGTGTTTTGGCCCAGCTTGCCGCTAAACGGATTAATTGCTTGTAATATTCATCTCTATTTGGCTCATCGAGCTTATCGGCTAAGTGTGTATTTCCTAAGTCACTTAACACAAAAAAGCCCTGTTCTTCATCGCTTGCAATTATTTCAGGCAATAAAAAGCCGTTGTCGGTGAATACTTTATTAAGAGAGATATACGGAGCGTTATTTACTTTTTGTGGGTCGGAGTCCATCACAATAAACGCTTTTCCGGCACAGCTTAAACGGTAATAACGGCGAAAGCTGGCATCCCCAGTAATGGCTACTAAGGAGTGTGGTTTAGCATCAAAGTACGTATTTATAAATAGTTGTAAATTATCAAAGCGTGTCATTATATAAGATGTCTATTTTTATAGGTCAATTACTGTATTTGACATTGTTTTCCTTTATTATGTCTAGCTTATAATAAACCAAAGAGCATTAAGGTCGATAAATGAGCAAAACCTGGGGCATATTGATGCTAGGCGTAATTAGCGCACCATCGCTTGCCGAAACTGAACTGGCACACAATTTATGTGGCATTTCAATGCAAACCAGAGCTTGGCAACCTCTACCAAATTTAGCGGTAGGATCGGTTGATATACAAGCTGACGATGTAGAGCTCCTAGGCACACAAAGCGCTGAATTTACCGGCAATGTTGATATTAACACCCTTGATATGAGTTTGTCCGCACAAACTGCGCTTATAGATAAACAGCGCGGTTTGCTTAATGCAACAGGCCCTATTACTTATCAAGACCGTGTAAGCCAAGTAAACAGCTCAGGTTTAAATGCCGATTTAAATAATTCAGAAATAAGCCTACTAGGTGCCGATTACAGCTTAACAGCGCAACAAGGTAAAGGTGGCGCCGAAAAACTCACCGTCAACGAGTCTGGCTTATTGTTAATGAATGCAAGCTTTACTACTTGCCCAAGCGATACACCCGTGTGGGAAATAGAAGCCGACGAAATTAACCTCTCTCGTGAAGAAGGCTGGGGTGAAACCTATAACGCCGTTTTACGTATTCTTGATACTCCCGTTTTATATTTACCTTATTTCACGTTTCCACTGGATGAGCGACGCAAGTCCGGCTTATTAACACCTAGCATTTCGAGCTCCGACCGTTACGGCCTTGAAACTGTTACGCCTTATTATTGGAATATTGCGCCTAATTTTGACGCCACTATTACACCACGTTATATGTCGCGCAAAGGCTTACAATTGCAAACTGAGTTTAGATACCTCACGGAGCAACATGAAGGCTTAGTCGGTATTGAGTATTTAGATAGCGATGATTCGGAGCCAAGCCTTGATGAGCGCTATATGTTTCATTGGCAGCAACAAAGCTATTTAAGTGAAGACTGGCGCGCCAATATTGATGTAACTAACGTCAGTGATGACAACTACATCACCGATTTAAGCTCTAATTACGCAAATAAAACCGATACCCAACTTTATCGTACCGGCTCTGTGACTCACCTTGGTGACACATGGCGTACCGATATTAAATTTCAAAACTTTGAAGTACTGGGCGATCACTTAGAGTCGTATGCCGCGGTTCCACAAATTAGCTTTACACAAACCGCCCCGTGGCGTTTTGATAACTTTGATTTTAGTTTGTCGGGTGAAGTAAGCCACTTTACCAACGACTCTTCAGAAATAGCCATAGACAGTGCTACCCGTGTACACGTAGAGCCAAAAGCGCGCTTTAACTACGCAACACATGCGTGGTCGTTTCTCTCAGAAGTGAGCTTATTGCAAACTAACTACAAACAAAGTGGTAATTTAACGGGCACTCAATATAGCGATAGCGTTTCGCGTACCTTGCCAAAAGTACGTTTGTACTCGCAGCTTAACTTTGAACGTGACACCTCGACCTTTTTTGAAGATGGCATTCAAACTCTTGAGCCACAAATACAGTATTTATATACCCCTAATAAGGATCAATCTGAGATAGGTCTATTTGACACTACCCGCTTACAGGATGACTTTTTTGGCCTATTTAGAGATACGCGCTTTTCGGGTGTAGACCGTATAGCCGCAGCTAACCAATTTACGTTAGGTGCAACAACACGCTTATTTGATAATAAACACGAAGAAGTGTTTAACTTTAGCGCGGGTCAAATTTTTTACCTAAACGACTCGGCTAAACCTACCGAGCAAGATTTAGACTCAGAGACAAACTACAACGCCCTTTTTGCAGCGCAAACAATGCTACATTGGCACCGCCGTTGGTACCTCTCAGCGGGTATGCAATACGACACGGATGGTAAGCAAATGATCCAGTCAAATGTCACCCTCGATTACAAAGGTGACAATAATGAGCTAGTTCAATTGAACCATCGCTATGCAAATGATGTCTCAGGAAATACAATCGAGCAAACGGGTGTATTTACAAGTATCCCAATTAGTGATCAGTGGCAATTTATTGCAAGCTACCACCGGGACCTTGAAAATAATCGAAGCATCGAATTTTTAAGCGGATTACAGTATGAATCATGCTGTTGGGCAATCCAAATTACTGGTCACCGTCAGATTGAAACCGATTTAAATCAGTCTATCGGGCAGCAACAAGCCACTTTTGATTCAGGTATTAGTTTAAACTTTGTATTAAAAGGACTTGGCAGTAAGAGCCGTTACGATGCACAAAAATTATTACAACAAGGTATTTTTGGCTACCGTAGACCGTATTTTCTTAATAATTAAGGCAAACGAGCAATTAAGGTGATACTTTAAAGCCCTAAAATGCAGTACGCCCTGTTTTAAAGCAGTACTATTAGAAGAGTAGTAAAAAGAATATGAATTTAAAAAAACTATTATCAACAGCTATTTTAAGCTTAAGCTTATGCCATGGCGCATTTGCCGCCCCACAGGAAATCGACAAAGTAATTGGTGTTGTAAACCAAGGCGTAATTTTAAAAAGTGAAGTAGACACCATAATTAATCGTGTTAAAAAGCAAGCCGCAGAGCAAGGCCAACAACTTCCTAAAGACGAAACGCTTCGCGTACAAGCCGTTGAGCGTTTAGTTAACCAAACGCTTATGATGCAAATGGCTGAACGTATGGGCCTTGAAATTTCAGACAGCCAGTTAGACCAAACACTCGCGAATATGGCAAAAGATCAAGGCGGCAGCATTGCCGATCTTCGTCGTACCATTGAAGCCGCTGGCGAGAGCTTTCAAGCCTACCGCGAAGAAATTCGTAAAGAGATCACCACCCAACAGGTTACCCGTGCCAATGTAGATCGTCGAATCTATATTAGCCAACAAGAAGTAGATAACCTGTTAAAAATAATGGAAAGCCAAGGTCAGAACTCTGAAGAGTATGATATTGGCCACATCCTTATTGATATTCCTAACGATGCAACAGCAGATGAAATCACCAGTGCTAAAACCCGTGCTGACAAAGTTATTGAGCTATTAAACGATGGCCAAGAGTTTAAACGCATCGCTATTTCATCATCCGGTGGCTCAAAAGCGCTTGAAGGCGGACAACTCGGTTATATGGGTATCAACGAAATGCCTTCGTTATTTGCCGAAGCTGTAAAAGGTCAAAAGAAAGGCGCTATTGTTGGCCCGCTTCGCTCGGGTGCTGGCTTTCATATAATTAAGGTGCAAGATGTACGTGGTCGCCAACTAGTAGAAACTACAGAAGTACGCTCACGCCATATTCTTATTAAGCCTTCAATTATTTTAAGTGAAGAAAAAGCACGTAGCATGCTAGCAGGATTTGCCAAAGATTTACGCGCAGGAAACGCTGACTTTGCTGAGCTTGCTAAAGAATACTCAGAAGATCCAGGCTCAGCCCTTAAAGGCGGTGAGTATGATTGGACTGACCCTACAACGTATGTACCAGCGTTTAAAGATACTTTGTTATCACTTGATAAAAATCAAATTAGTGAACCATTTAGAACACAATTTGGTTGGCACATAGTACAACTTTTAGATAAACGTGTAGCAGATAAAACCGAGCTAGCTAAACGTAACCGTGCGCACGGCATGTTGTTTAATCGTAAATTTAAAGAAGAAAGTTTTAACTGGCAGCAAGAAATGCGCGAACAAGCCCATGTTGAAATTTTCCCTATAGACGAGTAATTATGACATTACGAATTGCAATTACCCCAGGTGAACCTGCGGGGATTGGCCCTGACTTGCTGCTGCAATTAGCGCAGCAACCATGGCAAGCTCAACTGGTCGCTATCGCCGACAAACAGTTATTAAAAGAACGCGCTCAACACTTGGGCCTTAATATTGAGCTAATTGATTTTGATGAAAATGCCCCTGCAGCTATAGCGCCTGCAGGTAGCATGTATATTCACCAAGTAGATTTAGGCACTGACGTTAAGCTAGGTGAACTAGACGACTTAAACGGCCAATACGTGCTTGATACCTTACGTATTGCCAGCGAAAAGAATATGGACGGTACCTTTGATGCCGTTGTCACGGGCCCTGTTCACAAAGGGATTATTAATAAAGCCGGTATTTCCTTTAGTGGCCACACTGAGTACTTTGCTCAGCAGTCGGGCACCTCTGATGTCGTAATGATGCTAGCAACTGAAGGCTTGCGTGTTGCCCTAGTAACAACGCATATACCGCTGGCTTATGTATCGCGTGCAATTACACAAGAGCGCTTAACTAAAGTTATTAGTATTTTAAACCACGACTTACAAACTAAGTTTGGTATTGAGCAACCGAAAATTTTAGTGTGTGGATTAAACCCCCATGCCGGCGAAGACGGTCATTTAGGCACAGAAGAAATAGAGACAATTTCACCTACGCTTGAGCTTTTAAACAGCCAAGGCATGAATTTAATTGGTCCGCTTCCTGCCGATACCCTATTTCAGGATAAATACCTCTCTCAAGCCGATGCCGTGCTTGCTATGTATCACGATCAGGGTTTACCTGTGCTAAAATACAAGGGATTTGGTAACTCGGTAAATATAACCTTAGGTTTACCATTTATCCGCACTTCGGTTGATCACGGTACTGCGCTTGATTTAGCAGGCACCGGTGACGCTGAAGTTGGCAGTTTTGAATTAGCGATCCGCGAAGCAATTAAGCTCGCCCATGAAAAAGCACAGAATCAATGACCGATAAAGTACATTTAGGACACCGCGCCCGTAAACGTTTTGGGCAAAACTTTTTATTTGATGAATCTATCATTGATAAAATAGTGACTGCAATCGATCCTAAACCACAAGACAACCTAGTAGAGATTGGCCCAGGTTTAGGCGCAATTACCGAACCTGTTGCCGATTTAAGCGGCCAACTTACTGTTGTTGAGCTAGATAAAGACTTAGCTCAGCGTTTAATTGAGCACCCTTTTTTAGGTCCTAAATTAAACGTAAACCAAGGCGATGCAATGAAGTTTGACTTTGCAAGCCTAGTACGCGATGACAAAAAATTAAAAGTGTTTGGTAACCTGCCTTACAATATTTCTACGCCATTACTGTTTCATCTTTTTGAGTTTGCTGATCATATTGAGCACATGCACTTTATGCTGCAAAAAGAAGTAGTAAAACGTATGGTTGCAGGCCCAGGCAGCAAAACTTTTGGCCGCTTAAGCGTGATGACACAATACTACTGCCACGCAATGCCCGTGGTTGAAGTACCGCCAGAGTGTTTTAAACCAGCACCTAAAGTAGACTCTGCGGTTATTCGTCTGATCCCTAAAAAAGCCGAGCAACGTACCGCTAAAAGCGTGAAAATTTTAAATACCGTGTGTTTAGAAGCCTTTAACCAACGCCGTAAAACATTGCGTAACAGCTTAGGCAACTTACTCACCGCAGATGAGCTTACCAGCATTGGTATTGATATTACTTTGCGTGCTGAAAGCCTAACGTTACAACAATTTATTGATATAGCTAATTGGATTTATGACAACAAGCAGTAATATTGGCTCTCCTGTAAAAGTCTCTGTAGAGACTTTTTATGTTGAAGGGCAATCTCAGCCTGAGCTAGAAAAGTACGTTTTTGCCTACTCAGTGACAATTAAAAACCACAGTCTTTGCAGCGCTACACTTTTAAGCCGTTATTGGTTGATCACCGATGCCAATGGTAAAGAAGTTGAAGTAGAGGGCGAAGGCGTTGTCGGCGAAACCCCCGTTATAGGCCCAGGCGAAACTTATAAATACACCAGTGGCGCAATATTAGATACCCCTGTTGGCACCATGCAGGGACACTACACACTGCGCAATGAGTTTGGTTCTGAGTTTGAAGCACCTATAAGCGTATTTCGTTTAGCGTGCCCTAACATTTTACATTAGTAAAAAGCGCCATGGCTGATTACGCAATTGGTGATTTACAAGGCTGCTTTAAAGAGTTTAGCCGCTTGCTCAAACGGGTTGACTTTAACCCAAGCAAAGATCACCTTTATTTAGTGGGCGATATCGTCGCACGTGGGCCGGACTCTCTGGCCTGCCTAGATTATATTTATCGCCATCAAGACAGCATGACTGTTACTTTAGGCAATCATGATTTACACATGGTTGCCTGTCACTATCTTAATAAGCCAATCAACCCCAAAGATAAACTCGGTGCTATTTTTGATAGTAAAAAGCTTCCTCACTATATCGCCTATTTGCAAACTCAGCCGCTTGCTATTTATTTAGCACAGCACCGCAGCTTTATATCGCATGCAGGGCTTAACCCTAATTGGTCTATAGAAAGCGCACTTAAACACGCACAGTTTGCTCAGCGTTGTTATCAATCGGCAAATGCTAAGCACTTTTTTGAAAAAATGTATCAGCCTCATCCCGCTATATGGCATGACGATTTAAACGAATTTGATAAGTTTAGGTACATTGTTAACTACTTTACCCGCATGCGCTTTTTAACCAGCAACAACACGTTAGAGCTTAGTGCGAAAGGCGCAATTAACGATAATAAAACGTTAACAGCCTGGTTCACTCACCCTAATATAAAAGCATTAGAAAACAACCTTATATTTGGCCATTGGGCCGCTCTTGAAGGGGTTACTCAGCTCAATCACATACATGCGCTCGATACCGGATGCGTATGGGGCGGTGCTTTAACGATGATGAACTTGCAAACTAAGCAAAAAATAGTAGAAAAGCCGACGCTTTTATCTAAATAAACTGTAAAACCCCAGCACATATGTTAAATTTAAATTAATAGATATTAATTGCTTAACTTATTGGTTAAAAAGCCGATAAGATGTGATTGAAGTACTTTAATTGGAAATCCATATGAATCTGACAGTAAGCCAACGAATTTGGTGTGGTTTTATATTTATCACCTTATTACTCATAATCATTGGTGGTAACTCTTTAATAAAAATTGCGAGCATTGACCGCTCTACCCAGCAGGTAAACCAGTTATCACTGCCCGCGCTTAATAAAAGCTCAGAACTACAAGCTGAATTTATTTTAATGAGTAAAGCAGCCCAAGCTAGTTTTTATACCACCTCAAGCGCACAGCTCACCCCTATAAAACAAAAAGTACTTGAGCAAAAAGACAAATTCAACTCGCTGCACGCCGACCTTCAACGTGTAGTAAAAAACGATGCATCACTGAGTCAAAAAAGCCAAGCTGTAGAAAAAACCTACTTAAGCTTTTTAGGTACGGTCGAAAACCTATTAGCTGATAAAGATAAACAACTAGCACTTAATAAAACCCTCACAGCACAGCTTGAAACAATTGAGATTGCAGCTGAAGATGCTAACTCAGTCGTGCTTGATATCACAGATATTACCAACTTTGAGCAAAACCACCCACGCGCTTACCAAGCTGCCAATAACTTAGAAAACAACTTTATGTCGGTGGTGAGTAACAGTACCGATATGCTCACGGTTAAAACGACAAACACCTTAGATATTGTAAAAAATGAGCAAGCTTATTACCTTGACGAAGTAATTCGTACTTTAACGTTAATAAAGCCAGCTATAGAGCAAGATAACAACGACCTATACAGTGATTTACAAGCATACGTTGATACGCTGATAGAAAATATTAGCGGCAATAATAGCCTAGCGGCCAATAAGCAGCGCCTTATTGACGCTATCGCACTTACCGAAAAAGAACTTGCCCAATCAGAGCAAGCAACCACTATGGCACTGTCGCAAATTGATGATTTAGTAACACAAGCAAGTACTGTGGCTTACAAATTACAAGAAGGTGTTCGCGAGGATGTAGACTCAGCGACGCTCTGGACATGGGCAGGTATGATCATCGCAACGTTAATTGCAATTGCAATTGCGATCCTTACCGTTAATAGAATCACTAAGCCACTGGCTGAGGTTAATCGGATTTTAGATATTGTTGCCAGCGGTGATATGACCCAACGCTTAGATGACTCTGCAAAAGATGAATTTGGCGAGCTATCAAAAAGCTGTAACACCCTTATAGATAGCCTACGTAGCTTAATTAAGGGCATTATTTCACGCTCAACTCAATTAGCAGCGGCGTCTGAGCAAACATCGGCCATTACCGGTGAGTCAAGCCAAGCTATTCGTAACCAACAAGCACAAGTAGAGCAAGCGGCAACCGCCACAACCGAAATGAGCAGCACGTCGCAAACTGTAAGCAACAGCGCACAGCAGGCACTTAACGAAATAAAAAATGCCGATAAAGAAGCTGAACGTGTAAAAGGTATATCTCATCAAAACAAAGCCACTATTGAGCAACTTGCTCGCGAGGTGGACGATGCATCAGGTGTTATTAATAAGCTTCATCAAGACAGCGCATCTATAGGCAGTATTTTAGATGTAATACGCGGCATTGCAGAGCAAACCAACCTATTAGCACTTAACGCTGCAATTGAAGCAGCACGTGCCGGTGAATATGGCCGAGGTTTTGCGGTAGTAGCGGATGAAGTACGCTCACTGGCAAGCAAAACACAAGAGTCGACCCAAGAGATACAATCTATGATTGAATCGCTTCAAAGTGGCGCAGAAGCGGCTGTAACAGCAATGGATAAAGGTAAACAGCAAGCAGAATCATGTGTTGAACAAAGCGACTTAGCAAGCAGCGCATTAGACTCAATTACACTTGCCGTATCGCAAGCACACGATGTAAGTGAAGAAATCTCTACCGCTGCTCAAGAGCAACAACAAGTATCACAAGAAATTAGTGAACGTTTAGAATCTATTGTAGCCATAGCCGAGCAAACAGCTGAGGGTGCAAATCAAACAAATATTTCAAGCTCAGAAGTAGCCAAACTTGCTGAAGAGCTAAGAATATCGGTAGAAAACTTTAAGGTGTAATGTACACCTAACAGCAGTAAATTAACGCAATAAAAAACCCGATACTGTTACTCAGTATCGGGTTTTTTTGTTTACTGGTTTTAACGCTTAGCGAGAAGCACGCTGGCGATTGCCGCCCACTTTAGGCTTAGTGTTAGCCTTTTTAAATTGGCTAAACCCAGTATGGCGCGTTAAGGCTGGGCGCCCTCCTTTACCTTTACCAGCGCCTTTATGTGCTTTTTCATCGCGGCCTTCTTCTGGCACTAAGCAATTTGGGCCTTTACCAATTAAATTGGCTTTCCCCATACTACGCAGTGCATCGCGGATCATTGGCCAACCCGATGGATCGTGATAACGCAATATGGCTTTGTGTAAGCGACGTTGGCGTGCTCCTTTTGGCACGGGCACTTGCTCTTTGTTGTTTTTAATATTACGCAACGAGTTCATTTCTGTATGGTAAATGGTGGTTGCATTGGCCATAGGCGACGGGTAAAAGTTTTGTACTTGGTCTAACTTAAAGTCGTTAGATTTAAGCCACAATGCCATGTTAACCATGTCTTCGTCTTTGGTACCTGGGTGCGCTGAAATAAAGTACGGTATTAAATACTGCTTTTTACCCGCTTCTTTTGAGTACTTATCAAATAGTTCTTTAAATTGATCATAAGCACCCATGCCCGGCTTCATCATTTTAGACAAAGGGCCATCTTCTGTGTGCTCAGGGGCAATTTTTAAATAACCACCCACATGATGCGTCACCAGCTCTTTTACATAGCGAGGGTCTTGTACGGCTAGATCGTAACGAACGCCTGAGGCGATCAAAATCTTTTTAATGCCTTTCACTTCACGGGCTTTTTTGTATAAATCGATAGTAGGTGTATGGTCTGTATCCATGTGCTTACATATATCAGGGTAAACACATGAAAGTCGTCTACAGGTACTTTCTGCTTTTTTGCTCGTACAGCGCAATTTATACATGTTAGCCGTTGGGCCACCTAAATCAGAAATAACACCGGTAAAACCAGGTACTTTATCTCTAATTTGTTCTATTTCGTCAATAATCGACTCTTGCGAGCGACTTTGAATAATACGCCCTTCATGCTCGGTAATAGAGCAGAACGAACAGCCACCAAAACAGCCACGCATAATATTAACCGACGTTTTAATCATATCGTAGGCTGGTATTTTTGCATCACCATAACTTGGGTGCGGTATACGCTGATAAGGCAAACCAAATACATCATCCATCTCATGGGTTTCGAGCGGAAATGCCGGCGGGTTAACCCAAATAGAGCGATCGCCATGGCGCTGAAATAACGCACGAGCACAACCTGGGTTGGTCTCTTGGTGCAAAATGCGCGAAGCATGGGCATAAAGCGGTTTATTAACACTTACTTGCTCAAATGCAGGCAGTTTAACGTATGTTTTTTCCCACGGTTTAGGACGCGCAGGCTGAATAGTTATAGGTTTAGCGGCCTCTGCTTTTAAATCAATACCGGCTTGCTTAAACTCTGATTTACTACACCCAACATCATCAGCCCCATAGGGGTTTGGGATAGGGTCAATTTTGCCAATTTTATCAATCGCTGTTGAATCACTTCCGCGCCAGCCCGGTATTGGCTCTTTACGAATAACCGCTGTACCACGAATATCCTGAATTGTATCCATAGTTTCGCCAGCGGCTATACGGTGGGCTACTTCCACCAGCGGGCGCTCTGCATTACCATAAATAAGGATGTCGGCTTTGGCATCAAACAAAATACTACGGCGTACTTTTTCTTGCCAGTAGTCGTAATGAGCAATACGGCGCAAGCTTGCTTCAATACCACCAATAACAATAGGCACACCTTTGTAGGCTTCACGTAAGCGCTGAGAGTATATCATCACCGCGCGGTCGGGGCGCTTGCCGCCCACATTACCAGGCGTATAGGCATCGTCATGGCGCATTCGTTTTTCTGCCGTGTAGCGGTTGATCATCGAATCCATGTTGCCGGCTGTTACACCAAAAAATAAGTTTGGTTTACCAAGCCCCATAAAGGCATCTTTTGATTGCCAATCTGGCTGAGCAATTATACCCACTCTAAAGCCTTGCGCTTCAAGTACACGGCCAATAACCGCCATACCAAAACTAGGGTGATCTACATAGGCATCGCCGCTAATAATTATAATGTCGCAGCTATCCCAGCCAAGAGCGTCCATTTCTTCGCGAGTGGTAGGTAAAAATGGGGCGGTGCCATAACATTCAGCCCAATATTTGGGGTATGAAAATAGCGCGCGTTCAGCTTTAAGGGAGCTCATAGTTTTGGCCGTAGAATAACAAAAGGCGCGAATTATATCCTAATACATTGCTTATTTATACAACATTACCTAGAGATATCGCGCCTACTGTAAAGTCTGTTGATATTAAGTTTTTTTATTTCGCTCTTTAATAAACTCTAAAAGTTCATGCTCAGGCATTGGCTTAGCGTACATAAAACCTTGTACTTCATCACACCCTAAGTTTTTCAAAAACTCTGCCTGCTGCTGTGTTTCTACACCTTCAGCAATTGTTTTTAGTCCTAGTTTAGCACCAAGCGACACCACTAAAGCAGCAATAGCACCGGTATCGTTATCGGGTAAATCTTTTACAAATGCGCGGTCTATTTTAAGCCTATCAAGCGGTAAACTTTGTAAGTAACTTAACGAAGAAAAGCCCGTTCCAAAATCATCAATCGCCACTTCTACGCCTAATTCTTTTAACTCTTTTAGGGTATTGATCACGGTTTCTAATTCATCCATTACCACGCTTTCAGTCACTTCTAACTCTATATTGCAGGGTTTAACATCGTACTTTTGTAAGGTGTTTTTTACTGTTGTAGCGTAGCCTTTAACCTTAAATTGCGGCACAGATACATTTACAGCAATGCAAATTTCTTCACCGAGTGCCTCTAAGCGTTTTTGCTGTTGGCAAGCTTGTTCTAAAACCCATTGGCCAATATCAACAATTAAACCGGCATCCTCTGCTAAAGGCACAAACACCGCAGGAGATATAAACGAGCCATCTTCTGATGGCCAGCGCAGCAATGCTTCACAGCCAATTAAAGATAAATTATCAAGTGAAAGCTGAGGCTGATACCACACTTGGAGCTTTTGCCGAGCAAAGTCATGACGTAACTGCCTAATAATACCTAAGCGCCAAGCCATTTTGTCTTGCATATCAATATCGTAGTAAATACCCTCTTTGCATTTAAGCTTTTTAGCTTGGTTTAATGCAATATAGGCAACTTTGAGTGTATCTAACCCAGTACTTTGAAAGTCTTGCTGCTGACATAAACCAATTCTAAAATCGACAGGCAAAATATGCTCGCCAGCACTAAAAGGCACACTTAGCACGTCGTTAAATTGTTCGAGGTCAAACTCCGTTTGGCGAATAATAAAGCCAAATACATCTGCGCCAATACGCGACAATAACTTTGCGTCTGGGTAAGCATCTTTAAGTCGCTTTACAATCTCGATTAACAAATGATTGCCAATTTCTTGTCCTAAGCCATTGTTAATATCAGCAAAACCAATCACATCAATTAATACAAAAACGTAGTCATTAACATGTGGTTTTTGATAACGCACCACCCGCTCAATAAAATTAGTACGATTAGAAATACCGGTTAGTACATCTTTGTAGGCCGCATCTCTTAGTTTTACAAACAGCCTTACGTTATCAAGGGCTACACTCACATTAGTAAGAAAAATCTCTGCAAATTGCAGCTGCGCATCACTCGGTTTATGCTCGCACTCTAAATAAATAGCAGCCTGGCGGTGCTTACTTTTAACAATAAAAGTTACGCTCGAATCGGTTTGGCAATGCTGAGCCGACTCAAAACACTGATCTACTTGTTCAAGCGCAACGCTATCAACATTAGCAAGCTTTTCACCAAAGTAGCTCTCATAATGGCCACTACCACCCAATACTTGAATAAAGTTATCGCCATCTAGCTTACTGCATACCAACCCAACTTGTTGGCACTCTAAAATAATACCCAAGTGTTTAATAATCTCTTTGCATAACACTTTAATATCGGTAAGCCCTAAAATAGACTTTGAAGCCGAAACAATGGTGTTCATCGCATCACTTTGATACTCAAGCTGGCATACTTGCTCGTACGAGCGAATAGCGGTAATTAAAGAAGTTACTAATTTAGAACGAGTTAACTCTGTTTTTGTTTTATAGTCGTTAATGTCATATTCGCGAATTACTTTTTCTTCTGGGGTGTTGCCCGCTTGGCCGGTTCGTAAAATAATTCGCACATGCTGATTGTTAAGCTCTTCGCGTACGCGTTTTACAACTTGCAAACCCGCATCATCAGATTCCATCACTACATCTAAAAAAATAACGGAAATTGTATTATTGTTTTTGAGTATTTCGATGGCTTCGCTGCCAGAGTACGCATCGTGAAAACGCAGCCCTGCCCCCCAAAACTCTACGCCCGATAACGCAAGCTTAGTCACTGAATGTATTTCAGGATCGTCATCAACGATCAAAACATCCCAAAAATCAGATAATTCTTGGGTTATTTCTTCTTCGCTGTCTGGCGCTAAAAATAAAAAATCGCTATGCTCTGACGACATTATCTACCCTTTATCAGTTTTAATACTTATATAAGCTCATACCTATGTGCTAAAAATATATTTTTGGTTTATAGGCTAATTCATACTATAGTCGATTAATAAAAAGTTGTTATATTTCAAACTAAAAAACTCGTAAAAGGTGTGCCTATTAAATTTTTTAAAATCCTTATAAAAACGCTCTTATTGTTAGTTTTAGTGGCTATTTTGATTGGTTTAACCCTGCCGCAAAATTACAGCGTAAATAAAAACATACAAATAAATGCCAATGTAGTGACCGTTAAATCGCTGGTGTCTGACTTTAGCCTTTGGCATACATGGTCACCTTGGGGCAAAGTAGATCCGTCTATCACTTTTACTTTAGGCGAACCTAGTCGCGGTATAGGCGCGCATCAATCGTGGCAAAGTGACTGGGGGTATGGAGAAATGACCATTACTTCGCTTTCACAAAATAAAATGACCTTTAATGCGCTTTTAAAAAATGAGCATATTATTGAAGGTGAAATTACATTTACCGAAGTAGAAGGTGTGGTAAATGTAACGTGTAATATTAATGGCCAAACCAATACCCCGCTAATTTCGGGTTATCTATCAATTTTTAGTGAGTATGTATTAAGCAATACAGTGTCACTTGGCTTAAATAACTTGCAAACAGTAGCGCAATTACGCGACCAAAAAACACAGCTGGATAACGATGACAGTAAAATCAGCCCAAGCGAGAATTAACCTCGCCAATATAATTGAGTCTTTACTTGGCTACCCCGTAAAAAAAATAACCACAAATACTGGGCAACCAAGTACAGATCAAAGTTACGGCTCTAAAGGCGATCTAAACCCGCTTTATCACATAAATAGCGATAACCCTATTTTAGCGCGCGCCCAAAAGCGCCAAGATTTACTGCTTATAAAACAGCAGCAAAATATAGAAACCATTTTAGCTAAAGCAATGGGATTTTGCCCCGATGTGGCAAGCAATAAACAACCAGATGCTGACTGGGTAGAGCGCTTTATTGCCCTATGTGAAGACACCTCAAATGAATCGATGCAAACACTATGGGCTAAAATTTTAACTGGCGAGACGCTCAACCCCGGTACATTTTCTATAAAAAGCTTACAAACACTCAAGCATATGACCCAACGCGAAGCTGATGCATTACAAAAGTGTGTATCGCTGAGCAGCTACAACGCAAAAGACGACAGCCACTTTATTTTATTGGGGTTTTATAAAAAGCCTTCGCTTTTCGACTTACTACGAAAAGGCAATAAGGTATCGCTAAATTTAGGAAAAACGGGGATCAGCTTTCCTGATATTTTAACCCTAATGGATCTTAATTTACTCTACAGAAAAGAAATAGAATCGGCGGTATTAAAAGCAGGTCAAGAACTCACCCTGTCGTTTTTATCGCAAAAAGTGACGTTAAAAGCTAAAAGCAGTGACTTAGTATTAAGCTATTACAAGTTTACCCAAACTGGCGATGAGCTTTCTAAGCTTATAAATTACCCGGTAAATAAGGTGTATAAGCAATTAATTAATAATGCATTGGAGGGAGAATTTGATTTAACGTGGCATGTTAATAAATAACACACCACGCTGTAAGCTCACTAATTAAAAGTGAACTTGAATACCCGCAAATGGGCCTGATGCGTCAATATCGGTATTAATATCATCAACATCATCTAGCTCTAACGTCATAGAACGGTAACCTGCTTTAATAGCTACATCTACCGCTAGGTTATCAATAAGTTCATACGCTACACCTACTTGGTAGTCTTGTACTTTACTATCGTCGATAGCTAAAAAGCTGCCTTCAAAAAACACACTTAAACCCGTAAATGGTAAGCCTGCTTCAGCACGGCCATAAGCAAGTGGCACAAAGCCCGAAAAATCTTTAGTTTCAGAGAAGTTAGTGCCACCTTGTTGAGTAGTACCAGTTACAACAATGTCACCGTCAAACTGCTTTGCGTTTAAACCTAAATCAATTGAAATTAAATCGTTATCAAAAATTTCGTAATAAAGAATGTAATCAATGTGAGTTAAATCACTTAATGTATTTGCAGTTGTACCAACCACGTAATCTGAGCCATTAAAGCTAAACGTATCAGTAAGGGTTGCCGAGCCATTAAGTTCAAGCTCAGTGTATTTAAGCTTTAGGTTAGGAACTAATGGCACTGGGTGCTCTAGTGCCGCGTAGTAGCTAATAAAGGTTTCGTCTTCAAAATTAAAATCTTGTGGTGCGTTATCTTTGTAAGAAAACTGACCGTCGTTATCTGACTGCCAGCCATCAACACCTACATATAAACCTAATAGAGTGTCTGCCTGTGCTGCAGGGGCTAAACATGCCATTGAAAGGGCAGCTGCTAAACAATACTTTTTCATTTTTTATCCTTGAGCTAGTAGTTCGCTAAGTTCGATTAAAGCCGCATTGGCTCTTGAAATATAATTTGCCATAACTAAAGAATGATTTGCCACAAAGCCAAAACCATTCCCGTTTAATATAATTGGGCTCCACACGGTTTCTTGTGTTGCCTCAAGCTCACGTATAATTTGCTGCAAGCTTACACGCGCATTTTTCTTTTCTAATACATCAGCAAAGTCATACTCAACTGCTTGTAAAAAGTGTAATAACGCCCACGTTGCACCGCGCGACTCGTAAAACACGTCGTCTATTTCCCACCACGACGTTCTTACTTGTTGCTGAAGTGGTGTATAGGTCGCTTGCGTGTTTGAAGAATTACCAGCTAAATCGGTATTTACTTTGTCTTGGCCAACACTTGCACTTAAACGCTGACTTAAACTGCCTAAACGCTTTTCGGCTTCTTTTAACCAGCTGCGTAGATTATCTGCACGTGAATAAAATTGGCTATCGCGCTCATGCTCGTTAGCAATTTGTGAGCGGTACACAAGAAGGTAGTCTATTCCCTTTTGGTACTCTCCCTCGGCACTTGGCCACGCCCATGCCTCAGAGCTAATATTAAATTGTGGCTGCGCTTTTTTAAGGGCCTCATGTTCGGTAGATTGCGACTGTGAACGGCTAAAATCTTTACGCATTGATAACGCTAAATCACGCACCATTTCAAGCGCGCCATATTCCCACGCAGGCATGTCATCCATTATCACACTTGGCAGCATCACATCGTTTGATAAATATCCACCTTGCTTATCAAGTAATGTGCTAGCAACGGTAATAAGCGTTGAGGTGGTTGTATAGCCTGTTACCATTTTTTCGCTGCGTGCTTGCGCGGTTTCTTTTGCATTAGTTACTACGTTAAAACGTGCCGGCTCAATGCTCCAATAAACTGCAATAGCGTAAAAAATAATAAGTAGTACCACCAAGGCACCAGCTATTTTTCCTTTATGTTGCGACATTTATCCTCCTAGTGATGAGCGTGTTGTTTTTTAGATGGTTTTGAATGCGCAGCTTGCGCTTCAAGCGAAACCACTTGAGCATTAGTAAACAAGCGGTTACCGTCACTAAAATATAGCGTGAGTTTACGTTCTTGCCCTACTTTTAGTGGCTCTTGTGGATCAAATACCATTAAATGGTAACCACCAGGCTCAAAGCTTAGGCTTTCATGGCCCTTAATAGTAACGGCTTTAACCTGTTGCATTTTCATCATGCCATTGACATGTTTGTGCTCATGTATTTCTACACGGCCTAAACCTTCGATGGTTGCTTTAGTTAATTTAGCAACACCACCACCGTGGTTAGAAATTGTTAAATAGCCAACACTCGACTTACTACCAGGCAAAAACGCCCTTACTTGTGCATGGCTTACTTCAAGCTTAGCTTCGTCTGTATCGTGGCTGTGCCCAGCATGTGCAGCAACCGATGACGAAAACACATTAATCATTAACGCCGAGGCCATAAAAAAGCACTGCTTCATCATCGCTTTATTCCTTGTGAAAGCATAAAATTTCACTTTAAATTTAACATAGTTAACTAATAATAGTCAGTTAAATTAAGGCTTAAGAGGTTACTTTTTTGTTATCGAGCACCAACCAGCACAGTACAGCTACAAATAATAATGGCCACGCTATCATGACTGAACCAAATAACAGTGCCAAAATGGTGCCAACCAGCGCGACAATCCCGGCGCCTATTAACCCCATAGTCACTAATGCCATTACGGCTACCACTGCAATAATAGCGACTAATACACCAGCCAGCTCAAGCCCCACCCAGCTCATATCTGCAATCCAAAGTGGAAACTGCCATGAATCAAAATGTATTAGCGACACAGTATCAGTAAAAAGTAACACATATACGACAACACATATTGCTAAGGTTTTCATATCCCTCTCCTAATACGCACGCTCTTCAAGGCAGCAGTGAGCAATCAAGTAACCAAGCGCCACTGCAAACGGAAAACTTATAAATAATAAAATAGTTACTAAGCGTGTTGACCACACTGGAAAATCAAGGCGACGCGCTAACCCACTGCATACGCCCGATATTTTTTTATTCAGTGAATCTTTGTACCAACCACGCTGTGTTTTAAAGTTATTCATACTCTACTCCTTAAGCGCTTGGCGCAGTTGTATTGGTATTACTTTGCTTAACACTGGCTTTTAAACGAGCCAGCTCTGCATCTATTTTTTCATTTTTTACTAAAGACTCAATTTGCTCAGCGGTTGATTGCGCTGTATTTGTAAGTTCATAAGCATCAACCTGTGCTTCTATGCCTTCCACTTTTTGCTCTATCATTTCAAAGCGAGACAAAGCATTTGCGACGTTGTCGCTGTGTAATTGCATGTTCACTTTTTCACGTGCAGCAAAAATATCGTGGCGTTTTATTAATTGAGTTTGTTTGCTTTTAGCTTGCGCCATTTTTTGCTGTAAACGCTCACAATCTGCCGTAATTTTCTCTATCGACTCTTTTAGAGTATTTAGCTGAGTGTTTTTTGCTGCAATTTGCTCATCTACTCGCTGCTTTTCTACTAACGCAGACTTGGCTAAATCGTCACGGTTTTTAGCAACTGCCAGCTCAGCTTTTGTTTGCCACAAAGTTAAGTCTTTTTGTTTTTGTGCAATTTGGCGTTTAAGCGTTTTCTCTTCGCACAGTAAGGCTGCGGCCGTGCTTCTACATTCGTTAAGCGCTTCTTGCATTTCACTTAGCATAAGGTTGAGGAGTTTTTCTGGGTCTTCTGCTTTATCCAGCATGGCAGCAATATTGGATTGGATAACATCATTTACGCGATTAAATATACTCATTGTTTTGTCCTGTTGTTTTTAATTGATAACAACAACAAGATTCCAAGAGTTATGCCAAGTAACAAAAAGTTATTTATAAACATTTGAATTCAATTAGTTAGACAACTAATAAGTTATTTTAAACTGACTAAAAACTGAATGCTAATAAGCGAAAATCACTAACTTATTTATCTTTTGACTAAATTTTAGTTATAAAAAAACCACTTTATAAAGTGGTTTTTTTATAACTGGTCAGCGCTTTAGTATTACTCAGGCACAAAACTTAATGCTTTATCCATTACCGACAAATCAGCCTGTTTACCGTGACCATTTTCTGAAAGGTGACGTCTAAATCCGCGCGCCCCTGGCTGCCCCTGAAAAATCCCCAGCATATGGCGTGCTATATGCCAAAAGTTAGCACCTAAACGCATTTCTTCTTCTATGTAATCATACATAGCGCGCACCACATCGTGACGAGTCTGAGTATTAGCCACCTCACCGTAAATCTTTTCATCCACCTCATTAAGCATAAATGGATTACTATATGCTTCGCGACCAATCATAACGCCGTCTATATGCGCTAAATGCGCTAGGCTTTCTTCAATTGTTTTAACGCCGCCATTAATGCTTAAATCGAGCTGTGGGTAGTCTTTCTTTAATTGGTAAACACGTGGGTAATCAAGAGGCGGTACTTCACGATTTTCTTTAGGGCTTAAACCATTTAACCACGCTTTACGGGCATGAATAATAAAGTCATCACAGCCAGCTTTATGGCTGGCTTCAATTAATGCGCATAAAAATTCATACGAGTCTTGCTCATCAATACCGATGCGTGTTTTTACCGTAACAGGAATACTAACTTCGCTTTTCATTGCCGCAACACACTGGGCAACCAGCTCAGGCTCGGCCATTAGGCATGCACCAAAGCGCCCGTTCTGTACTCTATCTGAAGGGCAGCCTACATTTAAGTTAATCTCATCGTAGCCACGCTCACCCGCAAGCTTTGCACACTTTGCTAGCGCCTCGGGATCAGACCCCCCCAGCTGCAAAGCAACCGGCCCCTCGTGCTGATTAAAGTGTAGGTAATCGCCGCGACCAAATAAAATCGCCCCCGTGGTGATCATCTCAGTGTATAAAACAGCGTGCTTACTCATCTTACGATGAAAAGTGCGACAATGACGATCAGTCCAATCAAGCATGGGTGCAACAGAAAAACGTCTGTTTAACGTTGGATTATCTAATGTGCGTTTTTGCAATGTAAAAGCCTCGGGGATTATAAGTAAATGCGCCCATAAAAAGGCGCTGTATTCTACACAAAAGCCTAATTAGCATCAATGTTAGCTGTATATTTGTAAACCAAAATAATGCGCGATACCGTTGAGTATATTTGTAACTGCCACAGAGCTTAAAATTAACCCCATGATTCTACTTATAATACTTGCGCCACTGTCGCCTATTAATTTATGCACATGATTTGCGAGTAACAACAGCACAAGCACAACAACTAATACAACCAACATCATCGACGATGTAGTAACTTGCTCAACCCACGTGTATTCTTCGTTGCGGGTCATCAGTACTGCGCCAAGCATGGCGCCTGGGCTTGCTATAGAGGGAATGGCTAGCGGAAAAATAGCGGTTTCTGTGCTGTCGCGCACACTTTTAATCTCAGACTCGGGCTTACTTTCACCAAAAATCATTGAAAGCGCAAAAATAAGCAGGACTATGCCCCCCGCTATTTGAAACGCCGACAGCGGTATTTCAATTGCATTTAATAGCTGCTCACCGGCAATAACAAAAAAGAGTAAAACCACAGCGGATACACCCACGGCCTTAAAAACAACTTTTCGTTTAAACTTTTCATCTTCCCCTCGTGTCACAGCAATAAATACAGGCACTGTACCTATAGGGTCTATCACCGCAAAAAAGAAAATAAATATAGCTACCAGTTCATGCATTAATGGGGTTCCTAGATAAAAAGTGTTTAATAAAAACGCTGCAAGTACAACACAGTATGTTAGTATATCACGGTAGCGTAAGGATAAGAGAATGATGAATATAGAATCACTCGTAAGTAAAGCAAAACAAGTTTGTGACAACCGTGGTGCGCGTTTTACGCCTATCCGCGAAAAAGTATTTCGCCTATTAGCTAGCGCCCAAGGCGGCGTTGGGGCGTACGATTTACTTGAACAATTAAAAGTAACAGAAACAGGCGCAAAACCTGCAACAATTTACCGTGCGCTAGACTTTTTATCAGAGCTGGGCTTTATTCACAAAATAGAAAGCACCAATGCATTTATGCTTTGCCATCACTTTGATCATATTCATCCTGTGCAGCTATTAATTTGTGACAGTTGTGGCTTTGTAAAAGAGCTGCACTCTACGGTTATTTCTCACGAGCTAAACAACTTAGCAGCAGAAAGCGGCTTTGTTGTATCAGGGCAAACTATTGAAGCACACGGTAAGTGTGAGTCTTGTAGAAGCTAAACCCAAAGTTTGTTTTAAAGCTATACTCATATTTAGATAGCCACTTTAGCACCAATTTTAAGAGTACCTAACATGAATGTTGAGTTCATTAATCCATTTTTATCTTCTTTGATCAATGTGTTATCTACAATGGCACAAACCGAGTTAAAACCAGGTAAGCCGCGCATAAAAACAGACGAAGTCGCCTGTGGCGATGTATCTGGTTTAATTGGCATGGTGGGCGCGCAAACTCGTGGCTCATTTTCAATTACCTTTGATGAAAACTTAGCTCTGACCATCATGGAGCGCATGCTTGGTGAGCGCCCTGACAACATAGACGATGAAGTAACTGATATGGTTGGGGAAATTACTAATATGGTTACCGGTGGAGCTAAAAACTTACTCGGCGAAAAAGGCTATGACTTTGATATGGCTACGCCAATTGTAGTTGCAGGTAAAGGCCACACCATCACACATAAAAGTAAGGGCAAAAAAATAATTATGCCATTTAGCTGTGATGCAGGCGATGCAAATATAGAAGTTAGCTTTGATAAGTTATGAGCTGGCAACAAACTCAAATAACCTTAAAACCGCGTGCTCGAGGATTTCATTTAATTGATGATGAAATACTCGCGCAGCTGAGCGAGCTGGCCAATTATAAAGTTGGCCTATTACATTTGTTTATTCAGCACACATCGGCAAGTTTAACCATAAACGAAAACGCCGATCCAACAGTGCGCATGGATATGGAAAGCCACTTTAACCATTTTGTTCCCGAGCGCCAACCTTACTATCGTCACGATTACGAAGGTGATGATGATATGCCAGCCCATATAAAAACCAGTACGTTAGGGTGTGAATTAAGTATTCCTATAAGCAATGGGCGCTTAGCGCTAGGTACATGGCAAGGTATTTACTTAGGCGAGCATCGCGACGCTGGCGGTGCAAGACGTATTATAGCGACCTTGCAAGGCGAAACCTTTTAACCTTGTATTGACCTCCCCTCCCTTTCTTTTACCCTCGTCACTTCGCATTATTTAAAACCCTTTATATCGCGCGGCGGCATGGGGCCACTCGTGCGTATAATATTTATAAATAATTTTCGTAGGTATAAATCAGATCAAAATATTGTTTTAAAGAAGTGTTTATTTTAGTGGGATATTTAGAGAGATTGGAGCGGCACACGAGGCTCGAACTCGTGACCTCGACCTTGGCAAGGTCGCGCTCTACCAACTGAGCTAGTGCCGCTTTATAGATTGTCAGTAATTTGTCCGTTGGTGCGCGACAGGTCGCGTCCTACGTTCTGGCAACTGAGCTAGTGCCGCTTTATAGATTGTCAGTAATTTGTCCGTTGGTACGCGACAGGTCGCGTCCTACATTCTGGCAACTGAACTAGTGCCGCTTTATAAATTGTCAGTAATTTGTCCGTTGGTGCGCGACAGGTCGCGTCCTACGTTCTGGCAACTGAGCTAGTGCCGCTTTATAGATTGTCAGTAATTTGTCCGTTGGTACGCGACGGGTCGCGTGCTACGTTCTGGCAACTGAGCTAGTGCCGCTTTATATTTTATTCGATACTTCAATTTCTTTGGTTAGAAATTGGAGCGGCACACGAGGCTCGAACTCGTGACCTCGACCTTGGCAAGGTCGCGCTCTACCAACTGAGCTAGTGCCGCTTCATAGTTAGTCAGTAATTTGTCCGTTGGTGCGCGACGGGTCGCGTCCTACGTTCTGGCAACTGAGCTAGTGCCGCATTAAATTTCATTCAATACTCCAATTTCTTTGGTGAGAAATTGGAGCGGCACACGAGGCTCGAACTCGTGACCTCGACCTTGGCAAGGTCGCGCTCTACCAACTGAGCTAGTGCCGCTTTAAAGTTAGTCAGTAATTTGTCCGTTGGTGCGCGACAGGTCGCGTCCTACGTTCTGGCAACTGAGCTAGTGCCGCTTCATAGTTAGTCAGTAATTTGTCCGTTGGTTCGCGACAAGTCGCGTTAAACGTTCTGGCAACTAAGCTAGAGCCGCAGTTACTGATGGTATTTAAACCACTCAAACACACCAACCCCGCGAGGGTTATCGTCTTGAGCGGGGCAGGATTCTACAATAATCTAATGTGTTTGCAAGTGTTTTTTACAAATTAAAGAATTTTTCTCTATACACCTTTAATTCCATAATAGAATCTTTAATGTCATCGAGAGCTAAATGAGAGCCTTTTTTATTTACCTGCTCTAGTACTTCAGGCTTCCAACGTCGGGCAAGCTCTTTAATTGTGCTTACATCTAAATTTCGATAATGAAAAAAGTCTTCAAGCTCGCGCATATACTTATTCATAAAGCGTCTGTCTTGACCTATTGAGTTACCACACATCGGTGATTTACCCGCAGGAACCCACTGCTTTAAAAAATTAAGCGTTTGATCAACCGCGTAAGCCTCATCATATGTACTGGCTTTACAACGAGCAGTCAGACCTGATTTCCCATGCTGTGTAGTACACCATTCGTCCATGCCATCTAACAACTCATCACTTTGGTGAATAGCTATAGTAGGCCCTTCCGCGAGTATATTTAAATCGGCATCAGTTACTACTGTTGCAATTTCGAGTATTTTATCTGTGGCCGGCTCAAGTCCAGTCATTTCCAGATCAAGCCAAATTAAATTAGATTCATTAATAGTCATAGTAACCTTAAACAGTGCTTTTCTTTAGATCCAACGCATTTCGATATATCATATTAGCATCAACCGTCGAGCTAAAGCTTTTTTATACGCAAAGCCGACATTTAAACCAAGGTTATAGGCCAAAAGTGGCAAAACAGAAAAAATTAAGTAAAGGCCAATCTCGCAGGATCAAGGCTAATCATCAAAAGCGCTTAAATAATGCCGATACAAAATTGGCAAAAGGTGGCGCACAAGAGTGGCAAACAGATAATCTGGGCGCAACCGAAAACGCTGTCGTGATCAGCCGTTTTGGCCAACACGCCGATGTAGAAACACAAGAAGGTGACGTATTACGCTGTAATATTCGCCGTACCGTTACTAACTTAGTGTGTGGTGATGAAGTACTATTTCGCCGCGCAAAAGTAAGTGAAGGCGACTTAGCAGGCGTTATTGAAGCAACACAAGAGCGCCGCTCACAGCTTACGCGTCCCGACTTTTACGATGGCGTAAAAGTAATCGCTGCAAATATTGATCAAATTTTAATGGTCTCAGCGGTACTACCAGAGTTTACGCCCAGTATTATCGACCGTTACTTAATTGCCTGTGAAGACATGGGTATAGAACCTATTTTAGTACTTAATAAAATCGATTTAATCGACGACGAAGGCCTAAATGAAATTCAAAAAGTACTCGATATATATCGAGGCCTTGGTTATCAGGTACTGCTTGTAAGTAGTGTAACTGGCGAAGGCATAGATGATTTAAAAAGCGTACTGGTTGATAAAAATAATATTTTTGTTGGTCAAAGTGGCGTAGGTAAATCAACCTTAGTTAACACTGTGCTTCCTGATGCCGAAATATTAACTAAAGAAGTATCAGAAAACAGTGGCTTAGGGCAACATACCACCACTGTATCGCGCTTACATCACCTACCAAGTGGTGGTAACCTAATTGACTCACCGGGAATACGTGAGTTTGGTTTATGGCACTTAGATATTGAACGGGTAACCTGGTGCTTTAAAGAGTTTAGAGAGTTTATAGGTGGATGTCGTTTTAGAGACTGTAAGCATTTAAACGACCCTGGCTGTATAATTCAACAAGCGGTAGCCGATGGCGATATTTCGCAATTGCGATTCGACAGCTACCACCGTATTTTAGAAACAATGGCCGATGGCCGTGCTGGTGCACGCGCACCTCGCGTTTAATTTAGGAAACAATCTGTGAGTTTAGATAAATTTAAAATTGCAATGCAGTATGCAATGCCAAAGCACTTTATTTCACGCGTAGTAGGTAAATTAGCAGCAGCAAAAGCAGGTGCTTTAACTACAACGCTTATTAAACTATTTATTAAACAATATAAAGTAGACATGAACGAGGCTTTGTATGAAGACCCAGCGCACTACAAAACGTTTAATGAATTTTTTACTCGCCCATTAAAAGATGGTGTGCGTCCAATGGCGCAAGGCGAGAACGTAATTACTCACCCTGTTGATGGTGCTATTAGCCAACTGGGCGACATTGTTGATGGGCAGCTAATACAAGCAAAAGGTCATGACTACAGTCTACAAGCACTATTAGGTGGCTCTGAAGATGATACAACACCATTTTTAGGCGGAAAATTTGCTACCATTTATTTAGCGCCAAAAGACTACCACCGTATTCATATGCCTATAGACGGCACACTAAGTAAAATGATTTACGTACCGGGCGACTTATTTTCGGTAAACCCGCTTACAGCGCGAAATGTCCCTAATTTATTTGCTCGTAACGAACGTGTAGTGGCTATTTTTGAAACCGAAATTGGCCCACTTGCTATGGTACTAGTAGGCGCAACCATTGTAGCCAGCATAGAGACCGTTTGGGCAGGCACAGTAACACCACCAGCCGGTAGCGATGTGTTTAGCTGGAACTACCCAACTAAAGGCGAAAACGCCATTACCCTTAAAAAAGGTGAAGAAATGGGCCGCTTTAAACTAGGCTCAACAGTGGTATTAGCATGGGGTGCAGATAAAGCAGACATTTTAGACGACCAACTGCCTGAAACAGTAACACGTTTAAACACCGCATTTGCAACAATTAAAGAAAGTGAAGAGCTGTAAGCCCTCTGAATAAAGACGTTTTATCACATTGCTCTGTTCTCGTAGTTCACGGTTTTGAGTTCAGAGCAATGTTAATCTATAAGCTAAGTTTGATTTCGCTGCACCTGATGATAATTTAAAACGGTTTAAATACAATCATTACTAAATTACGCTTAGCTCTGTAGCAACTTCAATAATACAATCAGCTTACGCTTATCAAGTTTACCCATTTGCTCACTATTACTGAGCGCAAAAATAACCCCTTCGTGTTCGGCGCAATTTATATCATCTCGCGATTCAACCACATTTGCCCATAGTTCTAAATCATCTATCTCTATTTCGTGGTTTACACAACGTGTTAGCACGTCAATCAATACCGGCTTTGTGAGTGTATAACCGGGAGCACCTTCCTCTGCTGGGGTAGAAATAATCACGCTAATAGCATCATCTCTTTGCTCACCAAAGGTAATAAATTCGGCCAATGCTTTTTGTATATTCATAATATTTGTTATTCTTGCTGCTCTACTGCTGATAAGACTTAAAATGACGAGATTAAACTGCTCACAATGCCACACTGCGCTTAGTTGTAATGTAAACGATATAAACGCATGTTGGTGTAACCAATTACCTGCTATTTTACCGCTTGAAGAGTCAGCAACAAGCTGTTTATGCCCGCAATGTACGCTTAATAAAATAAACGCTTATTTAGCGCATATTTATACTCAGCCAATCAAAGCACAAATTGAGTTTGCTAAAAAATTTAGAGGTAATGACAATTTAATCGAAGGGCTAGACTACACCATGCAAAATGGCTACATGGTGTTTAGTAAATGGTTTTTTTTAAAGCGAGGTACATGCTGTAAAAATGGCTGTAAAAATTGTCCTTACAGCTAAATCACAACATGTTGATATACAATACGCGGTTAAATAAGTTCGTTGGGCACATTGTTGCTGTATTGTGCAAATTTATCCGCCCCTTTAAAACGTAACTCAATTGCTTTGATATGCTCTTCTTCGGCGTGTTTCCAAACGCCCGGCACACTATACACATGCTTTAAATAGCAAAAAAACTTATCACGTAGCTGCGGATTAAACTGCCATCCTTGAGCTACATCTGTTACTTGGGCAGCTAAGCCCTCACGAGTATCAGCATGCTTAACTAAGCCTTCTATATTATAACAAGCCTGCCCTACAGTAATTACGCGCTTATTTAGTAACAGTGCTTCTAAACCGACCGTAGAGTTGATAGTGATCACCGCTTCTGCGCATTCAATAAGTTCACAGGTTTTATTGCCGTTTGCAAAAAGTGCAATTGGGTCTTTATTGTATAAATGGGTGTAATGCTTGTGCCACGACGGGTGCTCTTTAAAAACGACCTTTAAACTTGGATCGTTCAACGCTTTCACTGCGCTAACAACTTCATCGTATAGCATTTCCATTGAGTCAATCCATGGCGAAAAGCTCGCTAATTGCGTATCGTGAGGCACTTGAAAAGGCACAAATATGTATCGTTCAGGTATATTTTCAGCTGCAAAATCACAGCGTTTTTTATGGTTTTCTCGTGGGACAAGCGCCGGTGCATCAAAGTTTAAGGCATTATTTGCATTAAAATTTAAATAAAAATCAGGATCTCGACTTAGCGACGCATTAAAGTTAATTCCTTGAGGGTCTAAACTGGTGGTACCCGGAAGCAAACCATTTTCATAATAAAATTGCTTAATACCCAGTGCCTTGGCAGCCATAGCAACGGTAGTATTAGGCAGTTTATTTCCATTCCATATCACCATTACATCAGGGTTAACTTCCGTTAATAAAGCTAAATATTTTGCGTAACGTAAACGCTCAAAAAAGCGCAGCCCCACTTTGTAAACCGCCGATACTAAAGCATTGTTCCAAAGGTTATTACGGGCGCGCTTACGTTTTAGTTGTGCATTAATAACATCGTTAAAATCAACTTTAAACGCTTTACTTAAATAGTGTATAGCTGAAAGCTTTGGCGCCCCCATAACATGCAGTTGGCAATCCATACTCAGCTTTTTGATTATTTTTTTATAGTACTTTGCATGTACATTTTTGCGGGATATAAATAGGTAAGACATACGAGCTGTGCGCGCCAATTATTGTTTATCGGGAAATAATACTAAGTGGACACTATTACAAAAGTAAGGTTCACTGCTACGAGTAAATAATTTACAGATGTTGCCTAAATTCTTATTATTTTACTACGCAGCGGTGCCATCCTAGATAGAATCTCATTTTGTATGCTATGGCTAATATTTTGCTCTTCCATCGCATTTACAAGTAAGTCCACCACATGGTTAAAATCTTTCTCAGTTATGTGCATCCCAGTATGAATATCTACCATAGAGTCACCTTTATACTTGCATGGGCCATCAACTAGCATACACATATGCATAATAAAGCCTTCTCTAAAGTGGCTTATGTCGCTGTGTTCAAAATAATGCAGTACTTGTTCATCATTACCTATTTGGTAAATAAAACTGTCTACAATACGCGTAAGCCCCGCACGGCCATCAAGCTGTTGATAAAGCGATAAATTTGCTGAGCTTGCACACCCGGCCAGGGCACCTAAACACAACCATAAAATGACAACGTTTTTCATTACCAATACCCTGTTACCGATAAGTACCACCCTGTTTGATCGCTCGCACCTGCAATGCTACCTAAATCTAAGTATGCAGCGGTGACACTCACGTGTTTGTTTGGCATCCAAGCAACAAATAAATCTTTCCAGTCTTGTTCACCCAAATTAAGGTTATTAGACTTTTGCCTATACTCTATACCTACGGCAACACTTCGGCTCAAAAACACAGCGGTGCTGCCTTCAAATAAAATTTTTGCATCATCATTTGCCCCACCATAACCAAGCAAACCGAGTTGATTAGCCTCACTGTAGCGAGTTGTGACGTTCCAAAACCAGTTAAGCCCCCCTACTGCGCCTAAGTGGAGTTTACTCGCTGCGAGGTAGTAATCAGTGCCACTAGTATCTTGTGCACCTACGAGGGTCGCAACAGCGCCATCATCAAGGGATTTATGCTGTATACCCACACTCAATTGCGGCCAGTCACTGTAAACTATATCGCCGTATAAACGAATTTTAGCGCCCGTGATAGATTGCTCTATTTCGGTATCAAGTGCAGGCACGTCAAAACGTTGTTGAGCGTAGCTAAGTTCCACACGATTAAATAGGTTAACTTGTGCTCCACATACATCTAAAGTGTAGTCTGTTACATCTGCACGGCTACAAAAGCCATTCACAGAGAACTCGTCTTCGCTGGCGTAACCTGCAAGCTGTGCCCAAGGCACAATACCGCCGCCCCCGCTGCCTTCTATTTGCGAAACCCCGGGGGTCGCTAATAATTTACCCTCGCTTGCTAAACCAGAAAAGCTCGAGCTAAGTAATAACCCAAGTAATAAACACTTAACTTTTTTCATAATATTCCTTTAGCCACTGTTCTAATAATTCTGCTTTTAAAGGCCTACTTAGGTAGTAACCCTGAGCATGGTCACAATGCATAAGTTTAAGTAAGTCTAACGAATCTCTGTTTTCAACGCCCTCTGCAACAACGCTAAAGCCTAGTTGATGCCCTAAGGTAATAGACGACTGCACTATGTATTGATCCTTGCGCGACTCATCTAACTTTAAAATAAAGCACTTATCTAACTTTAGCTCATCAATAGGCAGCATTTTTAATCTCCCCAGTGATGTTTGCCCTACGCCATAATCATCCAATGAAATTTTTACACCGATGGCTTTTAAGTTTTGTAATGCTTTTATGCCTTTTTCTTCATTTTCAATCATGTCGCGCTCAGTTAATTCAACAGTAATGAGGGTTGGATCAACATTGTATTTTTTTAGAGTACGCACTAACGCTGAATGAAAACTCGGTGAGGCAATATCTTGTGCTGATACATTAATTGCTGCCTGCATTTCAATCCCTTTAGCCTGCCAATCAGCCACCTGAGAAACCACAGTGTTAACAACCCATGATGTAAGCTCAACAATAAGCCCCGATTGCTCGGCTAAATCAATAAACAGTTCTGGGTTTACCCAGCTGCCATCTTTACGTTGCCAGCGGATCAGTGATTCGACTTTATTTATTTTTTGTGTGTGTAAATGCAGTTTAGGCTGATAGGTCATAAATAATTGCCCATCATCATCGCTAATGGCTTGTTTAAGCTCATCTAACATTTTAAGACGATCTAAATGCGCTTCGTCTTCACCATTTTGGTAATAATGAATACTGTCTTGGCTATCTGTTGCATTGTCTACGGCAATAAGTACGCGTCGCATTAAATCATCGCTGGCAAGACCTTGCATAGGATACTCGACAACCCCAGCGCTAAAGCGTAAGTTAATTTTTAACGTTTTAATGGTATAACACGCTAATAGCTGTGCCATTAAACCAACTATACCGCTTTTTTTCTCTCTGGCAGCGGCACTTGGAAACACAGTTAAAAACTCATCGCCACCAATACGCGCATGAAAGCCGCCAAGTTCGTCCGAAAAGCCACTAATTCGATTGGCAACCGCTTTTAAACATTCATCGCCTACGCGTGGGCCTAGCTTATCGTTTATATGCCGTAAACCTTTTATATCAATAGCAACCAGGGTGTATTGTGTAGAGGGAGTCAGCTCATCATCGAGTACTTCAAGCATAGCCGAGCGATTATAAAAGCCTGTAAGCGAATCATGGCGTGCCTGAAAACTAATTTTTTGTTCACGCTCGTTAATATCGTTACCCATGTTATCAAAGGCGTTAGCAAGGGTTGCTATTTCGGTACTTTGTTTAGATGCATTAAATTCAAATGCGTAATTACCTTGTGCAAATTGCCTGGCAATAACTGCAAGCTGTGAGAGTGGGGTTGTTAAGTTATTTGCCAGTAAACTACTGGTAATAACCCCCACCAGCATCGTTAAAATGGCCATAATAATTAGCGTAAACAATAAGTTTTCAAAATCGTTATAGCTTTGCGTTAAATCAGCACTGAGCAAAATTGTTACCGCATCCCCTTGTAGGGAGGGCAACATAATATCTTGGTTTTTATATACAGGATAATCACCAAACAAACGCGTTGTTGTGGTGGTGTTAAAGTAGTTTTTAGGTGAAAAAAACTCTGGGCGATTAAGCAACGAGCTTCTTACGAGGTTGTCCTGCTCAGCAATAAAGCTGACATCCATTCCTGTTAGGTTTTTAAGTTCTAGGGCGACTTCGTCATCAATTTTAAAACCCACTAAGCTGTATGCGACCGTTCTAGGCGCCCTTACAGGTAGTAAAATAACTTGATATAACTGATTATTAAGAACAACAAAGCTCGATTGCTCTGGCGAAGTTAATAACTCATCCAGTAACGGCTTTAAATTTTGAGGGTACAAATCTGCATTAGTATTGGCTGAAATTAATTTACCTGATAAATCAATCAGTAGCATAAGCTCTGCATCAATACGCTGGCTGTGATTAAACAACACACTACTTATGGTGCCTGCATCGCGAGTGGCAACCGCTTGCTTAAAGCCAAAGTCGGCAGTGAGTACTTTAGCAGCAGTAAGCAGTAGGCTTTCTTTTGCGCTCAGATATTGCTTATATACATTTTGCGCTACGCTAATATCTTGATTTACTTTTTCTTCTTGAAACTTACTTGTAGACCACCAAAAGCTAGCAATGCTCACCATAGTGGTCAGTAACACTAAGCCTACACATAAAACAATAATGCGGTTTTTTAAACTGTTAGTCATTACCGCCCTTAAACTTACTACCAAAAGTATTTCGCGGTGCTGGGGTGGAGGTATTAATTTTAATTAGTAACTCATTGTTATTGTTTATTGTTATCATTTTTTTATTTTCCAACGGTGCAGTTTGTAGCGCATGCCACACACTCAGCGTAGTCGGTAACGGCGTTATGTCTAAGGATAACTTACCCGTATTATTCGTTTTATAAACGTGTTCACTATTGGCTACATAAATATAGCCAACCATAGAGTCATGAATATTACAGCCTAGTACAACAACACCTTGTTGATCAAAAATTACAGGCTCTTTAGGTTGGCCTGAATAGAGTTTTAGCTGAAAGGGCTTAGCCTGAGAAAAAGAGTAAACATGATGGCGAATATTATCGCTGTTAGGAAAGTTAACCTGCTGGCCTTTTTGCACCACTAGTAAATCAGGTAAAAACGCTTTATGTACTTGGTCCATTACCGCAACGGGTAACGTAGTGCGCTCTGACTTTGTCGCCTTATAAAGCTCAACGATTGCGTCTTTTAGTGGCTGACCATGCTGGTCTTGAATTACTAAATCAATATTTTCACCCAGTACGCCTTGGCTAAAAAATAAAGTAGCGGCGAGTAAATAACCTCTTTTATTAAAAACTTGCTGCACTTGCCTAAACATATCAATACCTAAAAGTTAATCTTAGGTTAAGTTAATTAGAGACCAGCACTAATTGCAAGGAATATAGCCCAGTAACTAAAAATAAAGACTGGGCTTTGTTTTTTTACATACTTTAGTTGTACTATTTTACAATAAGGTCGTAATCAGTATCTAAAATATTAATTACTTCTTGGCGAGGATCTTCAGGAATTACAATCTCTTTGCCAATGATTTTACTGGCAATGCCTACATAAGTGTTAGACACCTCAAGCATGACCGACTCTGGTAAAATAAAGTCTTTAGCAAGCTGCTCACGCTCATCCATGCGGTCTTTATTTAACAGCACGTCACTTTCTGGCACAGTAGAAATTAATAACTGGCGGAACCCTTCTTTAGAGTTTTCGATTATTTTACCATCGCGGTAAGCCGCGCCATCCCATATGCGCGAAGAATCTGGGGTGCCTACTTCATCAATATAAATAAGCTGTTGGTTACCGTCTAAATCCTCTACATAACCAAACTCAAATTTTGTATCTACAAATATTTGATCAAGCTTTGCCAGTTCTTCACTAATTAGCTTAAAGCCCTCAACCAATAGCTTTTCGTATTTAGTCACATCCTCTGCCGATTTAAAATTAAATACGTCTAAATTATCAGTGATATTAGCGCGCGTAATATTCACATCATCAACAGGTGGAATATCAGCCACGCCTTCGATAATACCTTTTGTAGAAGGGGTTATTAGTACGTTTTCAAGCTTTTGGTTTGCCGTTAAGCCCTCAGGTAAATCTATGCCACAAAAGCTGCGAACCCCTTTACTGTAATCACGCCACATGCTGCCGGTTATATATTGACGCGCAATCGCTTCTACTTTTACGGTACTTGCTTTGCGCACAATCCATACATAAGGATGTGGAATATCAACAATGTGGTTACCCGCAAGGCCAGCTTTATCAAATAACTTAAACCAATGAGATGCAACAGAGTTAAGCGCAATACCTTTTCCCGGCACGCCGTTTAAGCCATTTTCGCCTTGCCAAATACAATCAAAAGCAGAAATACGGTCTGAAATAACCATAATTGCCAGCTCAGTTCCTTGCGGAACTTTATAGTTTTTTTCTTTAATGAGGCGTGCGCTGTCTTCATCTGTTAGCCAATAAACCGAACGAACTTTACCGCTGTGTACGCCACCTTTAGTGCGAATGGGTAAGTCATCGTTTACGTCTAAAACTTTATAGCTAGTCATGCTATCTCCGGGGTTAGGGATGCTCATAGAGCAAAGTATGGTATGGGGTTATAAGCGCTATATAATAAATCAGCCTACCCTAAAGCTCAATCAGCACTGAAAACTAAATAACCTGAACTCTGGTTAAGAGACTGACTAGGGCGTGTTGTATTATGGTGATATTTAAATTTATTTTCTCTAGCCAAAGATTTTCAATGAAAGTAAGGCGAATTTACGCGTCAATAGCTGGCCTATTGCAAGTAAACTCAACGCAGTTAGCGCTGAAATAGCTGCTAGAAATAGGTTTATTACCCAGAGCTCAGTTTAAATAACCACGCAATATTTATATGACTGTAATAATGCGGTAAACTTAGCGTGCTAACTAGAGGAGTAACGCTTGGACTACCTAACTGCGACCGCAAATAAAAAATACCTAATGTATATTTCGCAAAATTATTCATACGCTATTTTAAGGCCGCTTCAGGCGCAAATTTTAGCTCATGGTGGAGAAGTTCGGTGGTTTTTAGCGGGTAATGAAGTAAACCCCGACTTTTTAGATGATGATGAGCAGCAACTTCACTCTATAAAAGATGTACATACTTGGAAACCCGACGCAACTTTCGCCCCAGCTAACCTAATACCTACATTCATCCCTGGGATAAAAGTAGCTGTATTTCATGGTTTTGATGCTCATAAAAGAGATACAAATGGTGAAAAAGGGCATTTTGCAATCAGAGGATGCTTTGACCTGTATTGTACGCAAGGTCCAAATACCACCAGGCGGTTTGCAAAATCAGCCATAAAGCATGGCCACTTCAAAGTAGCTGAAACTGGCTGGCCAACTCTAGATCCCTTATTTACAGCACAAGCTGACAACCCATATGCAAGCAATGATGCACGCCCGACATTACTTATTTGTTCCACCTTTTCACACAGGCTCACACTTGCACCTAGGCTTTATGAGCAAATTAAGCACTTTAGTAAGCAAGGGAAATGGCGAATATTGGTGCAATTTCATCCTAAAATGCCACAGGAGTGGGTAGATAAATACAAAGCCTTAAGTAATGAAAACTTAACTTTTGTAGAAACCGACAATGTACTGCCTTTACTTAAAGCTGCAGATGTTATGCTGTGCGACACCTCTTCTGTCTTGCAAATGTTCTTATTACAAAACAAACCGGTAGTAACGTATAGAACGAGGCAGCCTTTCCCGCATTTATTAGATGTTACGCAAGCTTCAGAAGTAGAAAAAAATATTGATTACGCCCTTACATACCCACAGGAGCTAATGGCAGCAATTAGCAACTACTCTAAAGAGCTTCATCCTTATACCGATGGGCAATCTAGCCTGCGTGTACTTAATGCGACAAATGAATTTTTGCATAGCGATAATAATTTGAAACCTAAACCTCTAAACCTTATTAGGCAATTTAAAATGAGAAAAATGTTAAATTATTGGGGTTGGTAACACCACACTGTATGATTGAGCTTGATAATGTAACCTTTAAATGGCATAAAAATGATGCCAAGCCTACGCTAAATATCCCAACCCTTAGAATTGATAAAGGCGAGCATATTTTTTTACATGGTCCCAGCGGCGTCGGTAAATCAACCCTGCTTGCGCTACTGGCAGGTATAAACACACCAAGTAGTGGCAACATACGTATTTTAAATCGTGATTTAAATACACTTAGCAATACGCAAAGAGATGTATTTAGAGCAGAGAATATTGGCTATATTTTTCAAAACTTTAATTTATTACCGTATTTAACACCCATTGAGAATGTCACGCTTGGTTGTGAATTTTCAAAAAGCAGAAAACAAAAAGCCTTACAGCAAACAACAGAGCCCAAGCCAAGCTTACAAAAAGAAGCGATACGCTTATTAACAGCATTAGGCTTAAGTGAGTCTTATCATAGTAAAGATGTTGCCTCGCTCAGCATTGGTCAGCAACAGCGGGTTGCCGCCGCTCGCGCATTTATTGGCAGCCCAGAGCTTATAATTGCTGATGAGCCTACCTCGGCACTCGATACCGCAAATAGAGAAAGCTTTATAAAACTGTTATTCGAACAGGCTAAGCGCGCCAACAGTACGTTAGTTTTTGTAAGCCATGACGAAACATTAAAACCGCTATTTAATCGTGCAATTAGCCTAGTTAGCTTGCAGGAGCAGTTATGATCCTGACTAAGTTAGCTTATAAAAGTTTGCTAAATCGCCGAGCAAGTGTACTGCTCACATTGTTTACCATTGCTATTAGCGTGATGCTTTTACTAAGTATTGAGCGAATTCGCGTGGATGCAAAAACCAGTTTTAGTAATACCATCTCTGGGACAGACCTAATTGTAGGCGCCCGCACAGGCGATATTCAATTACTGCTTTCCTCTGTATTTAGAATAGGTTACGCAAATAATGGGGTGAGCTGGCAAAGTTATCAGTACATCGCAGCTCAACGTGGTGTTAAATGGAGCATTCCTATTAGTTTAGGCGACAGCCACAAAGGCCAAACTGTACTAGGTACAAGCCGTGATTACTTTACCCACTATCGCTTTGGTAAAAAACAAACGTTAAGTTTTCAACAAGGCCACGCGTTTGAGCATTTAAACCAGGTGGTACTTGGCAGCGATGTAGCGAGCCGTTTAGGGTATACACTAGGAGATAACGTAGTAATCTCACACGGGATGGGTAATACGAGCTTTCATCATCATAAAGACAACCCATTCATTATCGTCGGTATTTTAAACGCCACTGGCACGCCAGTAGATAAAACCTTACACATACCTCTAGCAGCTATTGATTTAATACATGGTGGTTCACACTCTGCGAATAATGACGACGATGAGCACGATGAGCACGATGAGCACGATGAGCACGATGAGCACGATGAGCACGATGAGCACGATGAGCATAACAACCTAATCGGTGAGCCAAGTCAAATTACTGCGTTTTTAATGGGATTCGACTCGCCTTTATACACATTGCAAATTAGGCGTAATATCAACCAATACAAAAAAGAGCCACTTCTGGCCATTATGCCCACAGTTACTCTAAAAGAGCTGTGGCAAATGCTCGCCATTGTCGAAAAAGTACTCTTACTGTTTTCAGGCGTTGTTATATTAGTCAGTTTATTGGGCATGTTGACCACACTACTGGCCAATTTAAATCAACGCCGAAGAGAACTTGCTATATTGCGCTCAGTCGGCGCACGGCCATGGCAGCTATTTACACTAATAAGCATGGAATCGTTATTTACAACATTATTAGGCTGCCTAGTTGGCTGTGGTTTGTATTATGGCGTTATGCTTATCAGTAGCAGCTATTTGCAAAGCCATGCAGGCATAAGCGTTAATATTGCCATGCTCTCTTACTATGAACTCACTTTAATAGGCGTTATTATGGCCGCTGGGTTTATAATAGGCTTAATACCAGCTACCCGCGCTTACTTTTATTCGCTTAGCGATGGTATGAGTATAAAAACTTAACTTTAGGAATTTCATGATACTTTTTAAATCCGCGCTTTATTACTGCACGCTAGTAAGCTGCCTACTTATTAGCTTTGTCAGTAGTGCAAACCCGCCGAAAGAAATTTTTTGGGAAGACTTAATCCCGCAAGGGCATGTACAAATAGATACCCAAGCACAGGCTAACCACGAAGGCAGTGAACAAAACTGGGTGCAACCAGAGCTAGATGCTCCTGTGGTTGAAGCATTAAATGGCCAATCAGTGAGCTTACCGGGGTTTGTTGTCCCACTTGAGGGCGACAGTGAAGTTATTACTGAGTTTTTGCTTGTGCCATACTTTGGCGCGTGTATTCACGTACCGCCCCCGCCGCCAAATCAAATCGTTCATGTAACAGTAAAAGGCGGCGTACCCATAGAGAGCCTGTATGATGCGATTGTTGTTACCGGCGTTATCAGTACCGAAACCTGGTCTGGTGAAATAGCCCAAGTGGGCTATAAAATGAAAGCCGTCGGTGTGGCACCGTTTGAGCTATAACACGGCTATTTTTGGCAGTGCTTACAAAACACCGTACTGCGCTGCCCAAGCCTAATTTCTTCAAGTGGCGTTTTACACGTTACGCACGCCTCTCCTTTTCGCCCGTACACTAACAACTGCTGTGCAAAATAACCTGGTTTGCCATCACTTTGGGCAAAGTCTTTAAGGGTTGTACCGCCTTGTGTTATTGCCGCTGCTAGAGTGTCTTTAATAATAGGGATCAGGGTTTGATAACGCTTTAGCGATACTTTGCCTGCTTCGCGTTTTGGGTGTATTCCCGCCTTAAATAACGACTCATTGGCATAAATATTACCTACGCCCACCACCACCGCGTTATCCATAATAAATTGCTTCACGGGGACTTTTTTATTTCGCGATTGCTCGTATACACGCTTTGCAAAAAAATCATCCGTAAGCGGCTCAGGGCCAAGTTTTGAGAGTAACTTATGAACATCCCCCGGTGCTTGCCATAAACAGCAACCAAACCGGCGTGGGTCGTTTAATCTCAGCGCCTTGTCATTACTAAGAACAAACTCAACATGATCATGCTTTTTAAGCGGCTCGCGTCTATCAACAACGCGCAAATTACCCGACATTCCCAAATGTAAAATAGCACTCCCTAATTCGCAGTGCAGCAATAAATACTTTGCACGGCGCTCAATTCGCTCTACCCTCTGCCCTTCTAACTGATAAACATCATCGGGCACAGGCCATCGCATGCTGGCATTATAAATATTTACCTTCGTCACCACCTGGTTTTCTACATGCGGGGTGATCCCCAGTCTACTTACTTCTACCTCTGGTAATTCAGGCATTAATGCAACTCACTTTTTGAAAAATCAACACTTGGAAATAACTGCTTTGCAGTCGCTAAATCAAGCCCCATCACGCGCTGGCTATTTTTTTCCAACAAATAATACTTACCGTTACCTTTGTACAGTAAATAAACCCATGGTAAGCGCTCACCAGCCAACTCAAAGGTGGCCACATACAATGGTGAGTTTGGATTAAATACAACAGACTCATTTACCTGCATCAACGCAGCCGTTTGCCAATGGTTAATTAGCTCAGCTAATTGCTGCTGTGATGCATCCCAATCCCACCTCACGGGCGTATTTTCTTTTAATGCGGTTGTACGCCAACTTGTACCAATACGTTCAATTTTCTGATCAACAAAGCTCAGTGTTAACACAAAACTTTGCAATGGCAGTACCGGTTGTAATGTAGGCTCGTCTTCGCCCCCTAAAAACTGCTTATGCCAGCCATTTAAAAAGAAGATCATAATCAACATCGAAAAAATAATAACGTTGTTCCAACCTTTGCGGCCCAGTCGCATATTTATACACCCAGTAAATTCAAGATTTTAAAGTGTAACTAAAACTTAATTGCACTGTCTATATGTTAAAGGCCACAGACTTTGGTAGAATATCGGCAAATTTAAAGGAGTTCCGTCAATGTCTATGTATGTAGTGGGCCATAAAATCCCAGATTCAGATTCAATTTGTGGTGCAATTGCACTTGCTTATTTAAAAAACCAAATCGATGAGCCAGCAATTCCAACACGCCTTGGTGAAGTGTCACCAGAAACTCAATTTATCCTAGATAAATTTGGCTTCGAAGCACCTGAGCTTAAATTAAGCTACGCTGGCGAAGATGTATATATTGTTGACCACACAGAAAAAACACAAGCACCAGATGATATCGACCAAGCTCGTGTTGTTGGCGTAGTCGATCACCATAAACTAGGCGATTTAACGTCATCTACACCGCTTGAGTGTTGGATCCGTCCGGTAGGCTGTTCAAACACCATTATTAAAATGATGTATGACTTCTACAACGTAGAAATCCCTAAAGATATTGCTGGCATCATGCTATGTGCAATTTTAAGCGATACCGTTATTTTTAAATCGCCGACCTGTACAACGGCTGATATTAAATGTGTAGAAGCACTAGCAGAAATTGCCGGCATTGAAGACTTTAAAGAACTAGGCATGGACATGTTCCGTGTTAAGTCAGCTGTTGAAGACACCCCTGTGCGTGACTTAGTAATGCGTGACTTCAAAGACTTCAACATGAACGGTAACCTAGTAGGCATTGGCCAGCTAGAGGTTATTGACCTTGCAGTGTTTGACGAAATTAAAGCAGACTTAGAAGCCGATATTGCTAAGCTAAAAATTGAAGGCAACCGCCACTCAGTATTTTTACTGCTTACCGACATCATGAAAGAAGGCTCACAAATGCTGATCGCTTCAGATGATGCAAACCTTGTAGAGCAAGCTTACGGTGAAAAGCCGAGCGAAGATAAAGTATGGCTAGATGGCGTATTAAGCCGTAAAAAGCAAGTAGTGCCACCACTACAAGACGTGTTTGCCAAGCTGTAAGTAAAAATAAATATTAAGCACCGCGTTTATCATAAACGCGGTGCTTTTTTTATTGGTAGGCGTGAAGCTTGCTCACGCAAAAAAGGAAAAGCGTAAATAGATTTTATATCAACGGGCCAGCAAGAAAGGCGCCTATAGATGAATTTAACTACGATGCTAATTTTAGCTGTAGACGTAGAGCTTGCTTACGTTAGAAGCGCAGCTTCTCATGGCTTAACCCCGAGTTTAGCCCCGCGAATTACCGCATACTTTATTCACCGCACTCTTTGCAGTTTATATCTTTAATCATTTTAAATTGCTGTTGCTTTAAGCTCAGCGCATCAAAGCTGATAAACACACTACCTGCAACATGCCCTAGCAGCATATTAAGCGTAAGCTGTGCCTGCATAGAGCCTATAATTCCTAACAGTGGGCTTATTACACCCGCATTACTACAATTTACAGCGGGAGCGGCGTCACTTTTTGCAAAAACACAGCCATAACATGGGCTATTGTTTTGCCTAAAATCAAAGCCCATAAGTTGCCCACGACTTGCAATCGCGGCACCTGCAATTAAAGGCAACTTATGAGTAAAGCAATAACGGTTAACACTGTAACGTGTGGCAAAATTATCAGAGCAATCAAGTACTATGTCGGCATTTTTTAAAAGCTCCCCTGCGTTGTTATCATCGAGCTTTTTACAATGCGTCATTATTTCTATTTGATTATTAAGGCTTGTTAATACTTTGCCAGCAGCCGCGACCTTGTTTTGCCCTAAGTGATTAACTTTATACAGCACTTGGCGCTGCAAGTTAGAAAGCTCAACCGCATCATCATCTATTAAAATAAGTGTACCAATACCTGCCGCAGCTAAATACAAAAGTGCAGGGCTACCTAGCCCGCCAGCTCCCACTACTGCTACTGTGGCTGCTTTAAGTGCTAACTGCCCTTCTAGTCCCACTTCTTTTAATAATAAGTGGCGACTATAACGCAGAGTTTCTTTATCGCTAAGCTTATTCATTAGGCTGATTTATAGCACTTTTTAGCGCACTAATTGCTTCAATATAATCATCCGCTTCACTAATTGCTCGTACAACCGCAACACTGCCTACTCCTGTATTTGCCACCTCGCTTGCGCGGGTTAAATCTATGCCGCCAATGGCAACTGTTGGGTAGCTTTGCATTAATAGCACACACTTTTTAAGTTTATCGAGACCTTGTATCTGGCCGCTCATATCTTTGGTCGTGGTTGGGTAAATAGCACCAAATGCCATATAACTTGGTCGGTAGTTGTGCGCACGTAACATTTCGTAAAAGCCATGGGTAGAAAGCCCAAGCCTTAAACCTGCTTCTTTAATTGCTGCTAAATTAGCGGTTTCTAAATCTTCTTGGCCTAAGTGTACGCCGTAGGCACCGTGCTTTATAGCTAACTGCCAGTAGTCATTTATAAATACGTGAGCGTGGTACTTTTTACCCAGCTCTACAGCCTGCTTAATTAACTCATCAAGCTCAAGGTCGGTTTTATTTTTAACGCGAAGCTGCGCCGTAGTAATACCTTGCTGCAAACATTTATCTAGCCAATCTAGGCTATCGACCACAGCATATAGGCCCAGCTTTTTGCTCTCACAAGGTGCAAAATCAGCCGCCATATTAAATTCAAGCGGCACATCAAAATCAAGCTCATCACCAAGCCAGCTGCCAGGCTCTATTACTTGCGGGTAGTCATCTAACTGTGTAGGAAAAGCAGTATGTGCAACAGGGCCTATTCCTTCGCCGTATCTAACTGACTGCTTTAAGCCCTGATTTATATAAGCTTTAGCTAAAATAAAAGCATCTTTTAATGGGTAGTCTTTTGCTAAACACGCGGCAATAACCGAGGCCATGCTACAACCTGTACCATGACTATGAGGGCTTTGAATTTTTTTATTACCAAGCCAATACTCTTCGCCGTTTTGTGTGCAGTAATCTATACAATAACCTGTTGGGTAATCCCAGTGCCCGCCTTTAATAACAACCGCTTTTGCGCCCCAGCTTAATAGCTTTTTAGCAGCGTCTTTCACGGCGCTTGGGCCAATTAAATATACGCCTGTTAATAATTGAGTTTCGTGCGTGTTAGGCGTTATTACATCCACCAGCGGCATTAAGCATTCTTTAATGGCACTTACGGTATCTTCCTCTGTTAATACATCACCACTTGAAGCAATTGCAACGGGGTCGTAAACAATTACAGGCGGTACAGGCCATTTAGCTTTATAATGCGCTATATGCTCGCTTATCAATTGAATTTGCTGCACATTAGCCAGCATGCCAATTTTAATTACTTTGGCTTTCATGTCGCTTTCGAGTGCGAGTAATTGCGATTCAATAATATCGGTAGATACCGCGTTAATGGCCTCTACACCTAAGCTATTTTGCGCCGTAAGCGCGGTAATTGCAGTACAACCATGCACGCCAAAACTTTGCATTGCTTTTATATCGGCCTGAATGCCTGCGCCACCACCTGAGTCTGAGCCTGCAATTGTCCACACTAAATTATTCATACTCTTTATTTCCTTACTGCTGATGCCAAAACGGCATACCCATTGTAGGGGTTGAGGGGGCTGCTAAGTCTTTTTCAGGCATTGCTTTGGCATTATACGTAAAGCGCCCTGCCTCTACCGCGGCTTTAAATGCACGGCTCATCGTAATTGGGCAGCCAGCCCCTGCTATCGCTGAATTTAATAATACCGCATCATACCCTAATTCAAGCGCTTGACAGGCATGCGAAGGCAAACCAAGCCCCGCATCTACAATTAATGTTGTGTTTGGTAAGCGCTCACGAATTGTTTTTAAATTATAACTATTTAAAAGCCCCTTACCGGTGCCAATAGGCGCGCCCCAAGGCATAAGCACCTCACACCCTAGCTCGTTTAAACGCTGGCAAAGAACTAAATCATCGGTGCAGTAGGGTAATACTTTAAAGCCATCATCAATTAATATTTTTGTGGCTTCTAACAATGCGAATGGGTCAGGTTGTAAGTTGTAGTCATCACCTATTAGTTCAAGCTTAATCCAATCGGTTGCAAATACTTCACGGCACATTTTAGCAAGTGTTACGGCTTCTTTTACACTGTGGCACCCTGCGGTATTAGGCAGTATTTTAAGGCCGGTGTTTTTTATAAGCTGCCAAAAGTCATCCCCTGCGGCAGCGCTTTGCTGGCGCCTTAATGACACCGTTACTATTTGCGCGCCAGAGGCTTTTATAGACTCTTCCATCACTGCTGGAGAGGGGTAAAGCGCCGAGCCTATTAATAAACGGCTATTTAGTTGCTCGCCATAAATAGTTAAGCAATCGTTACCTTGCATAATGCTACCCGCCTTGAATAGGCGATAACAATTCAATGCTATCCCCTTCGTTAATTGTGGTGCTGGCGTGCAGACTTTGTGGAATAAATTCGCCATTTAGTGCCACCGCGAATGGAGGCTTTGCACCAAAATTTTGTAATACATCAACAAGCATTGCACTTTTAATAGTTAGCAGCTCACCATTAATTGTTATAGTCATTTATTACTCACCCTATTTGAGATAACGCATCAGCCACTAAGGCGGGCCCTAACATATAGCCATGACGATATAAGCCATTAATGCTAATTACGTTACCTGTTTTTAAAACCGCAGGGCGGTTATCGCTAAATGCGGGGCGTAACCCGCTTTGAATATTTAACAGCCGCGCTTCGGCAAACCCGCTGTGCACAGTGTAGGCCGACGAAAGTAGCTCAAGCGTGGAGCGTACTGTTGCAGGGCCGCTATCATCAGACTCTATTTCAGTTGCACCAATTACATACTCATTATTAGGTTTTGGCGCTATATAAATTGGGTAGCGCGGGTGCATTAAACGTACCGGCCGCGTTAAATTAACCTCAGGTGCATGTAATCTAGCCACTTCACCGCGCACGCCTCTAAGGTGTTTATCGCCTTTAGCACCTAAGCCACGACAGTCAATAATGTAATCAAACGCGCGGTTATTCACCTCGCCGTTTTGAATGCTAACGCGTTGGTTAAAAACAAACTTAACCTTACGTTTATTAAGCATGGTAAAGCTTGCTTTATAAAAGGCCTGGTTATCTATTTGCCCTTCGCAGGGTAAAAACACACCTTGGTTAAAACGATTAGCTAATTCGGGTTCTAACTGTGTTATTTGCTGAGCATTTAACGCCTGCGCGCTGTGCCCTGCTATAGGCTTAATACGCAGGCTAAAGCTTTGTAAGTCACCTTTATCTTGCTGGTGCGCCACAACCAGCGTGCCTTTTTGCTGATAAAAAACCTCGCCTTCAAGCTCGCTCACTATCTCTGGCCAGCGCTTGAGTGAATTTAGCCCCATGATGGCTAAATCCGTTTCACACAATACCGACTCAGCAAGCGGAGCAAGCATTGCCGCAGCCACTTTACCGGCACTATTTTGCGTGTGTTCGTCACTGGCTTCAAACACGGTTACATGATGCGCCTTACTAAGCTCAAGGGCGGCTAATCGCCCTGCTAAACCAAACCCCACAACAGCAATGTTGTAAAACATAAAACCTCCTTTTAGTAACAGGCTAGCAGCTATAAGCCGCTAGCCTGTTACTGGCTTATATTGCTTTGTGGTAAATTTCTGAGCCCGTTTGTTTAAACTCTTCAGATTTCGCTTTCATTTGCGCTTCTACATCAACCATTTTGATCTCAATTGCATCACCAACATTGTTAGGATCGATCCCGCGTGATTCGAGATCTTTGGCGTAATCGCGTACCTCTTGGGTAATTTTCATTGAGCAAAATTTAGGGCCACACATAGAGCAAAAGTGCGCTACTTTGCCAGACTCTTGCGGTAGGGTTTCGTCGTGATATTCACGGGCACGCTCTGGGTCTAAACCAATGTTAAATTGGTCGTGCCATCTAAATTCAAAGCGCGCTTTTGATAATGCATTATCGCGCTCTTGCGCGCCGGGGTGGCCTTTGGCTAAATCGGCCGCATGCGCTGCAATTTTGTAGGTAATTAAGCCCTCTTTTACATCTTCTTTATTGGGCAAACCTAAATGCTCTTTTGGTGTTACATAACACAGCATGGCACAGCCGTACCACGCTATTTGTGCAGCGCCTATACCCGATGTTATATGGTCGTACCCTGGTGCTATATCGGTCGTTAATGGGCCTAATGTGTAAAAAGGCGCTTCGCCACAATGCTCTAATTGTTCATCCATATTGGCTTTAATCATATGCATTGGCACATGGCCTGGGCCTTCAATAAATACTTGTACATCGTGTTTCCACGCAATTTTTGTAAGCTCCCCTAACGTACGTAGCTCACTAAATTGCGCTTCGTCGTTGGCATCGGCAATCGAGCCTGGACGAAGGCCATCTCCGAGCGAAAAACACACATCGTATTGTTTTAAAATTTCGCAAATATCTTCAAAGTGCGTATATAAAAAGTTTTCTTTATGATGCGCTAAACACCACTTAGCCATAATTGAACCACCGCGCGATACAATACCGGTTACTCGCTTTGCCGTCATTGGCACGTAACGCAGCAATACACCGGCATGAATAGTAAAGTAATCAACGCCCTGCTCGGCTTGTTCAATCAAGGTATCGCGAAATATCTCCCACGTTAGGTCTTCGGCCACTCCGTTTACTTTTTCAAGCGCTTGATAAATTGGTACAGTGCCAATGGGCACAGGCGAGTTACGTACTACCCATTCACGGGTTTCGTGAATGTAACGCCCGGTTGATAAATCCATTACGGTATCGGCACCCCAGCGGGTAGACCACACCATTTTTTCTACTTCTTCTTCGATTGATGAGCTTACCGATGAATTACCAATATTCGCGTTCACTTTAACTAAAAAGTTACGGCCAACTATCATGGGCTCGGTTTCGGGGTGGTTAATATTATTTGGTAAAATAGCGCGACCGCGGGCTATTTCGTCGCGTACAAATTCAGGGGTAATAAAATCGGGAATACTCGCCCCAAACGATTCGCCTTTATGCTGTGCTGCTAGCAGCTCTTCTCTAATTTGTGCACGACCCATGTTTTCGCGTATGGCTACGTATTCCATTTCAGGGGTAATAATGCCTTGGCGAGCATAATGCATTTGCGTCACGTTTTTGCCCGCTTTACCACGGCGAATTTTAGGTAAATGATCAAAGCGAATATGATCAAGGCCGTCATCGGCCATACGTTGCTGAGCAAATTGCGAAGTGACTGAGTCGAGCACTTCGGTGTCGTTGCGCTCTTTTATCCACTGCTCACGAAATTTAGGTAATCCCTTACGTACGTCTAATTCAAAGTTAGGGTCGGTATACGGGCCTGATGTATCGTAAACACGCAGTGGATCGTTTGGCTCATACACAGGGTTTTGCTCATCGCCACCAATAAACGTATCGCTTAATGTAATTTCGCGCATACCCACGCGTACACCGCTTTGGCTGCCCTCAACATACGCTTTTTGTGAGCTTGGAAATGGCTGACCCGTTAAATTATAAATGTAATCTGACGCAGCAGCGCGCGTTTCTCGTCGTGTAGACTTATTTGTAGTGTTTGACATGACTTACCTCATTGCTAAAGGGTTGTCTTGTCAGATATTCCATAAGGAATAGAGAAAGATCGTAAAGCAGTGGTTACGCTGCTTTGCGGCCTAAAATGGCTAGTTATTTTGTTGTGCGCATAAAAAAAGACGCACAAGCGTCCCATTTTAGGCAGCTTGTTCCCTACGCAGGTTTTAACCTGATCAGGTTCACGGATCCCGCTTTCGCGATCTCAGCCTTAATTATTTAAGGCACTCCGACAAGTAAAATTATGTTCGTTGATTTGCTATTTTTATCAAATCAGCGTTGAGTGTACGCCAGTTAAAAATTGCCTGCAAGGGGCAGTTTTAAATACTCATGCCACTACTTTGCAATAAATAAAAAAGTTTGATCGCCCTGCATAACTAACTGTGAGCCTTGCATGGTAAGCGTTGCACCTTCTCGTAGCGCTTGTAAAAACTGCTGCTCTAGCGCATCAACGTCTGCTCCGCACGACTTACGCGTCATGCCAAGTTTATTAACGCTAATACTGCTGTCTTTAAGCTCGCCTTCACCAAAAAACTTATTACATCCTGCAAACCCGTTTACTTGCAACGCTTCAATAAAGCTCATTGATGCACTGTAAGAGGCCGGCACAGCTAAACCATCAACCTTTGATAGTTGCCATTGTGTGTACTTTAGCTGCTCAGTGGTCACCGTCCCTGTGGCTGTACAACCAATACATAAACCGATTAAAAGCATCGGTAGTGCTGCTAATTTCATGCTATTTCTAACTAAATATTTAATTACCGTAATAGTAACAATTTTTATGCGGTTTATCCGTTAAAAATGCATGTTTTAAATGTAAATTTTTGTTCTATGATAGTTTAGAGAGTGTTGAACTTTGCAGATTAAAACATGTACACAGTAAGGGGGCTTTAATCGCCTTGCTTGATTTGTAACTTAGTGGGCTCGATAACAGCACCTACGCTACCCGCTATTTACGATAAACAATCCCACTACCTAGGCGCTGCTTTAAAACAAACTAGGTTAAATTTAATGCCAAAGGTCACAGCCCCTAAAAATTATACTCGCTAATCTTGGGTGTAATTTTTAAATAAATTATCTATTTCTGGAGGTAAAAAAGGGCGCCCTTTTTCATTAACCGAGGTGCCTATAACTTTGGCTTGTAGCATTACTTTGTTGTCGTGTTTACGCACTAAGGTTTGCTTAAACGCAAACTTTATACGGCTTATACGCTCAGGTTCAACTGCTATATAAAATTCATCATCTGGTACAAGCGAATGTTTATAATCAACCTCACTTCGTATCACTACTAAGTTAACTTTTTGCTTTGCTAGCAGTGCAAAATCAACCCCATTTGCAAATAAAAACTCATGGCGAGCATGCTCTAAATAATTAAAGTACACACTGTTATTTACAATTCCTTGTAGGTCACATTCGTAATGGCGCACTTTAAAATCAACTTTAAAGGTCATATTAGTAATCCTGATTATTTAACGTATAATCGCTGCGTTATAACACAAGTATTAAAATAATTGCTACCATACGAGTCCCCAAAATGGAGTTAAGTAACCTAATGAACTTACGTTTGTCTTTAATTACTGCGGCGTTATTACCGCTAATTAGTACACCACTTATAGCAAACGCTGATGACAGCGACCTAGAACGAATTGTTGTTACAGGCGACTTTCAACGTGAAAGCATTCAAACATTAAGCGCTAGCGCTAGCCTATTTAGCAAAGATGAAATTAATCAACGTGGTGCAAGTTACTTAGACGAAATGCTAGGTAGTACAGCCAACGTAAACTTTACATCTGGTGCCTCTCGTGGTCGTTATATTCAAATTCGTGGAGTGGGACTTCGTTCACAATTTGTAGATCCAATTAACCCATCGGTTGGCTTAGTTATTGACGGAATTAACTACTCGGGTTTAGGTGGCAGCTCATTATTATTTGATATAGACCAGGTAGAAATTTACCGCGGCCCGCAAGGCACTCGCTTTGGTGCAGACGGCATGGCCGGTATGATCCAAATGGAATCAGCTCAGGCAACTGCCGATCCGAGCTTAAAATTACAAGTGGGTATGGGTACTTATAACTCGCGCGAAGCAGGCCTTGCAGCAAGTACAGGATTAACCGACGACACAAGTGCCCGCGTCAGCTACTTTCGCAGAAAATCAGATGGCTACGTAGATAACCTATATTTAAACGACGAAACTCAACAACAGGATGAGCAAGTAGCCCGCTTTAAATTAAACAGCCAACTTACTGAGCATTTAAACACAGAGTTAAACCTGCACTACATAGATATAAACAACGGCTACGATGCGTTCACGCTTGATAACAGCCGTAATAGTGTAGCCGACGAGCCAGGCCAAGATAATCAACAAAGCTACGCCATTGGTATTAATAATACCTACACAGGTTTTGATGCCTTTGATGTAAGCTTAAACCTTTCAGCCATTGATACAGAGCTACTTTACAGCTTTGATGAAGACTGGGTATGTAACGATGCAAGCGAGCCACAATTATGTGCAGCTGGCTTACATCCTTGGGGTTATAGCTCAACCGATGTGTACACGCGTGATCGCGATGATCAATCGGCTAATTTACAATTTAATTCTAAAACAGGTAATTGGGTTGCCGGTGTTTACTATCAAAACCGCGACGTAGATTTAGAGCGCGAATACACTTGGCTTGCAAGTCCATTTGCATCAACCTACGAAACCAGTAACGTAGCTGTTTACGGCCAAGTAGCCACACCTATAGGCCCTAAAACCACGCTCATTACCGGTTTACGTGTAGAGCAATACCAAGGTGATTACACCGACAGCAACGGCTTTATTGAAGAGACTGAGGACGTAATGGTAGGCGGTAAAATAGCACTTGAATACCAAGTGATTGATCGCACTATGATCTACACCAGCATTACCCGTGGTTATAAAGCTGGCGGTATTAATTCAGAAGCATTAGCCAAAGCTAAAGATGAAGGCTTAAACCTAGATGCTGATTTTTTCCAGCAGCATACAAGCTTTGACCCAGAATACCTTTGGAGCGGCGAGTTTGGCGTTAAGGGTTCATCGCTTGATGATAAATTTACCCTGCGTTTAGCAGCATTTTATATGCACCGCGACAACATACAGCTAAAAGCATGGCAAGTAGAAGGTCAGCAATTTACAGGCTACGTTGATAACGCAAGCTCTGGTAGCAACTACGGGCTAGAAGTTGAAGGTAGTTACCAACTTACCGAAGATTTATTCTTAACAGGTAGTGCCGGTTACTTAAACACAGAAATTGACGACTTTGTAACGCAATCTGGCTTAAATCAAGACGGTCGTGAGCAAGCGCAATCACCTAAATACCAATACGCATTTAGCGCACGTTACAACTTTACTAATGAGCTGTACGGTATGATTGGTGTTGAAGGTAAGGACGATTACTACTTCTCAGATAGCCATAATTCAAAAGCACCCAGCAGCAATTTAGTAAACCTAAGTTTAGGCTACGAAGCCGACATGTGGGCAGTGCGCGCATGGGCACGTAACGTATTTGACGAAGAAGTACCAACCCGCGGCTTTGAGTTTGGTAACGACCCACTTGATGGTTACGCTACACACACCTACGTACAATTAGGTGAGCCAAGAGTAGCGGGTATAACGTTTACGTTAGAGCTGTAAGCTTTAAGCTGTTAGCAAAAATAAATATTAAGCACCGCGTTTACAATAAACGCGGTGCTTTTTTATTGGTAGGCGTGAAGCTTGCTCACGCAAAAAGAAAAAGCGTAAATAAATTTTATTTCAACGCGCCAGCAAGCAAGGCGTTTACAATTAATTATTACTTCTTCACTACTGCATGTTTTCTGTGGTGATAAAATTTCTTTAGTTTTTACTTAAAAGAACAATTTTGACCACCGAGGGCGCAGCGCGCTACACTGAGACGTTGTTTGCTCTTCTCCTTCACTTCTCCGTGTTCTCTGTGGTGATAATAATTTCTTAATTACTGATGCACTAGAACAAAACGCTTTTACCACCGAGAACACCGAGGCACTGCCACTACACTGAGAAACACACAAGTAGCAGCGAGTTTATCTCCCGTCTGGCATTTAATACAAAACACGCGGCATAAAGCCGCGACTACAACATGACCCTCTAAAGCGCAGCGCCTCCTAACCTCTTTGTGAAGAAATAACTTAACCTTTATTGCACAAAGAGAATAAAAAGAGGAGTAAATGAGAAAACATACAAGTAGCAGCGAGTTTACCTCGCGTTTGGGTTTATTGTTTTAACGCGGCATAAAGCCACGCCTGCAGGTAAAGCGTTACGCCCTATCTACATCAAACGCGATGACTTCTTTTATTGTATCTTTAGCGGTGGCTAGCATAACTAACCTGTCTATCCCCATCGCAACACCTGCACATTGCGGTAAGCCGTGCTCAAGTGCGGCGATTAAACGCTTATCCATAGGCACGTGGTTTAACCCATTGGCGGCGCGATAAGCGTTATCTTCATCAAAGCGCTTTGCCTGCTCTTTAGCATTAGTTAGCTCATTAAAGCCGTTCGCTAATTCCATATTTTTATAATAAAGCTCAAAGCGCCCTGCTACGCGGTTATCATGCTCACAAATCTGTGCCAGTGCCGCTTGCGATGCCGGAAAGTGATACACAAAACACGGCTTAGTTTGCCCAATAGTTGGCTCTACTTTCATACAAAATAACAGCTGCAGTAAGGTATCTTTATTGGTTTCGTTTTTGGCTATATCGGCAAAGCCGTGATCGCTGGCAAGCGTTTGCAATTGTCTAAGCGTAGCTGTTAATGGGTCAAGCGCTAACACTTGCTCAAACGCTTGTTGGTAAGTCAGTCGCTCTGCAGGCTCTACATTTAAAATGAGCTGCATTAGCTCATCCATTTCATCCATTAATGCAAACTCATCAAACCCAGGGCGATACCACTCAAGCATGGTAAATTCGGGGTTATGATGGCGTCCCGCTTCTTCATTTCTAAATGCCTTACAAAGCTGAAATATGGGCCCTGAGCCTGCTGCTAGCAAACGTTTCATTGCAAATTCAGGCGATGTTTGTAAATAAAGCGGCAAGCCACCAGCGTGGCCTGGGCCTACAAACTGCGTATTAAAACTTGCTAAATGCACATCGGTTACACTGGCACTGCTTAAGCTCGGTGTTTCTACTTCCATTACATTACGCGTATAAAAAAACTCACGAATGGTTCGCAGTATGGCTGCACGCTGCTTAAGGGTGTTTATGCTTGCACTAGGTGCCCAAGGTGTTGCTGACATATTTTCTCCAAAAAAAATCCCAGCTTAAGCCGGGATTTTATAAACCGTACTCAAGCTTACTTAACACGGCCTACGTATTCACCGCTACGGGTGTCTACTTTAATTACTTCACCAATTTGTACGAATAATGGAACGCGTACTACTGCACCAGTGCTAAGCGTTGCAGGTTTACCGCCTGTGCCCGCTGTATCGCCTTTAAGGCCTGGATCAGTTTCAGTGATCTCAAGCTCAACAAAGTTAGGTGGAGTAACCGCGATTGGGCTACCGTTCCATAATGTAATAGTACATACATCGTTTTCAACTAACCATTTAACGGCATCGCCAAGTGCTTTTTCGTCAGCGGCAATTTGTTCAAATGTTTCGTTGTTCATGAAATGCCAAAACTCACCGTCTGTGTATAGGTACGCTAAGTCGGTATCCATTACATCGGCGCCTTCAACTGATTCACCCGATTTAAAGGTTTTTTCAAGCACCTTACCAGAGATAAGTTTGCGGATACGAACACGGTTAAACGCTTGGCCTTTACCAGGTTTTACCATTTCATTTTCTAAAATACTGCAAGGTTCGCCGTCCATCATAATTTTTAGGCCGCCCTTGAACTCGTTGGTGCTATAATTCGCCATCGTTTCCTCTATTTAATTTTTTTCGAGTAATCTACGTGCCAATGATACAAAGAAATGAAGCAAATTTGCATAAAAACTGGCAAAAAGAATTAGCAAATGTAGTTACCTGCCCAAAAACCTTGCTTGAAATGGTCGGTTTATCGAGCCAAGCCCATGAAAACGACCTAAAAGCCCGCAGTTTATTTCCGGTACGCGTGCCAGTCCCTTTTATAAAAAAAATACGCAAGGGCGATGCAAACGACCCCTTATTGCTACAAGTTATGCCACGCCATCAAGAGTTTTTAACCAAAACAGGTTTTAATAAAGACCCTTTACTAGAGCAAGACAACGAACAGCCTGGGCTTTTACATAAATATAAATCCCGTGTTTTAATTATGTTTAAAACTGGCTGTGCAGTAAATTGCCGTTACTGCTTTAGGCGCCACTTCCCGTATCAAGAAAACCAGCTTAATAAAAAAAGCCTGCTTGATGCGCTGAGCTATATAAAATCAGATGCCAACATAAACGAAGTGATTTTAAGTGGTGGCGACCCACTTATGGCCAAAGACGATGCCATTAGCTGGTTTTTAGATGAGCTTGAACAATTACCTCAAATTAAACGTATGCGAATACACAGCCGATTACCTGTGGTAATACCTGCGCGAATTACCGATGAGCTATGCGCGAGGCTAAAGCAATCACCGCTAAAAATTATATTTATTAACCATATAAATCACGCCAACGAAATAGACGACGAGTTTAAAGCCGCCATGCAAAAGCTAAAGCAAGCAGGCGTAACGTTATTAAACCAAGCAGTTATTTTAAAAGAGGTGAACGACACCGTTGAGGCACAAATAAATTTAAGTGAGGCGTTATTTGATGCAGACGTACTGCCTTACTATTTATATTTGCTAGATAAGGTTGAAGGCGCAAGCCACTTTGATATAGAAGAGCCACAGGCAATAAAAATAATGGCAGAACTATTAAAAGCCCTGCCTGGATTTTTAGTGCCTAAATTAGTAAGAGAAATAGGCGGTCAAAAAAGCAAAACACCTATCGACCTTAAGTTAGTTTAAACGTATATATTTACATTGTTACCCAGTGTTGCAGTAACCGACTGAGCCGGTGATTGCGCACTTGTTGGTTGGGCAGCACCTTCAATTAGTGCAAGTGCTGCTGCGCCATCTGCTAATTGCTGCTTTTTAGACAAAGCAGCGGTATATACTTCACCACCTTGGCCAGAGCTAGACATAGCGGGTAGATTTCCACCTGATATATTCATCGTTATAAGCCTTAATCAACCTGACATTTAAATGTAATCCAAGTACTATATCGGCAATGCAGTACAAAGCTTTAGGAAAACCATGGATTCTATAATTGAACAACTCAACGCTAACTTAAAAATTGTTTATCGCCAAGCACTTGATGCCGACAAAAAACTAGATGAGCTACAGCAACAAGGCCACGGTAAATTTAAAGCCTTGTTCCCAGCCGATGCCGGATTTAGTTTTGAAGCTAAACGCTTTAAGCCATACGTACTTGATGTAGCAGCCGATGTAGAAAGCTTAAGCACAGATGGTTTTGATGAAGAAAAGCTTAAAACAACGGTTATTAAGCTACAACAGTTACTTACCCTGCTCGCTACGTTTAAGTAATAGCGGTAAGCAAGAATAAATATTAAGCACCGCGTTTGCAATTAACACGGTGCTTTTTATTAGTAGGCGTGAAGCTTGCTCACGCAAAATATAAACATAATGTGCCGCCTCTAAAGCGACCCGCCTCTTAACCTTTCAGTGAATAAATAACTTAATATTTTGCACAAAGAGAAGTGAAAGAGGAATAAATGAGAAAACAAGACAAATACTTATTTTAAGCTTATCTTTTCCTCTAAAGCACAGCGTCTCTTAATCTTTTTGTGGATTAATTTTTTAATTTTTTAATTTCTTGAAAAAATGGAGTGCAGAGCTAGTAGCAGCGAGTTTACCTCGCGTCGGATATTTTGCATTAATAAATATACGCAGCATAAATTCCAAATGAACCAGCAAGCAATGCGCCTACAATAAATTTAACCACGGAGCTTGTTTGGGCTGTAGACGTAGCGCTTGCTCACGTTAGAACTGAAGCTTCTCATGGTTTTAAAATATAATAATAACCACTGCTTTTAAACGCCAGCAAGCTGCGTGTCTACTAGGTGATACTTAACACCTCTATGTTTTCAATCGAAGCAGTGAAGCCTACTCACGCAATACTACCTAATCTAAATTTGCTAAAATTTGCTCGCCAAACCATTCGGTTATTAAGCGTTTTTCATAAAAAAACGGCTCGTCGCGACCCATTTTTATTTTATCCATAAAGCCCATGTCTTTAAGCTCTACATCGTCCTCTTCACTCACTACACTCCCTTTATTATCGCTTAGCGAGTAATTGAGCTTAATGCGCGGAAAATAAATAGGTTTTACTACGCGTATTTCATCCATACCGCCATAGCGCACGTCCCCTGCTAAATCGATATCGGTTATTTCTAAATTTAGCTTGTAGCCTTTTGGCAATTGCTCGGCCAGTTTAGAAAAATGTTTTTCGAACTGAGTAGCAATTTGTTTATGGTACGACGCTTTACCCTGGCTAGAAGCGCGCACATCGCGGTAGTCTTTAAAATCTTGCCACTTAACTACAGATTCTCCAGCGTGTGCAAATGCAGGTAATGTAATACACATTGCCATAGCGATTGTTTTAACTGAATTCATAGCATTCTCCAAAGGGGCAGTACTAATTATTTAGACTTAGCCCAGTAATAGACCATACAAGTTTAACACTAGTTTATTAACCATTACTTAATTAACCTATTTTAATACGCTTTTAAAATAAAGCATGTAAATACTAAGAATATGTGATGAAATTAAGATAATTGAAAAAGGTATCCACGGAGCATTCATGGCAATTTTAGTAACAGGCGGCGCAGGCTACATAGGCTCACACACCGTTTTAGAACTTTTACAGCAAGGCAGCGAAGTTGTTGTTGTTGATAACTTAAGCAACGCATCAAAAGAGTCGCTTGCACGCGTAAAGCAAATCACAGGCAAAGAAGCCACGTTTTACCAAGGCGACATTCTTGATAAAGTTTTTTTAGATGCCATTTTTACAAGGCACACTATAGAGAGTGTGATTCATTTTGCTGGCTTAAAGTCAGTAGGTGAGTCGGTAGCTAAACCTGTTGAGTACTATCAAACAAACGTACAAGGTACGCTTACACTTGTAGATGCCATGCGTGATGCAGGCGTATTTAAATTAGTATTTAGTTCATCAGCCACAGTTTACGGCGACCCTGCAAGCTTACCAATTAAAGAAGACTTCCCGGTAGGTGGCACAACTAATCCGTACGGCACATCAAAACTGATGGTTGAGATGATGCTGCAAGATATTGCTAAATCAGATGAGCGTTTTGCATTTGCTATTTTACGCTACTTTAACCCAGTGGGCGCACATGAGTCAGGCTTAATTGGCGAAGATCCAAATGGTATTCCTAATAACTTATTACCATTTATTGCCCAAGTTGCAGTAGGTAAATTAAAGCAGCTTGCTGTATTTGGTGATGACTACGACACCGTTGATGGCACTGGTGTGCGCGACTATATTCACGTTGTAGATTTAGCAATGGGGCACTTAAAAGCGCTTGATAAAATTGCCAACAATACCGGCGCACTTGTATATAACCTTGGCACAGGCAATGGTTACTCTGTACTGCAAATGGTTAACGCCTTTATAAAAGCCAGCGGCCAAGACGTTCCTTATCAAGTATCGCCTCGTCGCCCTGGCGATATTGCTGCATGTTACGCCGCGCCAGAAAAAGCACTTAATGAGCTAGGCTGGGAAGCGGTGCGTGGAATAGATGCCATGATGGAAGACACATGGCGTTGGCAATCAAATAACCCTAATGGTTATAAAAGTTAATTAAACATACTTTTTAATTTTAGGTGTGAAGCTTGCTCACGCAAAACTGCTAATACTCAATACGCGGCATAAAGCCGCGACTACAACGTTACCCTCTAAAGCGCAGCCTCTCTTAATCTCTTTGTGAATAAATAACTAAACCCCCTATTGCACAAAGAGAAGAAAATGAGGAGTAAATGAGAAAACATATAAGTAGCAGCGAGTTTATCTCGCGTCTGGGTTTATTATTTTAACGCGGTATAAATACCAAATGCGCCAGCAAGCAAGGCGCCTACTTAAAAACACAATGTCGTAGGCGTGAAGCTTGCTCACGCAAAACTGCTAATACTCAATACGCGGCATAAAGCCGCGACTACAACGTTACCTTCTAAAGCACAGTTCACCCGCATCTATTTTTGCTTGGTAAAGCCTTAAAATTTGTGGGTAGTTTACTGACATGGGGTTTCACTATCGGCTATAATCGCCGCCATTGTAGCCGACTAAAAATGTGAACCAAAATGAAATTCCCTTGCCGCTTAGATAAATTTATTAGCCACCTAGCCGAGCTACCACGCTCAAAAGCTCGCGCGGGTATTAAACGCCAAGAAGTGCAAGTAAATGGGGAAGTTGTTAGCACGTTCGATTTTCAAGTAACCCAGCAAGATGAAGTAACATTTGCTGGTGAGCCTATGGTATTTTTAGGCAAACGCTACTTCATGCTACACAAACCTGTAGGCTACGTGTGTGCCAATGTAGATGAACTACACCCCACCGTATTTGATTTACTCGATGAGCCAAATATGGCCGACTTTCATGTAGCAGGTCGCCTTGATATAGACACCACCGGCTTAGTACTTATTACTAACGATGGCGATTGGTCGCACCGTATTACCTCGCCAAAGCACAACAAATTAAAAACCTACTTAGTAGAAACACAAGAGCCTATAACCGAAGAAGCATTAGAGCAACTACGCAACGGCGTACAACTTCACAACGAAAAAGATCTCACCCGTCCAGCTAAAGCAGAAGCACTTGCCACCTACAGCTTACGTTTATCAATCAGCGAAGGTAAATACCACCAAGTTAAACGCATGTTAGCCGCGGTAGGTAACAAAGTGGTAGAGCTACACCGCGAGCAAATAGGTAATATTATACTGGACGAAAACTTAGCAAGTGGAGAGTATAGGGAGTTAAAAGAGGGAGAGGTAAAACTATAGAGCGGTCAGCGGTCAGCGGTCAGCGGTCAGCGGTCAGCGGTCAGCGGTCAGCGGTCAGCGGTCAGCGGTCAGCGGTCATTTTTAATGTTGCGATTAAACTAGTCAACATTTTTGAAAGCGCTACGGTTTCATCAAGCCACTTTCGACCAACGGACTTATCTATATAACAAATATCTATTCCAATATAAATTTGCGTTCTTGCTTCAGCTATTGATGAGCGAGCGATATCTAAAAACCTCACTTTTTCTTTATTGCTGTCTCTTGTCATTCCCTCGGCTATATTACTAGGAACAGACAAGCCAGAGCGCGTTAATTGATCTCTAAATCCGTAATCTTTTATAGTGCTAGTCGCTTTATAAATATCAGCACTTAAGCGAGCAGATCGTTTCCATACTTCCAAGTTTTCAAAGTTCATGGGCTAAATCCTAGCTATTTACTGTTAGCTTAGAAGTATTTCAAGAAATAGAAACCCTAAACGCAATTAAAGCCTAAAACTGACAGCTGACAGCTGACAGCTGACAGCTAAAAGCTAAAAGCTAAAAGCTAAAAGCTAATAACTAACAGCTTATAACTCCCCACTTTTCTTACGATTTTATCTGCACTAAATCAAAGTCAGCCATGCCTGGTACAATCGCTTGCAAGCGTGATTCGGTCACATCGAGTGCGTTTAAACATTCACAGTATTCAGAGGCTTTAAGCTCAAGTTGCTGAGCCTTTTTTTGCAGGGATTTATCTATTTCTTTAGAGATAATATCCATACGTTGGCCCATGTCGTTAATGCGGTCTTCAATATTACCTTCGCGTGATTTAAACGCATCACCAAGCGACATTAAAATAGCCCCTAACGAGCCATGTACGGCAGAGTGTATTTGCTGGCTAATTTCTTTAGTGAAAAAATCATCTATTTGCGAGAGCGACTGTGGCGCGATAAAAAAGAAGTCATCACCGCGCTTAAATTTGTCCATAAGTGCACGCTCTACGTACTGGAGCTGGGTTTTTAGCACCTCTGGCTCTTTGTCAGACATCCCCTCGACTACATGTTCAATGGCGCTTAAACCTAAGTTAACACCATCGGTAGCCAAATTAACAAGCTCCGGCACCGTATGGCGAATACCATGGCTAAATTGCTCAAGTACTTTGCTTTCTTCAGTGCTTAAATCAACCCAGTAACCTCGAATAAAAAGCTGGCTATTATTATTAATTTGTACGCGCGTTTGGCCTTTATCAAGAATACGTATAACGTCGTCGGTAATTATTAAGCCATGACTCAACTCAACATCACACTGTGACTGAGCTAAAACAGCAGAGCTTGAAAGTGCTAAACACAACGCCAATATCGAACGAGATAACAACGCCATATACACCTCAACAAGCTAAAAAAGGAAGGCAAGTAGGTTAACAAAAAACCAACTTTATGCAAGAAAATTTAGCGAAGCATATAATGGGATTAATAGGTTAAATATTCTTAATAAAAAGCCGGTGAAGCATTCACATCACCGGCAATTAAATACCTATTCTTGCTATGCCCAATTCAATACGCAATAGCTATAATCATTAGCACAAAGCCATCCACATATGTAAAACTAAAAAGTGTTAAGATGTTGTTCTATTTAGCAAGTTTATTTAAGTATCGAGTAAAGTCATCACCAAGCTTACTATCACGCATGCCGTATTCAACAATCGCTTTTAAGTAACCTAGCTTATCGCCACAGTCGTGAGAACGACCACTCATATGAAATGCTTCAACGGTTTCTTGAGTCATTAGCGCATCAATAGAGTCTGTTAACTGTATTTCACCACCAGCGCCCACAGGCGTTTTAGCAAGTAGCGGCCAAATGCTTTTACTCAATACGTAACGCCCTACTACAGCAAGGTTTGAAGGTGCCTTGTCGGCATCTGGTTTTTCAACCATTGTTTTAATTGCCGCACTGTTACCTGGTGTTAGCTGTACGCCGTTAATATCAGCAATACCGTATTTACTTACATCATCTTGTGCTACTGGCTCTAGCATAATTTGACTTGCTTTAGTCTCGTTAAAGCGTTTGATCATCGCGGCTAGGTTTTCAGTTTTTTGATCGGCCGTGTAAGCATCAAGTATTACATCAGGGAGTAATACTATAAAGTCGTCATCACCTACAATTGGCTTTGCACATAAAATAGCGTGCCCTAGGCCTTTAGCTTCGCCTTGGCGTACACTCATTACCGTTACATCAGTAGGACAAATAGAGCGTACTTCTTCAAGTAACGCACGCTTAACGCGCTTTTCTAAGGTTGCTTCAAGCTCGTAGCTGGTATCAAAGTGGTTTTCTATGGCGTTTTTAGAGCTGTGTGTTACAAGTACAATATCTTTAATACCTGCAGATACACACTCACTCACTATGTATTGAATCAATGGTTTATCTACAATTGGTAGCATTTCTTTAGGAATTGCTTTAGTCATAGGTAACATACGTGTGCCAAGGCCGGCAACAGGAATTACAGCTTTCATTGGTAGTCCTTTGTTTGTAAATTAATTATTTTTAAGTTAACAGGTTATATGTAGATGGGGGCTGAATGAATGGGAAGCTATCAGCTATCAAAATGTAAATTAAACTATTTTTAAGTAAACACTGATTTCAAAAAGCAGTGTTTACCTCGCTATAAAGCTTACTTATAAAAGTTTTTATACCACTTTATTAGCTCTCTAACGCCTTGCTTAACATTTACTTGGGCTTTGTAGCCAGTTACTTTAAACAAATCTTGCATGTCGGCATATGTTTTATAAACGTCACCCGCTTGCATTTCGCGAAAGTTTTTATTTGCCTCAATACCAAGCTCGGCCTCAATTGCTTCAATAAACTTCATTAGGTTTATTGGACTCCCATGGCCAATATTATAAATAGCATAAGGAGCAGAGCTAGTAGCTGGCGAACCGCTCTCTACTCTCCAGTCTGGGTTTGCTTGAGGTATAACATCAGCAGCACGTACAACAGCTTCTACAATATCGTCAATGTAAGTAAAGTCACGCCACATATCACCATTGTTATTTATATCAATAGTATCCCCATCAAGTATCTTTTTAGTAAAAATATACGGCGCCATATCAGGACGACCCCACGGGCCATAAACTGTAAAAAAGCGCAGCCCAGTAGTTGGTAAGCTATATAAATGCGAATAGCTGTGAGCCATTAGTTCATTAGCTTTTTTAGTCGCCGCATAAAACGATACAGGGTGATCAACACTATCGGTAGTTTCAAATGGCGTTTTTTCATTTAGGCCATAAACAGAGCTAGATGATGCATAAACAAGGTGCTTAACATTGTTATGCCTACACCCTTCGAGTACATTTAGGTACCCCACTAAATTAGAGTCGGCGTATGTATCTGGGTTCTCTATTGAGTAGCGTACGCTCGCTTGCGCAGCTAAATGTATTACTTTATCAAACTGTTGTACTACAAATAACTCGCTCATTACTGAGCGCTCACTTATATCGAGCTTAATAAACGTAAAGTTATCGTGGCTTTCAAACTGCGCCAAACGTGCTAATTTTAAATTTACATCGTAATACTCGTTTAAATTATCAATACCTACTACAATATGGCCCGCAGCTAATAATTTTTGACACGTTGCAGCACCAATAAAGCCCGCAGCCCCTGTAACTAAATACTTCATAAAATTCCTAATTTAAGCAAAAAAGCCGCATCAACATACATTTCAGCGGCTTTTAAAAGTAATCTCTAACAGCTATTATCTAATCAATCACTACCAAATAAATCACGCGTATATACTTTATCTGCAATGTCGCTAAGCTCCTCAACCATACGGTTAGAAACCACCACATCAGATATCTGCTTAAATTCGTTTAAGTCTTTTATTACGCGCGAATGATAAAACTCGCTCTCTTCAAGAACAGGCTCAAATACGACAACCTCAATACCTTTTGCTTTAATACGTTTCATAATGCCTTGAATAGCAGAGGCTCTAAAGTTATCTGAGCCTGTTTTCATTACTAAACGGTACACGCCCACGATTTTGGGGCTACGCTTAATAATTGAGTCAGCAATAAAGTCTTTACGTGTTGTATTAGCGTCTACAATAGCGCCAATTATATTATTTGGTACACTTTGGTAATTAGCACGCAATTGTTTAGTGTCTTTTGGTAAACAGTAGCCGCCATAGCCAAACGACGGATTATTGTAATGCTTTCCAATACGTGGATCTAACCCTACACCTTCGATAATCTGCTTACTATTTAGCCCATGCGCTTCTGCATAACTATCAAGCTCATTAAAATAAGCAACTCGCATTGCAAGGTAGGTGTTAGAAAATAACTTAATAGCTTCGGCTTCTGTTGAGTCGGTAAATAACACTTCAACATCTTGCTTAATTGCACCTTGCTTAAGTAAGTTAGCAAAAATAGTTGCGCGCTCGCTTTGCTCGCCCACAACAATACGTGATGGGTGCAAATTATCGTAAAGCGCCTTTCCTTCACGTAAAAATTCAGGGGAAAATATTAAGTTTTCAACATTCAGCCGCTGCTTTATATCAGCAGTAAAGCCTACCGGAATAGTCGACTTAATCACCATAACTGCATTAGGGTTATGCGCCATAGTATCTTTAATTACCGCTTCAACAGAACTAGTATTAAAGTAGTTATTTTCAACATCGTAATCAGTGGGTGTAGCTATAATTACGTAATCAGCGTTTTTATAAGCGGCTACTTTGTCGGTAGTGGCTGTAAAGTTTAAGTCATCACGTGTTAAAAATTCGCTAATTTCTTTATCAACAATTGGTGACTGCTTATCGCTTAAAAGTGCTATTTTTTTTTCGTCAATATCAAGTGCAACCACTTCATTATATTGCGATAAGAGCATAGCATTTGAAAGGCCTACATAGCCTGTACCTACCACTGCAATTTTCATATTAATCCTTTAAAATTAAAAGTTTAAAATTAAGCATTTTATATAAGTAGTGAAAGTTCTACTCATAATAGCTTACAAGCTGCTCAATAAAACTAGCGACTTGTGATTTAGGTAGTTCATTAATGCCCGCGGCAGCAGCTCGGCCCCCACCTGTAGCAAACTTACTACATATATCTACAGCACCTTGTTTGTTGTTAAGCGGCGCTCTCACACTTACTAAATAGCTGCCTTTGTTATTAAAGGTAAATACTGCATGAGCCTTATTCGGAGACTGATTAGCAAGATCGTTACCTAAAACGCCACTTACCCGGCGAGCCCAAGCCGCATCTTCTAATAAAATTACTTTGGCAGTATCACAATCATGAAGGACTTGTGCATTAGCTGCTTTTTCCATATCGGCTTTATAAGCTCGCTCAAGAGTATAATAAACCGAGCTTTTATCGTTTATTGCATCAAACGGCGATTTATATTGTAAAAGAAGCTCAAACAAACTTTCTGGGGCGAAGTGTAAATCAGCCACTTCACTTCCGTAGCCGTTATAATTTATGTAAGTACCAAACGCTTTTAACTGTGACTTTTGTAAATCGTTTAAATTTAACTTGTCAGCCTCGCTATCTGCTTTAGCAAATAAATTATCACCGTAAGCGGCTGTAATAGCCCATAAGTGAAACTGCTTATCTAGTAAATCACTAACGATTAAGCTGGTACACATATTCGCATCAAGATCGATATGCGCATATAAATTAGCATGATTAGGTATATCGCCAGCTTTATGGTGATCTACGTACATAACACGAGCTCCAGCACTTAAAGCATCGTGAAGCGCAGGCATATTTTTTTCCATTGAAATATCCAACACTCGAATGCAATCACCCTCTTTTGGTGTGATTTTTTGCATTAGTTGAATATCGCGTTTTACCCCTGTTACCTTAATTGTATCGGTAGGGTTAGCTAATTGAAGCTGAAGTAAAGCGATAATACCATCGGCATCACCGTTAAAAATGTCATATTTCATAATACTCTCAAGTACCAAAATAGAAAAAGTATACCAATATAATTAAAGGCAGTTCTTAGGAAAAGCATCTTTATACTATCGGCAAAACAACAAATAATTGCTTTCGCAAGTAAAGCCAAACCAATTGATAAACTTAATACTCAACAGCTGTTAGCTGCTAGTATCTACAATTTTATTTTTTATCAAATAATCTACAATTTGCTCTGCACATTGTTCAATGGTTTGGTCAGCTGTTTTAACATGTATATCGGGGTTTTCGGGCACATCAAATGCTGAACTAATCCCTGTAAAGTTTGGTATTTCACCTGCGCGCGCTTTCTTATATAAGCCCTTTGGATCGCGGCTTTCGCAAACAGCAAGCGGTGTATCAATAAACACTTCTACAAACTCACCTTCATTTACTATACTTCGAGCTTGAGCGCGGTCAGCTTTAAATGGCGAAATAAACGCAGTAGATACAATAAGGCCCGCATCTACAAATAATTTAGCAACTTCACTTATGCGGCGAATATTCTCAACACGGTCTTCATCACTAAATGTAAGCCCCTTATTTAAGCCCATGCGTATATTATCGCCATCAAGCAAATAAGTATGGCAGCCTAATGAAAATAGCTTTGCTTCAACAGCATTTGCCACTGTAGATTTTCCTGAACCACTTAAGCCAGTATACCAAAGCAATACAGGCTTATGACCATTGTGCTGTTGCTTCTGTTTTCTTGACACTGTTTGAGCGTGCCATACTATATTTTCATCTTGGCTCATTGGAATACCCTTGTTCTAAACTATCTAATATATTACTACTAAAAAGTGTTTGCGTGTAGAAGTAAAAAGACTATTGAAAAGCCATGCATATATTTTAACCTTTGCAGCACTCATTTAACTTAACTCAAAACGATTTGACCACCGAGAGCACAGAGGCGCTGCGCGCTACACTGAGAAGTTATTTATAACGCCAGCAAGCTGTGCGTCTACAAGTAATAATTACTTCTCCTTCTCTTCTCTGTGTTCTCTGTGGTGATAAAATCACCTTCGTTGTTTATTTAGAAACAAATCTACCACCGAGGACACCAAGGCGCTGCGCGCTACACTGAGAAGATATTAATAACGCCAGCAAGCTGCGCGTCTACAAATTACTTCTCCTTCTCTTCTCTGTGTTCTCTGTGGTGATAAAATCACCTTCGTTGTTTATTTAGAAACAAATCTACCACCGAGAGCACAGAGGCGCTGCGCGCTACACTGAGAAGGCATTAATAACGCCAGCAAGCTGCGCGTCTACAAGTAACTATTACTTCTCCTTCTTTTCTCTGTGTTCTCTGTGTTCTCTGTGGTGATAACAATCTCTTAATCACTTTATGCATTTAGCCCAAAACAATTTGATCACCGAGGCGCTGCGCGCTACACAGAGAAGATATTAATAACGCCAGCAAGCTGTGCGTCTACAAGGAATAATTACTTCTCCTTTTCTTCTTTGTGTTATCTGTGGTGATAACAATCTCTTAATCACTTTGTGCGTTTAGCCCAAAACAATGTGACCACCGAGGCGCTACACTAAAAAGCAACCGTAATTAATAATGCCAGTAAGTTACTCGCGTAAAATGCCCCTAATTTACACTAAAAGGAAAAAACACAGGCACAAACACCAGCACAACCAGCGCATACACTATGCTAATAGGTAAGCCTATTTTTACAAAGTCGTTTAACCTGTAATTACCTGCATTAAATACCATCAAGTTAGTTTGATAACCATACGGGCTAATAAAACTTCCGCTTGCAGCAAACGCTACCGCCATTACAAAAGGCAACACATCTACACCAAACCCTAAAGCCACGGTATAGCCTATAGGAAACATCAACGCCGCAGCAGCGTTATTAGTTACAAACTCGGTCATTAGCCAAGTTACTACATAAACTAATACAAATGCAGTGTACACATACCTAGGGTCATCAAATTGACCTATAAATCCACCTAACAATTCAACCACGCCAGAGTTAACCAGCGCACTCGACAGTAAAAGTGCAGATGAAACCACTAGCCATATATCAATCGGGAACCGTCTTACTAACTCATTAGTAGTTAAACTACGAGTAAATAAAAGGCCCCCGAGCAATAATACTAGCCCCTCTAATAAATCTAGCACTCCAGCAGCCGCTAATGCTATTGTGGTTACAAAGCCCCCAATGGAAAGCCAAGCTCGCCAGCCATTAATTCTACTTTCAGGCTCTACACCAGATAAGGTTAAAAAGTTTTTATTTATATTTGTTCGAGATTTATAATCATCACCCACGGCTAACACTAAAAAGTCACCAGAGCGAATTATTACATCACCTAGCTTACCCGAAACCTGTTCACCATCTCGTCTTATTGCCACTACAGCAGCATCAAACAATGCCCTAAATCCCGTAGTTTTAAGCGTGCGCCCTACAATTATACTTTCAGACCGAACAACTACCTCAGTAAGGTTGCTATTTAAAGCACCATTTTTTTCTGCAAAAATTTCTAAACCTGAAAACTGCCCTAGCTGCAATAATTTAGTTATGTCACCGCAAAAAATAAGTCTGTCCGAAGGCTGAATTACTTCCGCCGGTGAAACAGGGCTAATAAGCCTGCCTGATCGCACTATTTCAACTAAAAATAATGATTCCAAATGCCTAAGCCCATTAACCTCAACAGAGCGCCCAACTAACTCAGAGCCTGTAGAAACTTTAGCATCAATAAAATACCCCTCTGAAGTAGCATTATTTTGCTCAATACTTGGTAACATTCGGGTGCATAAAAACATAGCTAAACCACAGCAAAGTACCAAAATAGCACCCACAGCAGTAAATGAAAAAAACGATAACGACTTACCCGACGCCTCAATATACATTGAGTTAACGATTAAATTAGTAGAAGTACCTATTAGCGTAAGCGTTCCACCTAAAATAGAGGCATACGATAAAGGTAATAGTAGTTTACTGGCAAAATGGTGGGGGTTATTCCTAATAGGCGAAAGTAACGTAGCCACAACCGCAGTATTATTTAATATAGAAGAAAAAAAAGTGGTAATACCAAACAACCTAAACCAAGTCGAAAAGTAGCTATCAACAATAGTTTTTGAGGCAATAACTCTTAGCAAGCGAGTTTTCTCAAGTGCTAAGGAGCATAAAACAAGCAAAATTAATGTTACAAGGCCAGGGTTTGCAATACTTGTTAAAAACTGATCTTTAGTCACTAAATCGCAAGTGATTAAAGCAATAAGTGTTGCACCAAAAACAGCAACAGGGCGCGTTTGTAAAACAATTAAACCTAAAATTGTAAAAGCAAAAATACAAAGCGTTAGATATGCATCTAATGGCATGGTTAAAGTAGCCATCCTTAGTTAACCTGAACCCTGGATAATAAACCTATCTCTAGCAGCTATTTTCAGTGCTAACTGCGTTAAACTTACTTGCAATAGGCCAGCTATTGACGCGTAAATTCGCCTTGTTTTCATTGAAAATCTCTGGCTAGAGATAATAAATTTAAATATCACTATAATTCAATATGTTTGTAAGTCTCTTAAACAGAGTTCAGGTTAGTTAATAAAATGCGGGCTCTCAAAGAGCCCGCTATATCTCGAGTAATCTAACGGATTACTTTTGCATCCCAATGAGGAAAGTGCTTACGAACTAACGCATTAAACTCAACTTCAAACGCAGAGTGCTCGCTTTTAGGCTTGTTGCCTTTACCGTTTAATGGCTTACGTATCATACCCGCACCAACCGTTACGTTAGTTAAACGGTCAATCACAATAAACGCACCAGTGTGTTTATTTACATCATATGCATCAAATTGGACGGGCGCTGTTAATGCAAATTGGCAGTTACCAATTTCGTTTAGATTTAATTGTGATGCTTCTTGCTGCTCTAGCGTGTTCACATCAACCTTATAGTTAACAACCTCAGCGTAACCATAAACCGATTTACTTCCTACTTTAATTTCGTATTCACGGTCTACATGAAGAGCTTCTTCAGTCATCCATACTACGTCTGCTTCAAAGCTATCAGCTGAATGTGGCTTTTGGTGCGGACGTACTAGCATATCACCACGGCTTACATCTATTTCATCTTCAAGTGTTAATGTAATAGCCATACCTGCTGATGCTTTTTCTAGGTCGCCATCAAAAGTTACTATTGATTTAACCTTACTCTCTTTACCTGAAGGTAGTGAAGCAATTGTGTCGCCCACTCTAATGTCACCCGCAGCAATCGTACCGCTAAAGCCCCTAAAGTCTAGATTTGGGCGATTAACATATTGCACCTGTAGCCTAAACTCATCGTTTTTCGCATGGTTTACTTGTACAGTATTCAGTAGCTTCATTAACGTTGAACCAGGGTACCAGCTCATAGCTTCGCTTTCGTTTACCACATTATCGCCACGTAGCGCCGAAATTGGCACAAAACGTACATCATCAAACGAAAGATCCTGCGCAAACTCGCGGTAATCTTTTTTAATGTTTTGATAAACCGACTGCTCGTAACCTACCGCATCCATTTTATTAATAGCGACAACTACGTTTTTAATACCCAATAAAGAGCAAATATAGCTATGGCGACGTGTTTGCACCTGCACACCGTGGCGCGCATCAATTAAAATAATAGCTAAATCACACGTAGAAGCACCCGTTGCCATATTACGCGTGTACTGCTCATGCCCAGGCGTGTCGGCAATAATAAATTTACGCTGATCTGTTGCAAAATAACGGTACGCAACATCAATCGTAATACCTTGCTCGCGCTCAGATTGCAGGCCATCCACTAAAAGAGATAAGTCAAAATCGTTATCAGTGGTATTAAAACGTTTTGAATCCTTTTCGATGGCAGCCATCTGATCTTCAAAAATCATTTTGCTATCATAAAGCAAGCGGCCAATTAATGTAGATTTACCATCATCCACGCTACCACATGTTAAAATACGTAGCATGTCTTTGTTTTCGTGTACTTTTAAGTAAGCTTCAATATCTGTAGCAAGTAAGTTTGGTTGTGTTTGTTCGGTCATTTTAAGTCCTTTATAAGCTGTAAGCTGTAAGCTATAAGCTATAAGCTATAAGCTATAAGCTATAAGCTATAAGCTATAAGCTATAAGCTATAAGCTATAAGCTATAAGCTA
>NZ_JALNTN010000007.1:166927-182302 GCF_023161905.1 Pseudoalteromonas sp. 2CM41L
TAAGCATTATTCTGTTGCTATTGAGTTTTTTAGGCTATTGATCATAGCGTGTAACTCTTTGGATTCTATAACCCATTCACGGCCAGTATCGTTATTTATATAACCAATTTCTATGCCGATATAAATCTGGGTTCGGGCTTCTGAAAGAGATGAACGTGCAATATCTAAAAAGCGGCGCTTTTCTTTATTACTGTCTCTTGTCATCCCTTCTGCTATATTGCTCGGTACAGATAGTCCTGCACGTGTGAGTTGATCTCTAAAGCCATAATCACGTAAGTCTGCTGTTATTTTATAAATTTGTGCGGATAACCTTGCTGAACGTTTCCATACTTCTAGCTTTTCAAAGTTCATAATAATCCTTTTGATAAAGTCATCAGATCTAAGATTTAAAATCTATATAGCACTTGTTTTACTTACAACTTACGGCTTTAAACTTATAGCTTTGTTTTAGAAGTAACCTTCCATCTTTTTCTTCTCCATAGAACCTGCAGAGTCATTATCAATTACTCGCCCTTGACGCTCAGAAGTAGTACAAAGCAGCATCTCTTGGATTATCTCAGGAAGGGTTTGTGCTACAGACTCAACAGCACCCGTTAGCGGGTAGCAACCAAGCGTTCTAAAACGAACCATTTTATTTTGTACTTGTTCGCTCTCTTCAAGCTCCATACGCTCATCATCAACCATAATAAGCGTGCCATCGCGCTCAACTACAGGGCGCTCTTTAGCAAAGTATAATGATGGAATTTCAATACCTTCAAGGTAAATGTACTGCCAAATGTCTAGCTCGGTCCAGTTACTAAGCGGGAACACACGAATGCTCTCACCTTTATCTACTTTACTGTTATAAACGTTCCACAGTTCTGGGCGTTGGTTTTTAGGATCCCAGCGATGATTTTTATCACGGAAAGAATAAACACGTTCTTTAGCACGTGACTTTTCTTCATCGCGGCGAGCACCACCAAATGCAGCGTCAAAATTATTCATATCAAGCGCCTGCTTAAGGCCTTGAGTTTTCATAACATCTGTATGCTTAGCACTACCGTGTACAAATGGGCTCATGCCCATTGCTATACCTTCTGGGTTTTTATGAACAATTAGATCAAAGTCATACTTTTCGGCCATTTGATCTCTAAACTGGATCATTTCTTTAAATTTCCAGTTAGTATCAACATGCATAAGCGGAAAAGGAATTTTACCCGGGTAAAATGCTTTACGTGCTAAGTGTAATAAAACCGACGAATCTTTACCTACAGAGTAAAGCATTACTGGATTATCAAACTCAGCTGCAACCTCCCGCATAATATGAATCGACTCGGCTTCGAGTGCCTTTAGATGAGTTAGCTTTTCTTCATTCATGATGTTTTTTCATATCCTAATTTATCAAAATCCATTCGCGTCAATTTTAATGACCGACTTAAAAAATTTATGCTCCGATAGTCTATGTTTAATTACTAGGGCATGCAATGTGTGTATTTTTTCAAAGGCGCCTAACGGTCAATTAAGCATCGGCCAATTTTGGCGTAGACGAAGAGCTTGCTCACGTTAAAAGGCCAGCTGCTCATGGCTTCAAAATGTAATAAACACCAGCAAGTTGCCCCTCTACAAGTAATAATTAACTCTATTTCTCTTCCCCGTGGGGATAACCTCTTCATCACTTTGTGTATTTAGGCTAAAGATTTTTACCACCGAGGATACAGAGGCGCTGCGCGCTACACTGAGAAAGATCTCCTCCTTCTCTTCTCCGTGTTCTCTTTGGTGATAATAATCTCTTAATCACTTGAATGGGCTTAACCCAAAACAATTTGACCACCAAGAGCACAGAGCCGCTGCGCGCTGCACTGAGAAAGATCTTCTCCTTCTCTTCTCCGTGTTCTCTGTGGTGATAAAATCACTTTCATCGTTTATTTAAAAACAATTTGACCACCGAGGGCACAGAGCCGCTGCCCGCTACACTGAGAAGGTACTAACACCAGCAAGCTGCGCGTCTACAAGTAACTATTACTTCTCCTACTCTTCTTTATGTTTTCTGTGGTGATAACAATCTCTTAATCACTTTATGCATTTAGCCCAAAACAATTTGACCACCGAGAGCACAGAGGCGCTGCGCGCTGCACTGACAAAGATCTTCTCCTTCTCTTCTCCGTGTTCTCTGTGGTAATAACAATCTCGTAATCACTTTATGCATTTAACCCAAAACAATTTCACCACCGAGAGCACAGAGGCGCTGCGCGCTACACTGAGAAAGATCTTCTCCTACTCTTCTCTGTGTTCTCTGTGGTGATAACAATCTCTTAATCACTTGAATGGGCTTAACCCTAAACAATTTTACCATCGAGGGCACAGAGCCGCTGCGCACTACACTAAGAAAGATCTCCTCCTTTTCTTCTCCGTGTTCTCTGTGGTGATAATAATCTCTTAATCACTTGAATGGGCTTAACCCAAAACAATTTGACCACCAAGAGCACAGAGGCGCTGCGCACTACACTAAGAAAGATCTTCTCCTTCTCTTCTCCGTGTTCTCTGTGGTGATAATAATCTCTTAATCACTTGAATGGGCTTAACCCTAAACAATTTTACCACCGAGGGCACAGAGCCGCTGCGCGCTATACTGAGAAGGTACTAACGCCAGCAAGCTGCGCGTCTACAAGTAACTATTACTTCTCCTTCTCTTCTCCGTGTTCTCTGTGGTGATAACAATCTCTTAATCACTTGAATGGGCTTAACCCAAAACAATTTGACCACCGAGGCGCTGCGCGCTGCACTGAGAAAGATCTTCTCCTTCTCTTCTCCGTGTTCTCTGTGGTGATAATAATCTCTTAATCACTTGAATGGGCTTAACCCTAAACAATTTTACCACCGAGAGCACAGAGCCGCTGCGCGCTATACTGAGAAGGTACTAACGCCAGCAAGCTGCGCGTCTACAAGTAACTATTACTTCTCCTTCTCTTCTCTGTGTTCTCTGTGGTGATAACAATCTCTTAATCACTTTATGCATTTAGCCCTAAACAATTTCACCACCGAGAGCACAGAGGCGCTGCGCGCTACACTGAGAAAGATCTTCTCCTTCTCTTCTCTGTGTTCTCTGTGGTGATAATAATCTCTAATCGATTTGTGTGTTTAGCCCAACGCTCAGCCTTTCGCTCACTTACTTCCAATTCGATTTGTACGGCCCTTTTCGGCCTAGTACCCCATCTACAATACCTTTAAGCATAAACACCAAACGCTTGCGCCTATTTTGTTGCATAACCGAATTTAAAAATAACCTTACAGGCATAAAAAATAAGCATCTGAGTTTCCAGTACATTGGCACATAAGGCCTGCGACTTAAAAGCAATATATTTCTAAATTGATAATAAAGCCTAATTGGCGCGCCTACTTTATAAGTAACACCAATAAACTTACTACGTGAATCGCCAAGCCTATGCACCATTTCTATATTTTTAGCCTTGGCTATATCAAAGCCCATACTGCGCGCTCGCCAGCACCACTCATGATCTACACCATCAATAAATAATGACTCATCTTTTAAACCTATTTGATCTAAGGCGCTTAAATCAATCATCATACCTGAGGCTATTATTTGAGTAACACCAACTAGTTCATCGTATTCAAATACTTCTTTTTGGATACGAGGGTTTACTTTTTTGTCTGAGAAACTGCACCTAATACGCGGACCTATAGCCACTACATTCTGTTTAATTTTGTTAGAAGCCTTCATCAAACTACTTAAATTAAATACCATGTCACTCGGAATTAAGCTATCTTGATCAAGCAATACCGCGTACTGGCAACCTTCCTTTAATAAGTAAATTAATCCAGCATTATGCGCAGAAGCTATACCTGAGTTCTCTGCTAGATGAATGTAGTGATAATGACTAATTATTTTGGTAAAGTCGTGTGGGGTCGGGCTATTATCTACAATAACCACTTCTTTAGTTTGTCCATATAAACGAGTTAACAGGCGCTCAGTAAGCGCTAAGTCGGGTTTATACACGACTAAAACAGCTCCGATCATAATTTAATTGCGCTTATTTAAGCCCAAAATAAAACGATCCGCTTTATAGGCTACTTTTATAATCCAAGAAGGCATCATCCTTAAAACCAACACAAACAAAGCATAACAATAGTTTTGCAGTGACTTTTGCTTAAGCGAGTTCATCGCTAATAATCTTGCTTTAAATTCATTGACCGATTTTCCACGGCCCCTCCTTTTATAAAAGCCATTTATACGCCTAAAATGTAAAAGAGGCTCTTTAACGTTTGCAAACTTACATCCATCTTTGGCCAAAGCAATCCAAAAAAAATAGTCTTGTGTATTAAGCATATTTGTTAAATAACGATGGCCACGCGAAAACACACTATATCTAATTGCGACCGTTGGATGATTTATAGGGCAGCGTCTTGAAAATGCGAGTAATAACTTAGTGTGCGTAAGAGGTAAGCGACGAATGCCGGCTCTATTTCCATATTCATCAACCTCCCATAAAGCTGAACCTAATACGTCAACTTCTGGGTTTGCGTCTAAAAAAGCAATCTGCTTTTCAAAACGAGTAGGTACACAAATATCGTCAGCATCCATTCTAAAAAAGTACTTTGGATGTAAAGCAATAGTAGAGTCAATAATATAATTCATACATGTACTTAACCCTTGGTTTTTTAAACCCTGGACTATCACAACATTGGGGTAGGTTTGCGCGGCTTTTAATAAATAGTCGAAAATGCAGTCCGATACCTCTCCGTCAATAACTATCATGTATAAATCAGGTGCCACGGTTTGATTTATGACACTTTCTAATGCCTGCTGTACCCATTCTACATTATCATTTTTGTAGACAGACATACCACATACAATACTTGCTTTATTAGGTAAAGAGGCTGGTGCTTTAATAATAAACTGGCTATCTGAATTCAAGGTTGGGCTCATAATCTCTCATTTAAGGGTAAACAACCTGATGGAACCAGTCATTATAAACCTCGTTATTCTATCGTATTAAGCGCTTTAATTCAAAAATGTAAATAATAAACACCTACAAAAAATTACCTATGCTTCCCTAATACTTTTAATAGCAAAGTTCTCTCTTTTTAGAGTAAGGTTTGGATTGTAAGCTGGATCCGCTTTAATTACCTCTGACCACGTAGCCTTCAGGTAATCCAATTCACTTTTAAAGCGCAAAACTTTCTCAGGTGTATCTTCATGGCCTCTTGAAACCGACTCATGGTGATATAAAATTGCTTCTGCACAGTATAAGTTGCGCCGCCCCAACTGTTGCACTTTTAGACACAAATCAACATCATTAAAAGCAATTGCTAAACTTTCTTCATTTAGCCCTTCAACCGCCCAAAAGTCTTTTTGTGTAATAAGCAAACATGCAGCAGTTACAGCACTATAGTTTTGCGTAGCAATAAGGCGATTCATATAGCCGTAGTGATCACCAGGAAAATACTTATGCCCATGACCAGCGCCGCCACCATAACCCATTACTACACCTGCGTGTTGAATACGATTATCTGAATATAATAATTTTGCACCTACACAGCCTATGTCATCGCGCATAACATGGCTCACCATATTTAAAAGCCAATCGGGGTTAATAACTTCAATATCATTATTGACTAACGCGAGCACTTCTCCTTTAGCTCTTTTGGCTGCAAAATTATTTATCGCCGAATAATTAAATTGTTTATCATAAGATAAAAGCGTAATTTTAGGGTGCTCGTTCAATTTGTGAAAATAACGTATAGACTCACTATCGTCCGAATTGTTATCTACTAATAGTATTTCATAATTTGTATAGTTTGTTTTTTTTAAGATAGAGTCAATACACGCACGAACTAGCTCCATAGCATTGCGCGTTGGTATAATTATAGATACTAAAGGCTCGCACTCTAAATGCCACCGTAAAGATAGAGTGGGTAATGCATTGTTAGTATCTATTATCGATGCCACATCGTTATACATAGGTTCAAGTAAAGCCTTTGCTTTATCAAGACTTATAATATTAGTTGGTCGTGAAAGCATTACAAGCGGTATATGCTGAATTGTTGAATAAATATTCTCCAAATAGCAAGAAGCTAAATACTTTACTACATTGAACTTGCTCAAAGGCCCGCACGTTTTTGCAAAACTAGCTAACTTTACAATCCAAATACCCGAATTAATATAACCCGCTGTTAACTGTAGATCTGGGTTCCAATCCGGCTTAAAGTCGGGATACTCTCTTATTTGTGTGGCATTGAGCTTATCTGTATCAAAATAAGCTAAGTGCGCATCTAAATTTATATGAGTAGTTAATGCAAGCGTTAAATAACTATCTAGTTTGTCTCCACTATATACAATAAAACTCGCTTTAGTTTTTTCTTTATTCAGTCGAGCATCGCCAACCAGATCAGATGTAACAATAAACTCAAAATTACAATGCTTTGGCAAAAAGTTATTTAAATGCTTTTCGTCTGCATTTTTACACCAAAAAATTACGTTAGAAAAAGGCAGGCGCTGAGCTTTTATAGATTCCAAAGTAACAAATAGCTCATTGCTGTTACATTGCTCAACACATACAAGTAGCATACTTTCGCATACCTTATTTCCGCTACTTTTTATTTGTGCCGACATCTGAGCGTTTTGATGTTTCATATAAGCCAAGTAAGACGCTTTTTGCTCTTCTATAGTTTGTAGCTGATACATCAAACCGCTTTTATGTAAATTATTACTATATGCTGCAACCAATTTAGGGTGTTTTTTAATACTTTCAACCCATGTATTAGGGGTATAGTTAATAATAAACTTAGCTAAGTTTGCTATTAATTTTCTGACAAATTGCAATTAAGTAGTCCCGTAGCAATGAACGATAAAGACAGCCAGCACAAATATCAACCTTATCAAGACGCTAGTAACGCTTTAATATAAGCCATTAAACTGAAGCGCACCTGAAGCAAGTTACACACATAGCCTCTGAAATCATTTTTTTTTGTATTTATTGTTTTCTCGCTGTTTACTATTAGCGTGGGGTAACGGCTGTAAATAGCATCTTTAGTGTATTGTATAAAACTGGGTAAAGCTTCTTTTGGCCGAACCGTTTCAAACAATGCAGCCACAAAAGGAAATCTATCCTCTACCTGTGGTTGAGCATAGACGCACAAAGCTAAACTTTTTAATAAAGCCCGATCTTGTGAGGCTATAAAATTAAATACATCTATACATTGCGCCTTAGAAACTTCTTGCTTAAAAAAGTGTTGATGGGGCTGCTTTTGTATTACAGCTATAAGCTCTTCTGCTTGCTCAAAAGGTGCTTGCTCTGCAAGCCTCTCTATCCAACGAATAGACTGCCTTTTATAGTCATTAAACTGATGCTTACCCACAAAAGTAAATTGCTTTATTCCTTTGTTATAAGCTTGCAGCACTCTGTCTAATCGGCCAGCGTATTGACCTAACTCGTAATAATTAAAACATCGTTTAATTTCAAGTGCCTCTAAACAATATCCAGGGTTTATTCGCTCAGAGACCTGCACATCGTAATCAGTATTTTTGTTATTAAATACTACACTTAAAAAATCACATACAATGCTTTTTTTTACAAATAAATCGTCATGATAAGCTCGTAATGTAAGCTTTTTACCAAGCTGTTGCCCATATTCTCCCAAGCGTTTTAGTGTGTGCATAGGTAGTGTTTCAGCCCTTTTTATAACCGCGGTATTACCATGGCGTTTAACTGACTGATTATAATGAGACTCGTGCAACTGAGCTGGGTTACGAACATACGCAATACATTGCGCATCAGGAATCGCTTTTATTAGTGCAGGTAAGCGGCTAAAAAAGAATTCTGAGCTTAATAACAATGTACTACAGTTAGCAGCTTGTGCTTTAGTTATTATGTCTTGCAGCTTCTTTGGGTTAAATACATAATCACCGTTATGCGCAGAAAAAACAGATAAAAAGTTACCCGAACTAATTCCGTTACTATCTTGCTGATGCTCGGGGTAATAAACCCCTTTTGATAAAAGGTAGCTGGCGTGATCTTTTAGCCACTTTTGAATAGCTGAAGTCCCCGTTTTTGGGGGGCCAATATGGATAATTGTTTTCATTAATAATCTACGCGGTTAAATAAGCTTAGAAAGTTATTAACTCGCATATTTTCAGCGTTTAATTTTAAATACGAGTTAGCATAATCAAGCGTGGTTAAATTGGCCACCGAGCCATTTTCACGCTCAACCTGAACCGGTATATAGTTAAGGCCACACGCTACACACAGCTTCCAAAATTCGTCCGACCAATGGCTAGAAAAAAGCTCAACCACGGTTGTACCTGGCCTACAAAATACTATATTAGCTAAACCGGCACCGTGCGGGGCAACAACAACATTTGCGGCTCTAAAAATTTTAGCATTTTGTTTTACCGTATTTTTCTCGCAATATATAGTATCAATACCAGCTAAATGTAGTTCGTTTATAAACTCGTTTTCATTTGTAATTATTCGTTTGCTACCTAAATTACGACTAATATACAAAGACGTACCAGCACTTATTGGTAAATTTGAAGAGAACGTCTCACGGATAAAATCAACAATCCAATCAGACGTATAAAGCGCATCCCTTGGCTCACTTACCGACACAAAACAACTACACTTTAATATCCTGTTATAGGCACTTCTGCCCTCTACTTTATTAAAGTCGATATTAAGAATCTCGAATGCTTCTTTAATGAAAGGCAAATCTTTAAAATTAATAATTATTTTATCAAAAAAGTTTAAATCTATACCTAATGACTTAATAGCTTGCACTTTTGGTAACACGTCAAACAAAAAATGGCTATAAAACTTACCGCCCGGAGACGTTAAATCGAGTACTTTAAGCTTAGAATAATCAGCATACTCTTTAGCACTATTTAATTTATCTACTGCTGTTTTATAACTAAAACCATTTACAACTTTCCCGTGGCTTAAAAAACCTTTTTCTTCATCTAAACACGCCAGAACACTGTTTGATGCAAAAACACTGACCCCTTTTTGTTTAAATGCATTACCACGAAAACGGGCATGCTGAGAAACAGCCTCGGGTACTGCTACTGGCGGGTATTGAGCGCCCCTTTTTATTGTTATTTTTTCGCTTCTATTAATAATATCATCAATAATAAACTGACTATTTTTAGTTTTATGAAAGCGATTGAATCGAGTTAAAAACACAAAACATCCTTACAGGGCTTTTGTGCAAAAAGCTCATCTTGGCCTATAAACTCTTTTGCGCAACGGCGATTTGGCCCTAAAAAGTGTGCATTAATAGCGTGTAGCTCTCCTTTACTTAGTAAAAGACGAGTTGGCTTTTTTGACTCAGGGTAGTCATTAATCTCAGCTATTAGCTCATCACGTATACGCGTGTAATGAGGTATGTCGGTAATGCCTTCAGTACGCTCCTGCATGAGCATTAATGCGCTTGTAGGTAAAGATTTATTCACAACCACATTGTCGTTGGTGTTTTTAAGCTGAAGGTCAAATAGTGACAAAAACGAGTCAACTACGCCATCGTCGTAATTAACCAGCCATATATTTTCTTTTCCTACCTTTTCTGACCAACGGTTTAGTTGCTGAAAGTAATTTAGTCGCGGAAAGTTATTCAACGCCATTTGAAAAAAGCGCCCCTGATATCTTACTTGAGGGTCTTTTACTAACTGATTAAATAACGATAAAAGTAAATCTGATTGACGCCTTACAGTGCCAATCACCACCACTTTTTTAAACTTTTTAACCCACTCCTGAAAACGAGGGTTATTAAAATAAAAAGGCGATAGCTCACTAGAAACCAGTGCGGAATGACACTCGTTATCACGCATTTCTTGCTCAAGTAAATCAAGTACTTCTGGTATTTTATACTTTGCAGGGTAGCCATGAATAGGCGCAAAGGCTAAAGCAAAATGATGATGCGCTTGGTCGTTCATTTGTAACAGCGTAGAATATAAAATCCCTTGCTGTTTTAAGGTATCTTTTTGCAAATCTAACTGAAATTGAACTGCTGACGTACCGGTTTTAGACCAACCAATATGCAAATATAAAGTATCAAACATTAATTACTACTCACCTAAAAACCCAAAACGGCCAAAATCACTTACTAACAAACCCCATTTAAGAATTTGTGTTTCGTTTAAACTTAATTCACCCACAAAAGGGTTTTCATACCCAGCTGCATGCCACTTATCAAGAGGGTTTAAAATATGCAAATTTTGCAGCCCAAAGTCACCCGGAATTTGGGCATCGGCTACGGCGTTATCGCCAACATGTATAAAACTTTGCCCCTCGGGTAAACTCTCTTTTATATGTTGCCACATTGTACCACTGTCTTTACGCTTACCTAACTCACTTGAAACCAATAGCTCGAACCCCACGCTGACACCAACTTTGGCAAGCATAAGCGCCACTTGTTTTTTTGTGTAGTAAGTATCGGAGGCAACCGTTACTTGTTTGCCTGATAAAATTAAATGGTTAAACAAATCGACCATTTCGTCTTTTGGTAAAATCATTTCTAAATCGTAGGCAAACTCCTGCTCTGCATAACTATTAGCCTGCTCTGTGGTCCAGTTATAACTATTTGCCAAATGTAAATACGTTTCAAAAATAGTTACATCACCTACAAAGTTTTTTTGCTGCCTCACTTCAAACTCGGCATTGTTACGGACTATAACAAACTCGTGCGCATTTAAAACAACACCCTGCTCTACCAAATTTTTACCTAGCAACAGTTTAGCGTAGTCTGGCGCGTGATATTTGCGCCTTACTAATGTATCAAACACGTCAAAGCTTATATGTTCAAAACTATTAAGTTGATGAGTTAAGCCCTCAGCACTATTAACATACTGCGATAAAATAAAACTTTTATCATGGGTAAACTGACCCGAGGTAGGATAATAAAACAGCTGTTGATAGCCATTTTTTTCTGCAAGAGAACCAATTAAACGCTCAAGAGCGTGAAGCTCTGAGCCATCATTAGGTAAGGGCTCTGCAGGAAAATCATCATAGCTGTATGGCTTATTTAATAACTGTTTAAGTGCTTCAGGACGCGCCCAAAACATACCACCAGCAGGATAAGCTATAAAGTCATCCGCGAGCTCTATTTGCCACTCACTCGCCATTTTTTTTGCATGAGGTTTATTTTTAAGCCAGTGATTAACCCAATTAGGCATCATCCAAAACGAGGTTGGGTAATAAATCCCTGTATTTGGGTTATTGTCAAAATGATTTAAAACTTGCTTAATAACGTGCTGGTCTTTTAAAAGGTATTCGCCTAGGTAATCGGCCCATTGTGTTTGAGCGCGGCCAGAATAAAGCGACTTTTTAGAATGCATATGACAAAACAAATCGTAATTTTGTAAATCCTGAGCAAACTCAACAAGTAAAGGTCCAAAATTGCGCCCACGATTAGGCACAACTTTAACAGTTACCTTACTTACTTTTGGGCAGGCGTTAAAAACCGTTTGTGCTTTACTAGCAAGCTCGTCGCTGGCAACGCTTATGAATACATCAACCTGCTGTTCGTATTTAGCTAAGCAGTTGGCGTAATAATCTATAAACTCACCATAAAACACATGAAAACACATGGCTATTTTTTTACTTTTAGGTATACCATCTGCAGTTGAGCTAATAGCTTTTGGGTGCCACTTGCGCGAAGCAGGCATGGCTAAACGCCCTTCCTTCTCACCATGATATATATAGTGCACTAATGCATGCTCACCTTGTAAATAAATGTCTGTATTACATTTATAATAAAGCTCGGTATCAAAGTTAGGGCTGGGGTTTACGCAGCTAAATGCCCCCTTGTGCAAATAATCTTCAAAGGCTTCTTGTTCACAGCTAAACACACGGCACTGGTTAGCACTGTACCAATGGCTATCAAATAACCCTTTTTCTTTTGCAGCAGTTAATAACTTAGCTATTTTTTTTGGTGAATAGCGTTTAAAACCAGCGCTACGCTTAACATATTGTTGGGTTAGGAGCCTACGTTCCACTCCCTTTGCAACCCTAAACAGAAAAGGTTGATTTTTAACAAAGTTAAATAAACCGGGCGCTGCTTTTTTTATAAATTTTTTATTTATCATTAACCTAAACCAAAAAATTGAATTGCGTTAACAGTACCATTACCCGCTACATCATCATCAATATCAAAAATGTGCCTAACTGCATGAGGGATCATATTAGGTTTAGCTAAATAGCTTTCTAATAAGATTTCTAGCTCATTAGCTGTAAAGTTAACAGCACGCTGAGCATTATGCTCACATAAACTTAAAGCGCCCGCCATAACTTGTTCTAACAGGTAAAAATAGCGCTGCGAAGCGACTTTTCGGCCATAATACATATCAAAACTATTAGGGTTAAGGGTATTAAATTTAATATCTCTAAATTGCCCGTTAGGTGCTGTTAGCAATGACTCTAAAAACATTGAGCGGTCTAGTGGTAAGTAACCGTCACCTATTTTAACACCCTCTTTTAAATACCCTTGCATATAAGCACGTGTGCTAGCAACTTTGTGCGAGCCAGGGTTAGAAGCAATCAAATAATGTCCATGCGTATCTTTATTGAGTAATATGCCTAACAAGCTCTGGATAGTACCTGAATAGCCTAAATCAACTAAGTGCAGAGTACTCTGGGCAGTTACCTCTATTGACTTTAAATACGCTAAATAAGCACATTTAATCGGCGCAACAAGTAAATCTATATCATCACGGCTATCCGTTAACATAGCAATGATTTTACTTTTATCCTTTTTTAGGTCTATTTGCGTATTAAAAACGCGCTCGGTAAAAATGGTGGTAATTTCAGAGTCGCAGAGTAAAAAGCGAGTACGCATTAAATCATAAAACGTACCTGTAAAGTCGCCTTTAAGAGAGTACGTATAGCTTCGTTCATCACTCAGTAACAGCTTAAATAAAAATGCACGTGAAGCTAATAAATAATAGCTTTTTTGCTGTTTGCGAGCGCCATTTAAATAGTGGTTATATGCTTGCTGTAACCAGTAGCCTTCTCGTGCTAAAAAATACAGTGGTTTGTCTTGCGGTTGATTGTCTAATAATCGCTGCGAAAAAAAGCTCAGCACAGGGCCTAAAAATACAGAGCCAAAATTAGCAAACCGAGGCTCACTTACTGGCATTTTACAATTACTTAGCATAGTTTTAGTCCACTCATAAGTTTAAAAAAGCGTTTAGCCGCACCATTTTATATACACCTAAATTAACGGGCGGTGTATTGTAGGTTGCAATACAGTTTGAGTAAACTGCATTACTAATGCACACAGGTAAATAACGATAAAAACATACTACAGAACTTTTTTAATACAAATAATGGCGTAAATTATATGCAAAACAAGCTTAATTTGCGCCCTTAAGCTTTAGCCACTACTTTTATGTAAGCTGTATTGCACGTAAAAATTACAGCTTAATATCTCATTAACTATGTAGGCAGCTAGATTTAATTAAAAAAGGAAAACCATGCAAATACTTCACCATGGAGCGGTTAATGGCGTAACAGGCTCATGCCATGAGCTAGTAATTAACCCACAAACTAGCATATTAATTGATTGTGGGTTGTTTCAAGGAGAAGACGCAAAAGTAGACTTATCTATAGAATTTAATACAACGCATATAAGCGCGTTAATAGTAACTCATTGCCATATTGACCATGTAGGGCGTATACCTTATTTATTAGCAGCTGGCTTTAAAGGCCCTATATTTACAACTCCCGCCTCAGCAAGTTTACTCCCACTTGTTATTGAAGATGCCTTAAAGGTAGGTGTAACACGCGACCCAAAAATTATAAAAGCCTGCCTAAACTTACTACAAAAATACATTGTGAGTGTTAACTTTAAAACATGGTTTACCCTTCCATGCAAAGGGGAGCAAACTGCAAAGGCGAGGTTTCAGCGAGCCGGCCATATACTTGGCTCTGCATATATTGAAATAGACATTACCCATACAACCAGCTCAAATCAACATAATAAAAATACCCATAGAGTGGTATTTTCAGGTGACTTAGGCGCACCTTACACCGCATTGCTACCGACCCCCAAAGCGCCCTATAAAGCAGATACATTAGTGATTGAATCAACTTATGGTGATAAAAATCATCAAGGCCGCAAAGAGCGCGCGCACACACTAAAAAACGTTATTGAGCGCGCAGTTGCAGATAACGGCGTGGTGTTAGTGCCTGCATTTAGTATTGGCCGCACCCAAGAACTACTTTACGAGCTAGAGCAGCTAATACATCAATCGGCTAAAGGCTCACCTTGGCGTAATATACACATAATACTAGACTCGCCTATGGCTGCTGACTTTACACACCAATATAAAAAGTTTAAACACTTATGGGATGCAGAAGCAAAACGTAAGGTAGCAATGGGTAGGCACCCACTCGACTTTAAAGCATTAACCACTATAAATAGCCACTCAGAACACCAAGCAATTATTAACTATTTAAGCTCACACCAAACCCCAGCCATTGTTATAGCCGCAAGCGGTATGTGCACCGGTGGCCGTATAGTTAATTACCTTGAGCGTTTTTTGGATGATTTAACAACCGATATAATATTTGTAGGCTACCAAGGTCGCGGTACGCTAGGCCGTGAAATTCAAAAATATGGCCCACGTAATGGGTATGTTTTTATAAACGATACACGTATTACAATTAACGCACAGGTGCATACCATTAGCGGTTACAGCGCACATGCTGATCAAAACGGCTTAGTTAAATTTGTAACAGGTATGAAGAAAAAGCCCAGCCATATAAAAATTCTACACGGCGATGATAATGCAAAACATGCATTAGCAAACAAGTATAAAGAGGTGCTGGGGGAAGACATTAAAATTGAGATTGCCACGTAGCTTAACTGACCGAGGCGCTCACCGAGTAGTTATTAGTTCCTCTCCTTCACTTCTCCGTGTTCTCTGTGGTGATAATAGTCTCTTAATCACGTTGTGCACTTAACCCAAGCCATTTTTACCACCGAGAGCAAAGAGGCGCTGCGCGCTACACCGAGAAGTAATTAACTCTTCTCTTTCACTTCTCCGTGCCCTCTGTGGTGATAATAATCTCTTAATCACGTTGTGCACTAAACCCAAACCATTTGACCACCGAGAGCACAGAGGCGCTGCGCGCTACACCGAGAAGTTATATTCGATCTTCTCCTTCACTTCTCCGTGCCCTATGTGGTGATAACAATCTCTTTAATCACGTTGTGCATTTAACCAAACGAATCTACCACCGAGAGCACAGAGGCGCTGCGCGCTACACCGAGAAGTAATTAACTCTTCTCTTTCACTTCTCCGTGTCCTCTGTGGTGATAATAATCTCTTAATCACGTTGTGCACTAAACCCAAACCATTTGACCACCGAGAGCACAGAGGCG